>CALWSS010000037.1 GCA_944384255.1 uncultured Clostridia bacterium
GGACGAAAAGACCGTGTTATGAGAAGCGTTAAAGAATGTCTTGTAATGGCGTTTATAGCTACACTGCTTATAAGTTTTTGTCTGTATACATTCAGCAGCAGTCTTTTAAGCCTTTTTATAACAGACCCTGATGTAATAAAAATAGGCGTTAGCATAATGCATTACCTTCCGCCGTTTTTTGTATCGTATATATTTATAGAAGTGCTTTCAGGTACAATGAGAGGAACAGGCAACTCATTTAAACCTATGCTTTTGGCCATATCCGGTGTATGTATACCTCGTATGCTCTGGCTTGCAATAGCAGTGCCTAAGAGCCAGACACTGCATACGATACTTTTTACATTCCCTCTTTCATGGGTAATAACATCTGTTTTGTTTATTTCCTATTTCCTTTATTACACAAAGAAAAGAGGCTGGTGGAAAAAGGATTTGCAAAAAGCAAAAGCTGCTGCTGCACAGGCATAAAAAATTTAACTTTGCATAAAACAAATTATGAATTAAAAAAGAGCTTGATTTTATTATTCAAGCTCTTTTTTGTTTTGTCAAACAGCCAGTTTTTATATTATTTTAAACACAATAAAAAGGCAGCCTAAAAGCTGCCTTAAAATACTTATTAATTATCTTTTATCATACATAATAAGAGCTACAATTACAAGCTCCTCGTCTGTATTGTTTAAAAGGCCGTGGCCCTCACCAGGAGCACAGAATGTAACATCTCCGGCAGAAACCTCAACCTCTGTTCCGTTGTCGTTATAAATACCATGGCCCTTAAGAATTACATAAGTTTCACTTTCACCCTCATGCACATGATAACCCATAGATGAGTTTGGTGGGAATGTTACAAAATTGAAAAGCCTACCGGCATTCAAAAATTCGTCACCTTCAAGTATAAGGTCGGCAAAAATACTGTTTAAACCGCCTTTTGCATTTTTCATCTCGATTTTGTTTAATGAGCCTGCTTTTTTAATCATGTCTTTAACCTCCCGATTATTTATGATATGGTTCATTGCAGATTATTTTTTCTGCTCTGTATATCTGTTCAAGAAGCATTACCCTGGCCATTTGGTGTGGGAAAGTCATTCTTGAAAAACTCAAATGATATTCTGCCCTGTCCGTAACTTCTTTGCTAAGACCAAGTGAACCGCCTATAACAAAAGTCATGTCGCTTACACCGTTTACCATTTTGTTTTTAATAAAGTCGGATAATTCCTGGGAACTTAAGTTTTTGCCGTCTATTTCAAGGCTTACAACAAAGCTTCCTGCCGGTATGCTTTTAAGTATTCTGGCGCCTTCTTTTTCCATAACCTGTATCTTTTGTGCATCGCTTAAGTTTTCAGGCGCTTTTTCATCATTAAGCTCAATTATTTTAATCTTGGCATATCTGCCAAGCCTTTTAACATATTCGTTTACGGCATCGGTCCAGTATTTTTCTTTAAGCCGGCCGACACAGACAATATTTATATTCATATTTTAATACCTGCCATTTTAAGCACCAAATGTAATAATTCCGCTTGGGCAGTGCCTTTGGGCAAGAGTTATGTTTACATCCTTTCCTGCCGAAATACCGCTTTTTTCAAGTATCCCCGTTACAGTTGAGTATGCCAAATCAGGAGTATTATTTTCAGCACTTAAGTGTCCTAAAAATATATTTTTCATTCTTCCGGAGAATACTTCGCCTATAAGACTTCCGGCACTGTTGTTTGCCATGTGTCCGTAAAGCCCCAGTATTCTCTGCTTAAGACTGTAAGGATACGGCCCTCTTTTAAGCATTTCAATATCATGATTAGCCTCAAGCAAAAGTACATCGCTGTCAGCCACAGCCTCTTTAACTACATCATCAACATGGCCTATGTCTGTAGCTACAGTCATTTTAACACCTTGAGAAAAAACACTGTAGCCCACCGGCTCAGCTGCATCGTGAGGTATCGAAAAAGGCTTAAGCACCATATCGTTAAGCTGTGTTTTTTCACCGCTGTATATAATTTTTCTGTTTTTCCTGTCTATACTTCCTATAAGGCCTTCCATAGCGCCCCAAGTACCTTCAGTTGCATACAGCGGTATATCAAACCTTCTTGAAAGTATACCAACTGCTTTTATGTGGTCTGTATGCTCATGAGTTATAAATATGGCATCTATTTTTGAGCAATCCTCGCCTATGCTCTTAAGACAGTCCTGTATTTTTTTGCCGCTGACGCCGGCATCTATAAGTATATTAGTGCCTTCACTTTTAATAAATATACTGTTGCCGCTGCTTCCGCTTACAAGGGGGCAGAATTTAGTCATTTTAAAATTACCTCCGCATCAAACAGAGACTCTACGTATATCAGCACCTAAAGCCAAAAATTTATTCTCTACTTCTTCGTAACCTCTGTCGATATATTTTACCTCGCCTATAACGGTTTCACCCCGTGCGTTTAAAGCCGCTATAATCATAGCAGCCCCGGCTCTTAAGTCTGTAGCCTCAACATTGGCACCGGAAAGCTCTTTAACGCCTTCTATAATGGCCACACGGCCTTCCACCGTTATTTTAGCGCCTAATTTTTTTAACTCGTCAATATACTGATAGCGTTTTTCCCAAACATTTTCAGTTATCATGCTTGTTCCTTCACATACGCTTAAAAGGGCTGCCATCTGCGGCTGTAAGTCCGTAGGAAAGCCCGGATAAGCCATTGTACGTATGCTGGTAGCCTTAAACTGTGCATTTGTGGCATCAACTGTTATGTAATCGTCGCCTTCTTCTATATTTATGCCTATTTCTATAAGCTTGGCACTTAAAGAATCCATGTGTGTAGGTATAATATTCTGCACTTTAACACGGCCTTTTGTAATAGCTGCCGCTATCATATAAGTTCCGGCCTCTATCTGGTCCGGTATAATTGTATACTCTGCACCATGAAGGTGGTCAACACCTATAATTTTTATTACATCCGTTCCGGCGCCTTTTATTTTGGCACCCATCATGTTAAGGAAGTTAGCCACATCAACAATATGCGGTTCTTTGGCAGCATTTTCTATAGTAGTTGTGCCTTCTGCCATTGTAGCAGCAAGCATAATATTAATTGTAGCCCCAACGCTTACAGTATCCATGTATATGCTGGCACCTTTAAGCTTATCGGCTTTAACACATACAATTTCTCCGTTAACCTCAACCTGAGCGCCTAATGCCCTAAACCCCTTTAAATGCAAATCAATAGGCCTTGTACCAAAATTACAGCCCCCTGGCATAGCAACTTCGGCTTTTTTAAATCTGGCTAAAAGAGCACCTAACAGATAATAAGAAGCACGCATTTTACGCACTTCGTCAAATGTAACTTTTGTGCATATATCATTAGTGCTGTCTATTTCAAGTGTATGCTTGTCTTTGTATGTGCATTTGGTGCCTATTTTGTTCAATGTAGTATAAAGGCACCTTACATCCTCAATATAAGGAAGGTTGTCAATAACACATATACCGTCTGCCATTATAGCCGCCGGTATAACGGCAACAGCGGCATTTTTAGCTCCGCTAATTACTACGCTGCCCGAAAGTTTTTTCTTTCCTTTTACCACGAGCCTGTCCATATCTTTGTTCAAACCTCTCCAAAATTAATCCAAATATAATATTAAAACGGCAATGCCGTATAGTTTACATAGTTATATTAATTATAGCACGTTATGCCTTTTGTGAAAAGTATTTTTAACACCCTGCAAAACTCCAAAGCATAATGAACAATGATACCCTGTAAGCATAAATTTTTCAATACCCAAATATAACTAAATATTATACTAAAAAAAGCCGGCTTTTTTAAACCGGCTCTTTAAACTGAACTATTTTCATTTTGTGCTTCATCCTGAATAAAAGCACTGTCTTTTATTTCAGTAATTTCATTTGTGTAAGCATCTACAATAAACGGCTTGTCAAAGCCCGAAATAAAAATTCTGTAACACGGCACAAGCTTTAAAGTACTAATCTGGGAAATATCACTTTGCACCTGTAAGTCGTATCCCAGTTCTATTTTTTCTATATATGTTCCTGTAGGCATTTCATTATAGTTGTTTTTTATGTCGTAAAGCACTGTAAGCAGAGCTTCATCACAGGAGCAAATCTGGCGTTTTTCACCTGTATACCCTTCAATGTTGTAAAACTCGGCACGCATTGAAATAATGCCCTTTTCTGTAATATAAACCTCTCTTGAACTGCAAAATACGCTGTTTTTGCCGTAAAGCTCATTAAATTCCACCAGATACCCGTTTTCGTATTCCGATACTTTCTCCAGTTTAATGTTGTTTTTACTCTCAAAAGTCAGATTATTAATAAAGCTTTGGGCAAACTCAGCAGAATCTTTCTTTGTAAAGTTTTCAATAGTGCCTGTACCGTTAGGACATTCAAAAACCAATACGTTTCCGTATAAAGTAACGGTTTTGCTCTCGCTTTTAAAAACCGTCTGGTCAAAATCAACTGTAATTTTAATCTCCTCGTTTGGGTCAAAAAATACACTACGTATGCTGTCGTTATCAAAAACAGGTGTTGTAACGGCTAACTGCCGCATAGGACTGAATTTTTTTATAAGATTGGTGTAAATACCTATATTGTTATTGCTTAAAAGCTCATAAACGGCCTTTTCCTGCTCACTTGATAAAGTATACTTCTGGCCTTCTTTGTAGTTAAGGGCAAGCAGACCTATATTAATTGCTATAAGTATATATATAAATATGCTTTTAACTCTGTTCCAATCCATAGCTAACCTCCACAGGCACTACTTAATTCTCAGGCTTCCGTCCTCAGCATCTATTATATAAACAGTGGAATCAATATTAACAAACCAGCATATACCGCTTTGCGGCTCATCTTCTTCACCGGTTAAATAATAACCAAATACAATTTCATCTATCTGGTTGTTATCTCCGCCTTTTAGAACCATTGAGTAATTAACAGCCGTAAGGAAATCAACTGAAATGTTCTCGGCAAAATCAGTATTTTCGGCAAAATTAGAGTTGTACTTTTTAAACTTCCTTACACTGTTGCCTGAAACAAGAACTTCCATTGCATGGTTTATTCCGTATTCATTCCTTATATTGCCGCCTATAACAACAGGCATGCCTGATACACAGTAGTCAAAACAGAATAAAGCACCTTCACCTGTTATTCGTACATCAGAAAGATAGTAGTCTGTTTTAATGGATGTATCTTTGTTTAAAAATTCCATGCAAACATAATACGCTGAAGATAAGCTCTGCTGCTGTTCGGTGTTTTCTGCATTATAGCTGAAATATTCCAGAACATTATAAGGGTATAACTTAACCACATTAGTCGTATCGGCAATGGTATAAACCCCGGACGGCTCAAAAGAAACTGTTTTGTTAGTGTAGCCGCCAAAATACTGCTCTGTAACTGATTCTATATATTCAGTAGTCACATTTTCGGATAAATCAATGCATGGACTTTCACTAATGCCATAAAAACCGCTTTTATCCGACGAAAACTGAGGTACAAAAACATTGTTCTTAAATATGTTAAACCCGCTGGCAGCAGTTGAAATACACGTCAGTTTGTTTTTAGAATCATTAAGCACTCTGTCTATCTCATTTGAAAGCTCCGGTGAAACATCGGCAGTATACATAACAGCTTCGCTGTCAGAAGATGAGTCGTCTATAAAATAAACAACACTGTTTTTGTTATCCTCGTTAAACGGTACTGTAACTATGCTTGTAAAACCACTCATACTCTCCGGCGTCTTTCTTTCAGAAATGCCTAACCCGTTAAAGAACTCGTTAAAAGGCACAGTAATGCCGAATTCATATACTGCACACTTAACATTAATACAGTCCTGCCATAAAAAATCCGTTATCACTTGTTCATCAGAGTTTGAAACGGCATTTTTTATAACACTGTTAACAGATGTATCAATACCCTCATCAGTGCCGTAAAGCAGTTTAAATGTATTATTCCCGTTGCCTACAGCCGTATCTTTAGGCGCAATAGACTCAACAGGCCCATTTGAGCCGCTTTCTGTAAACTGCCGTTCAAACAAATAATAAAAAAAGTTATGGCTCGAACTACTGTCAAGCCATAACATACCTGTTTGAATAACAGCACAGACAAAAAGCACTATAACAAATATATTTTTAAACATACTGTTTTTTTTGCCTGCCATATTTAATCACCATATACTTTATTTTTCATTTTTTACGGAAGGTATACGCCGTTTTCCAAAGCCTTTTTAACAGCCTCCGTCTTGCGGTTTACCGTAATTTCGGCTTTGCTTTCTTCCGAATCACCGGATGAAACAATAATATAATTTTCGCCAAGACTTAAATCTACAATCTGTGAGAATATGCCCGAAACCCCCACAGTAAGTGCATAATCATTAGTTAAAGTCATGTCATCAGAATCAACCGAGTATACCTCTATTTTAATCTCAGTATCCTTTTCGGCTGTACCTGAAATAGTTTTGGAATTGTCGAAAGTAGATACTGTATCTTTACTGAAATCAAGTCCGCTTGTAATTTCAAAAGCATCTGTATCGGCTTCCTTTGCATAGGCAGCCGGACAAGCTAATAAAGCGGAAAAACAAAGCATAAAAACAAACAGGATTTTTTTCACTGCCATGCACCTCCAAATAAAATTTGCCTGCGGCCCAAACTTTTGCTCTCTTTTTGCTATACTCAAAAGCTTATGCTCTCAATAAACAAAAACATCAGAAAAGTTTGAAAAGTTAGTAAAATTAAAAAATCAGGAAAAAGTTAAATATACAGTTAAAAAGTCAGAAGTATTATAACAGTTAAATACGTTATTAAAACAGTTATAAAACGGTTATAAAAACTTGCAACTATATATTTTCACTTACAGAAAGTATTATACACCACATATATTACATTTCTGTTACATGCCAGTTACTTTTAAATTACAGTATATGCCAATAATTCAAAATACTCGCTTTAAGAGCATAAACTGCCATAAATTAAAGGCTTTAAACAGTTTTTATATTGCTGCTGCTCTTTTCCGGATTTTTAAGGAAGCACATAGTCATTTTTGTTCCTTTTAATATCTCACTTTCAACACTTATGCTGCCGCCGTGACGCTCCATAATCTCTTTTGCTATAGCAAGACCAAGGCCTGTGCCGCCCATAGCACGGCTTCTGGCTTTATCCACCCTGTAAAACCTTTCAAATATCCTTGGCAAATCATTTTTGGATATGCCTATGCCGTTGTCTTCAACAATAATTTTAACACGGTCTTTTTCTTCCTCAGCCCATACTTTTACGGTACTGCCCTCAGGGCTGTATTTAATGGCATTTGTTATTACGTTGTTAATAACCTGTGTAATCCTGCCCCTGTCGGCTGATATAAATACATCCCGGCCTAAAGGAGTAAATATTAAGTTCTGTTTTTTGTTTTCCGCCAAAATTCGGCTGGCTTTAACGTTTTCGGATATAAAACTGTCTACATTAATTCGGCTTAAGCTAAGCTCAATCTGGTTGTTGTCAAAACGTGAAAGCTGTAAAAGGTCCCGTACAAGAAAAGACATCCTGTCTGCCTCGTTGTTTATAATGCCCAAAAATTCCTCTGCCGTTTCCCTGTCGTCAAGGGCACCGTCAAGAAGTGTTTCAGTATAGCTTTTAACTGTTGTAAGAGGTGTTCTGAGCTCATGGGAAACATTAGCCACAAATTCTTTACGCATGTCATCAAGACGCTTCATTTCCGTATTATCCTGAAGAACAACTACCACACCGGCAAATATGTTTTTTTCGCTTAAATACGGCGAAAATGTGGCATTGATGTATTTGTCATCAACCCAGAAATTTATTTTTTTGGTAGTTTTGCTGTCTACCATATCAATATATACACCGCTTGTTATGTCGTAATGGTTTATAAAGCTCCTCAGGTCGTTTTCCGGCTTATCCACGCCTAAAAGCTCCATAGCGGCACTGTTAAAAAGTGTAAGCTCACCGGATTTGTCAAACGAAATAACACCGTCTGTCATGTTGTGGAGTATTATTTCCAGCTTGTTCTTTTCTTTGCCCATTTCGCTTAAAGTATTGCTAAGCTCCATAGCCATAAAATTAAAGCTTTCGGAAAGCTGGCCTATCTCGTCATCGGAATTGACCCTAACCGTCTGGTCAAGCTTGCCCTTAGCCAGTTCTTTGGCCTTTGTTGTAAGGGTTAGTATAGGCCCGGTTATTGTGTTTGCAAAGAAATACCCCATAACACCTGCCATAACAAAAGCTATGGCAACAGAAAGCACAAGTGTGCGTCTTGTCTGGTCGATGCTTTCGTATATGCTGGATGCATCCATTCTTGTAAATATAACATACTTAACAACACCGCTTATAAGCACCGGCTCGGCATATTCAATATATATATCGCCGTTTTCGGCAACTGCGCTTTTTTTGGAAAAAGACGCCGTGCCTGAAAGAGCGCTTATTATTACTGAGTTTTTATATTCCTCCTGAACGCCTTTAGCCCCTACAGTAGATGCTATTGTTTTGCCGTCGGTATTTATAATATTGCCCTGAAGCTGACTGGAATTTGAGCCGCTTTGGGTAAACTGTATAAGCCCGTCCTGAAAACCTGTTTCCTCACATGTAAGGACTACCTGTTCTTTTATCTTTTCGGTATACAGCCGCATCTGTTCCTCGGCACGCTTAAGCTCTATATCCTGCAAACTTATAAGTATAAAGCTACCGCATACAATCATTACAATCATAACAAGGCCAAGATACATGGCTATAAGCTTGGCCTTAATGCTTTTCATCATATCATAACCCCCGGCTTAAGCGCCGAAATAGTAACCCACACCGCGCTTTGTAAGTATATAAACTGGTTTCCCCGGATCGTCTTCTATTTTTTCTCTTAAACGCCTTACGGTAACATCTACTGTACGTACATCACCGAAATACTCATAGCCCCAAACTTTCTCAAGCAAAGTTTCTCTTGAAAACACCTGTGTTTTCTGTGAGGCTAAAAATTTTAAAAGCTCATACTCCCTTAATGTAAGGTCTATTGTCTTGCCGTTTTTCTTTACTTCAAAAAGCTTCATGTTAATTGTAAGACCGCCAAAAGACAAGTCATCCTTGCTTTTGGCCTTGTCTGCACCATCATCATCGTTTACGGCACGGCGTCTGAGGTTGGCCTTTACCCTTGCCATAAGCTCCCTTGTGCCGAAAGGCTTTGTAACATAGTCGTCAGCCCCCAGTTCAAGACCTAAAACCTTGTCAACTTCTTCGGCTCTTGCCGTAAGCATAATAATAGGTGTGTCGTATTTTTCACGTATCTTGCGGCAGGCGGCATAGCCGTCAAGCTTAGGCATCATTAAATCAAGAAGTATTAAGTCAGGCTCAAACTCTTCATTAAGCTTAATGGCTTCCTCCCCGTCACTTGCCGTTATAACGTCATATCCTTCTTTTTTTAAGTTGTATTTTATAATGTCAACAATGTTTTTCTCATCGTCAACAACAAGTATCCTGCTGTTCATATAAAAACACCTCCGCTGTTAAGGGTTGTATTTAACTGTTAAAAACGGTACTTGTTTTTTTACTTTAATTTCCTGTCCTATTTTAAGTGTGTCGCTTGTCATGGAGTTAAGACTTTTAAGGTCGTCTATAGTCATACCGAATTTATTTGCTACCAACCATACCGTATCTCCTGATACAACGGTATAAACGTCGTCCTGCTCCGTTGTGTATGTCAGTTTCTTGTATGCCTCTTCAAAAGATAGTATTTCCGATGAATCCACAAAATCCGTTACCGTTGATACATTCTGTTCAAATGTGCACTTTGTAACATCGGCATTTTCCGGTGCAAACTTGCCTTTAATACTCTCAAGAAGGTTTTCGGCTTCGTTTTTGGTTTCCAAAACAACGGTTTTTTTGTTGTCTATCATAATAATGCCGGCCTCAACCTCGTAAGAAGCCGCTTCCTTAACTTTCGTAACGGCATACTCCACCGTAACCATGTCCTTAGAAGAAGCGTGAACAGGCTGTAATGTAATTTCGTCTTTTATTCTAACATTAGTATTAAGGTCTTTGCCTAAAGATGCTGTAGCCGTGTTTAAAATATCTTCCGATGTAAGATTTGTTTTATCAATAGTGCATACAACATTTTCCCCTACCATAACATTATATGCGTTTTTGCCAAAAAACACCTGAAAAATAATAAATATAATAACCGCCAGTACAAAAACCAAAGCCGCAATGGCTTTTATCTTTTTTTCTCTCAGCTTTTTTTCTCTGACGGCTTTGCGGTTTTCGGCGCCGTAGGTTCTTATGCTGTTATTAGCTGTCGGTTTTCTTTTTGTACTCACACTGCGCCCTCCCTTTAGATAACTGCCTTTATAGCTTTTACATAAAAATAATAAAATACTGTTACTTTTTAAGAGATTCCAATATTACCTGTGTCTGATGCTCAATATGCTCTGCCATAACCTTTTCGCCCATGGCTTCGTCATGCTTTTCAATAGCCTCAATAATATTTCTGTGGTGGTTAATAACTGCTGTCTTTGTTTCGTAAACCTTAAGGTATGCCATTCTGTAGCGGTACACCTGAGCCTGTATATTGCTTATAATAGCCACAAGCTTTAAATTGCCTGCTGAACGGAATATTACATCATGGAATTTCTCGTCAGATGTGGCAACGCCTTCATAATCCTCATTTTCAAAAGCCTTTTCAAATTCCGCATTATATGCTTTCAGCTCTTTAAGGCTTTCTTCGTCCATTTTCTGGCAGGCATGGCGAATGCTTACTACTTCCAGTGCCCTTCTTATTTCCAGTATGTTTTTAATGTCCTCGGCACTTATATCCAGTACCTGTGCTCCCCTGCGTGGTATAAGCTCAACTAAGTTTTCCTGTTCCAGCATTCTTAAAGCTTCCCTAACAGGCGTGCGGCTTACTCCAAGCTTTTCAGCCAGATGATTTTCCAAAAGTCTCTCTCCCGGCTTAAGCTGGCCTTTTAATATAGCATCTCTCAAATTGTTGAAAACAACTTCTCTTAACGGAAGATACTCATTAGCATTTACTTCAAACTTATATTCCATACAAAACTCCTCCTCAATCCCTCGGATTAACCGTTTGAGTTGAATAAACCTCTGTAATGCCAAATTCTTTTTTTATACTTTCACATACAAACTGTGCCTTTTGTTCACTGTCAAAAAGGCCGAAAACAGACGGGCCGCTTCCGCTCATGGCACTTGCCAAAGCAGAGTTATTAATCATAAACTCTTTAAGGCGGCATATAACCGGGTACTTAAGGGCCGTAACCGTTTCAAGTACATTAAGCACATTATCCGATACGGCTTTTGCATCTGATGTATCAATAGCATGAAGCATGGCTTTAGTGTCCGGCCGTTTTTTTATATCCTCAATTTTAAGGGCATTATAAACAGCGGCCGTTGATACGTCTATATCCGGCTTTGCTATAACGGTGTAAAAAAGCGGACAGTCCTTAATGTAGACTAATTTATCGCCTAAGCCAAAGGCAAAAGCCGTACCGTTTTTAAGACAAAATGGCACATCTTTGCCTATTGCAGAAGCAAACTTCTGGAACTTTTCAACAGGCACCGAAGGCAGAAAAAGCTCCCTCATGGCCTTAATAACAGCCGCCGCATCAGCACTTCCCCCTGCAAGACCTGCCGCAACAGGTATGCGTTTTTTAATGTGTATGTCAACACCGCTTTTAAGCCCGTACTTTTCAATTATGCCCTCTGCCGCTCTGTATGCAGTATTGTCTTGGCCTAAAGGCACTTTTGAGCTGTCAGTAAATACACGTATATTACCCGAATCGTTTTTTTCAACCTCAACAGTATCATGAAGCCCAACGGACTGCATAATCATTTCCAGCTCGTGGTATCCGTTTTCAAGCCGTCTTAATACGTTAAGGGTTAAATTAATTTTAGCGTAAGCTTTAATTAAAATCTTATCCATAATACATTCACCAAAATATAAAATGATTTATACAGTATACAGCTTTATTATATCCAAACCACACAAATAAAGCAATAATAATACCGTTTTTGCGGCATAACGGCATATTTTTGCATATTTTTTTCCGGTATATACAAATAATATACAAAACCACACTGGCTTTAAAGCAGTATTTTTAAACCCAAACCTTTAAAAATCCGACTTTAAAATTCACACAGCCTTGTTATGACGGAAATTTTATTCAGCCTAACACAAATTGGACTAATAAAGCATAAAGCACGAAACATTCTGCCAGAGCAAATGATTCCGTGCTTTTTCATTAAAATTCAGCAATAATATGTTCTATATAATAAAATTATTATTTATCACTGGTATTAAAAATTTATTGATACTTTTTCTGTGTCTATGGCATCGTTCCAGTCTTTGGAGTTAAAAATATGCAGACTGAATTCCACATTTTCAATCTCTTCAGCTTTAGATATGCCTATATCATTTAAGCTCCAAAGCGGCAGATAAATTCCGTCAACGGCTTTTTTACCGCTTACTACATCGCAGGAGAATATTGGCTCAAACATTATGTCGTTTAATGAAAAATCACTAACTTGGAAAGTATAATTTTTATCGGTATTGTTTTCGATATTAAGATTAATGTTTATTTCACCAAAATTATTTACACTTAAACCGGTATATGTTACCTTAATTCCGTTGCTGTCGTATATAACCTTGTTGGCCTCAGTTGAAGCATTTGTCTTTTCTGAGCCTATATAGACAGTATTTGTTGCAGAATCCCAGCTTACGTCTTTGCCTAACGCCTCACCAATGGCTCTTACCGGCAGATAAGTTGTTCCGTTATAAATAAAAGGCTCAGTGCTTGTAGAAACTTCTTTTCCGTCAACTACAATTTTAATATTGTTATATACTGCATCTATTTTCTGTGTGCCGCTCTGAGCAAATGCTGTTATGCCGTTGGAGCATAAAGCCATTGAAAGACCGCATAAAGCCAAAAATTTAATTTTCATATACTTAACCTCCTCTTTTGTTGCCTTCTGTTTACATTATTAAAATGTATATAATAATTTTATCATATACACTGTATATTTCAATTAATTAAAAAAATTGTTATGAAAAATTAAAAAAAGACCCCGATATTTTACTGAGGGTCTTTTTCATATTACTGTTTTTTATAATCAGCTTAATTCATTAAGCATGTCCTGTGGGTTTTGAGCGGCCTTAACTTTTGTGAAAACCTTTTCCACAACACCGTTTTCATCTATTATATAAGTAGTTCTTACAGTACCCATGCTTACTTTGCCGTAAAGCTTTTTCTCCTGCCAAACACCGTAAGATTCCATAACTTCGTGTTCCGGGTCGGAAAGAAGTATAAAAGGCAGAGAATATTTTTCTTCAAACTTCTTATGGCTTTTAACAGTATCCTTGCTTATGCCTATTATAACTGCACCTTTATTTGAAAACTCATTAAAAAGCTCGGCAAAACCTTTTGCCTGTGCAGTACATCCCGGAGTCATATCCTTGGGATAAAAATAAAGCACAACTTTTTTGCCAATAAAATCCGAGAGCTTAACATCATTATCGTTTTGGTCTTTTAATGTAAAATCAACTGCTTTTTGTCCTATTTCAAGCAAAATTTAACCCTCCTATTATAAACTTAAATAAATAACTCATCTTCTTTAGGCTCGCTTAACTTTTTGGAAAACATATCGGCAAAATCCAAATACTCCTTAGTTTCCATAACTTTGGCACCAAAAGGACAAATCCTTATACACCTAAAGCATGAAATGCATTTTTTAGTATCTATAGTCTTAAAATCATCAAAAGATATGGCACCCTGAGGACAGCTTTTGGCACATAATCCACACTTTTTGCACTTATCGTCAGTCTGAGGATAAAAACTTCCGCCATTTCCGCCGTCTTTATACGGGAAATTGCCTTTAACAAAAGGTATTGTAAAAATGCCTTTTTCTATTTTGTTCAATACACCTTTGGCTAAAGAACGGCAGTTTTCCAAATCAGCATTATCAGGCCTGTCAGTCTGAATCTGGCCGTATGTATGCCTGCCTACAATAGCTCCAAAGCCAAGGGGTATAAAATTGCTGTCAATAAGTATGTTTTTCATCTCCAAAAGTGCATCGTCATAATCCCTGTTGCCGTATGTAACTATACCTATGCATTTTGCAAAATTTCCATTCATATTATGCAGTTTTTCAGCAAAGCCCTTAAACAGGCGTCCTCCGTAAACAGGCGCAGAAAAAACAATAAAATCGTTTATATCGAATTTCATGCCTTCATCAAAAGAAACCGTCTTTGTCAAATCTATTTCCTCAATATTGCGCCCTATAACACCGGCAGTAGCCAAGGCGCATTTTTTGCTGTTTCCCGTAGGAGAAAAGTATACAGCAATAGCCTTGTTCAGCTTCAATGGAATCTTCCTCCTTTTAGCATTCATAATATGTTAAACATTACACATCTGATAATACTACATTTATCCGTATTATGGAATTTTATTTTTCAAATTTTATGAGTTTTTTCACCTGTTATTTAAATACTAAAAAACAGTAATATAAAATTATGTGCTATTTTAATAAAATACAGCAAATCATATAAAAAAAACATGTATCAAAATGATATAAATTAAAAATTTGTATTGCAATAAAAATCAAATGTGCTATAATACTTTAAACTGTAACACTTTAAAGTGAGATTGAATCCTATTTTTTTAAGAAACGAGGTTTTATATATGGAAATTATGGAAATGGATTTTAAAAGAAAACTGCCTATACCGTCCGAAATTAAAGAAATGATTCCCGTTGATCCAAAAGTGCATGAAATAAAAAAACAGCGTGACGAGGAAATTAAAAATGTATTTGCCGGCAAAAGCGATAAAATGATACTTGTTATAGGCCCATGTTCTGCCGACAGAGAAGAACCAGTTATAGACTATATCCACCGTTTGGCAGACATAAACGAAAAAGTTAAAGATAAGCTTATACTTATACCACGTATTTACACAAATAAACCAAGAACAACAGGCAAAGGCTACAAAGGCATGGCACTTCAGCCGGACCCGGAAAAAAAGCCGGATATGCTTGAAGGCCTTATCTCCATAAGAAAACTCCATAAAAGAGCCGTTGAGGAAACAGGCCTTACAACAGCCGATGAAATGCTTTACCCGGAGAACCACCGCTACCTTTCAGACCTGCTTTCTTATGTAGCAGTAGGCGCCCGTTCTGCCGAAGACCAGCAGCACAGACTTACAGCCAGCGGTATAGGTATCCCTTGTGGTATGAAAAACCCAACAGGCGGCGATCTTTCAGTTATGCTTAACTCCATAGAAGCGGCACAGTGTGGCCATACTTTCCTTTACCGTGGCTGGGAAGTAACAACAAAAGGCAATGAGTTTACTCATGCCGTACTTCGTGGCGCTGTTGACAGACATGGCATGAACATACCAAACTATCACTACGAAGACCTTGTACGTCTTTTTGACATGTACTCCGAAAGAAATCTTGAAAACCCTGCCGTAATAGTCGATACAAACCATGCCAACTCATCTAAAAAGTATATAGAGCAGATAAGAATAGCAAAAGAAGTCCTTCATAGCTGCAAATATTCAGATGATGTAAGAAAAATGGTAAAAGGCTTTATGATTGAAAGCTATATAGAAGACGGCTGCCAGAAAATAGGCGACGGAGTATACGGCAAATCCATAACTGACCCATGCCTTGGCTGGGAAAAGACCCAAAGGCTTATACTTGATATAGCCGACATGATTTAAAATTAATTTAATACATGCGTTGACAAAAGTACGAAATCATACTATATTAATAGTACGAATTCGTACTTTTTTATTTTGTATGTGAAAGAAGTGATTTATTACGGAAAATTCAATTAAAGAACAAATATCTGTTTTAAACTCTGCCATGAGCCGGGTAATGAATGTTTACGAAAATATTGCTAAAAAATACGGTTTAAACTATAACTCCCTTATGGTGCTTTATACATTGTACGAAATTGATGTATGCACACAAAAAATCGTATGCCAAAGATACCTTATACCTAAACAGACTGTTCATTCCATATTAAAAGAGTTTGAGAAAAAAGGATATATATATTTTGAGCCATATCCCGGCAGCAAACGGGAAAAAATAATTAAACTTACAAATGAAGGAAAGCTTTTTGCAGACCCTGTAATTGAGAAAGTAAATTATATAGAAGAAAAAACAATGGAAAACATAGGCTCTAAAACATGCCGCTCTCTTGTGGAAAGCACAATGGCTCATTGTGAACAGTTCGAGAAAATATTTAATGAGGAGATACTTAATGGATAATGCATTGGCAAAAAATTATAATATATTCTCACTTATTATGTTTGCTCTGCCTAACATGATAATGATGCTTTTTCTGTCCATGTATACAATAGTCGACGGAATGTTTATATCTCGCTTTGTAGGTACTGATGCCCTTTCGGCAACAAACATGGTATACCCTGCCATATCGGCACAAATGGCCGTTTCTATTATGATAGCAACCGGTGGAAGTGCCATTATAGCCACCCGTCTTGGTGAAAAAAGAGAACATGACGCAAAATCAGCTTTGTCCCTTCTTGTAGCAACAGAAATAATACTGGGCTTAATTACTGCCGTTTTTGGATATGTATTTATAGATGAAATTGTATTGTTTTTAGGTGCCAGCAGTGCACAAAAACAAATGTGTATTGAATATATGGCAATACTTTTTTTGTTTGCTCCGTCTTTTTATCTGCAAACGGCTTTTCAGGTGTTTTTTGTAACAGCCGGCCGCCCGGGATTAGGCCTTTTTGTAACGGCAGCAGCAGGAGTATCAAACATAGTCCTTGACTATCTGTTTATGGGTCCTTTTAATATGGGCATTGCCGGTGCAGCCATTGCCACAGGCATAGGCTACAGCGTTGTGGCTGTATGGGGCTTGGTATTTTTTGCTGTAGGAAAAAACAACCCTATACGCTTTTCAAAACCTAAATTTGATGTTTTTGTACTGCTTAAGTCCTTTTCAAACGGTTCTTCTGAAATGGTAACAAACCTTTCAAACTCCGTTACAACATTTCTGTTTAACTATGCTTTTTTGGAATACTACGGTGAAGACGGTGTTGCCTCTATAACTATAGTGCTGTATTTCCAGTTTATACTTACGGCTATGTTTTTCGGCTATTCCAACGGCATAGCACCTGTTATAAGCTATAAATACGGCAGCGGAGAAAACGAACAGCTAAAAACAGTATTTAAAAGCAGTATTTTATTAATTGTTGTTGGTTCTTTAATAACATTTGTAATTTCAAGATTTTCAGTAGGCTTTGTACTTGATGTTTTTACCGGAAATACATCCAGTGCAGTAAAAAGCGTTACACTGGAAGGCTTCGGCATATATTCCATAGGCTTTCTGCTTATGGGCACAAGTATATTTGCCTCATCTATGTTTACGGCTTTTTCCGACGGCCTTGTGTCAGCAATTATATCTTTTGCCCGGACATTTTTGTTTTTAGCCGGTACAATTATAATACTGCCGTATTTTTTAAACTCTACCGGACTTTGGCTTTCAGTGCCGGTTGCCGAAATACTGGGAATAATCATTTCAGTTTGGTTTATGGTTTCAAAAAGAAAAAAATACAGCTACTAAAAAAAGTGTTTCAAAAATATGTATATTGACTGCAAATTCATCATTGGTTTTTATGCTTCACGTATGAAATCAGTTTTGGTTAAATACTCTTGATTTTAGTGTATTTTTTCCATAATACCCCCTTATGTAATTTTATTATTTTACATAAGGGGGCTTTTTGTTATTGTCCATTTTTACTTGTTCAGTTTAATAAAACTGAAATTTTTTTAATCTGTTAATTTTAAAAAGACTTATGTTTTATTCGTAAATATTTTTAATGTTAAAAAGGTAATAAATTTTACGTTTAATTACATACATTAATGCTAATATGCAGATTTAAAAACATATGATTTTAAGAAGAAATAATATGTTTGAATTAAAATTCAATAAAATATTTTAATGTATTTAATTAATAATAGTAAATATAAACCAAATAATATATATTTTATTAAACACAAATAATTTCATTTAAATTGTTTGCAAATTTATAAAAGTAATATATAATAAGACAAAAATTTATTAGACATCAAGGAAGGTGGAATTATGACAACATTTATTGCAGGGCTTATTATTTTAATTTTGGGAGGAGTGTTATACGGCAATTTTGTGGAGAGGATTTTTAAACCCGACGACAGATTGACACCAGCCATAAAAAATGAAGATGGTGTTGATTTTGTGCCTATGAGCAAATTTAAAAACGCACTTATTAACTTGCTTAATATTGCATGAACCGGACCTATATTTGGACCTATACAGGGTATTTTGTTTGGACCAATAGCATTTATAACAATACCTATTGGCTGTGTTATAAGTGGTGCTACTCATGATTATTTAAGCGGAATGATGTCCCTTAGACAAAATGGTGACCAGATGCCGGGTATTGTGCATAGGTTTTTAGGCGGAAAAGTATATCAGGTTTATAATATTTTTCTCTGTTTCCTTATGCTTCTTGTAGGAGCTGTATTTACATATACACCGGGTGATTTATTTGCAGGCCAGATTGTTGGTATTAAAGGTGTAAATATTTGGACTTGGGTAATATATGCCGTTATACTTATATATTATTTGGTGGCAACATTATTCCCTAATTGATAAAATTATAGGCAGAATTTATCCTGTATTCGGTGCAATACTTCTTTTATCCGCTGTTGGAGTATTTGGCGGTATATTTGTTAAAGGCTATGACCTTATGAATATTGATTTGACAAATGGATTTACAGGCCTTTTTAATATGTATCCGTTATGGAATGCTGAAGGCAATACAGGTGTTGGAACACCATTTATTCCTGTATTCTTTGTTACAGTAGCATGTGGTATAACATCAGGCTTTCATTCAACACAGTGCACACTTATAGGCAGAAGTGTTAAAAGTGAAAGAGAAGGTAAATTTGTATTCTACTGGATGATGATTCTTGAAGGCTTAATTGCTATGATTTGGGCAGCAGCGGCAATGGGCATTTATAATAAAGGTTCTTTAAGCGGCTCAACAGCTGTTGTTGGTGAAGTTGCAAGGGATCTGCTTGGCCCTGTAGGCGGTATTATAGCTATTTTAGGCGTTATAGTTCTTCCTATAACATCAGGTGATACGGCTCTTCGTTCTTGTCGTCTTATGGTTGCTGATTATCTTCATATTAGCCAGAAAGAAAGAAGAAACCGTGTTATGGTAACAATGGGATTATTTATACCTGTTGTTTTGATACTTGTTTTTGCAAAACTTAATGCTCAAGGCTTTAATATCTTATGGCGCTACTTTGCTTGGGCAAACCAGACAATAGCAGTATTTGCTTTTGCTGCAATAAGTGTATACTTAATAGCTAAAAAAGGCACTCCTAAATTTGCCTTTCTTATGTCACTTATTCCTGGTGCATTTTACTTATTTATAATCTCTTCATTTATATTTAATCAAAAGATAGGCTTTGGCCTTAGTCTTAATGTATCTTATATAATAGCAGCTGTATTAACAATACTTTATTTCTTTGGCATTATAAGTGCAGGTAAGAAGTATGCAGCAAAACGCATGGAGGAATAAATAATATATATTCAATAGATTTTTTAAAGGGTGTCGAAAAAATCGACACCTTTATTGTATTAGCATAGTTAATAAATCAGACCTAAAAAAGAAAATTACTTTATTTACAGAAACTTAAATAAATAGAACAGTTCAAGGTAGAATTAATAAAATATATTGATTATTTCAACAATAAACGAATTAAGGCAAAACTAAAGGGCTTGCCCCCTGCTCTTTACAGAAAACAAGCCCTTTATGGCTTCATGAACAATTTTTAATTAAATATATTGTCTAACTTTTTTAGTTCAGTTCAAAAGAAACACTTCTTTATTTGCTTTTGCCTGCTTTTATTTAAGAGGTTTAATCTCGCCTGTTTTTAAAATTTCCATATAGTCTTTGTAGTTTTCTTCCAAAAGCTTAGGTGTGTCAAGACCATAAGGACATTTAGCTTTACAAGCTCCACAGTGGATACATTCTGCTATTTTCTTCATGTTAGCCTGATTTTCATCAGATAACATTCTGTAAGACGGAGCTCTTCTTATCATAAGAGACATTCTTGCACAGTCATCTATTTTAATTCCAACAGGACAAGAACTCATACAGTAACCACAGCCACGGCAGAAATTGCCGGAAAGTTCTTTTTTGTCTTTTTCAATTACAGCCTTTAAATCATCTGTAAGCTTAACATCCTGCTGACCATAGCTCAAGAATTCATCAAGCTCGCTTTCTCTTTGTATACCCCAAATAGGTACAAGAGAGTCAAACTGCTCTAAAAATGCATAAGACGCCTTTGAGTTTGTTATAAGTCCTCCTGACATAGCCTTCATACATATAAAGCCCATGTTGGCCTTAACAGCCATTTTATAAACTTCCATGTCATCTTCAGTAGCAAGGTAGTTAAAAGGATACTGTATAGTTTCAAAAAATCCTGTTTCAATAGCCTCTTTAGCTACATTCAGTCTGTGTGTTGTAATACCTATATGCTTAATTTTACCGTCTTTTTTGGCTTTTTCCATAGCCTCACAAAGACCAGTTCCGTCACCAAATTTATAGCAAACCCTTGCATCATGGAACTGATAAATATCCAGATAATCAGTTTTAAGCATTTTTAATGTTGTTTCCAAGTCGTTGTTAAAATCATTGGCATTTTTAGCCATTGTTTTTGATGCAATTATGATTTTATCCCTAACCGGCGAAAGAAAGCGTCCGATTTTTTCTTCGCTGTCTGTGTAAAATCTTGCTGTGTCATAAAAATCTATTCCGTTATCGTATGCTTTTTTGAGGATTTTTTCCGCCTGTTCAAAATCAACCCTCTGTATCGGCAGAGCACCGAAACCGTTTTTGTTTACGTTTATTCCTGTCTTGCCAAGAGTAACTCTACGCATTATAATCATACCTTCCTTTCGCATTATATTCCAATGGAATTATTTCTAATTATAAACTATAAACTGCAATATATCAAACTTTTACTGTAAATAACAGAAAAAAATCCATGCAACTTCAAATATCGCATGGATTTTAATTAAAACCTTTCTTTTAACTTTTAATGTTTTTTAACATCTTCTAACATTTACCAATGTTATCATAACCCTTTTAGACTGTTGCCAGCTTATTTAACCATATAATTTATATTATATTTTTTTCATGTGCAGGTATTTATTTTTTGTGGCAATGCCGCCTCTTATGTGTCTTTCGGCTTTGTTTACTTCCAGAACACATCTTACCTGACGGGCAAGCTGTGGATTAATGTGCTCAACACGGTCGGTAATGTCTTTATGTTTGGCTGTCATTAATTAGAACGGTGTCATCAAGACCTAAATCATCAAATAGTCTAAGATATATATTTACAGTACCTTCCTTATCAACTTCAATTTTCTTTATTATACTCCTTAATTGTGCATTTGTCATCTGTCTTACATCCGTAATATCCTCAACTTCCTTAAATGTAGCATTTAATATTTCTTCCAGCCGGTCGCCTTTTGTAAGATAGTATGAAATTAATCTAAGCTCATCTTCAAGTTTTTCAATTTCTTTTTTTGCTCCGCCTATTTTTTCATTAAGTTCTTCTCTTGTAATTAAATCATCGGTATACATATCCATATATTTTTGGCGTGCTTTGTTTAATTTAGCAATACTTTGTGTTATTTCCTTTTCACGCTCAATATTTTCATCTTTTTCCTTATAGACCTTTTTAAACTCCATTAGTACGCTGTCTATAACTTTTTTCTTCTGTTTGAGCACTCCTGCAAAGTATTCCTCAATAACTTCTATAAGCTCGTCCTCATCTATTGTCTGAGCATTTGGACAGCTGTCTGCTCCACGTCCATTATGACCTGAACACACCCATCTTATATATGTATTTTTATATTTCTTTACAACCCTTCTAAAAGACCATCCACATTCCTTGCACTTAATCAGCGTTGAAAAAAGATGTTTATTGCTTTGCCTTTCATGGGTAATTTTAAAAGCATTATGTCTTGAATTAAGTATATCCCGTGCCTTTTTAAATGTATCATCATCTATTATGCGTAAATTTTCTTTCTCCACCACAAGCCATTGGGTTTTATCTTTTTCTTTCCTTCTGCCTGATAGAAAGTCTATAATCTCCTCTTTGCCGTTTACAACTTTTCCTGTATACAACTCATTTGTAAGTATACGGCATATAGCATTTTGGCTCCATGAGCAGTTACGCTTTGTCTTTAAACCCTTTTCATTAAGCATATTTGCTATTTTAACAGCTCCATATCCTTCTTCAGTATACCATTTAAAAATCTGCTTAATTACATCGGCTTCTTTTTTGTTTATTGAAAGGTTAAAGTAATCACCTATTGTCTTATCATAGCCATATACTATATTAGGCACTCTGCCTTTTTCAGCATTAAGCTTCTTTCCAAACTTAACCCTTTTAGATGTGTTTGCACTTTCTTCCTGTGCAAGAGCTCCAAATATTGTAAGAACAAACTCACTGTTTCCCATGCTTGTCATATTTGCTGTTAAAAACTGCGTTTCTATTCCTAATGCCTTTAACTTCCTTATATTTTGAAGCAAATCAACAGTATTTCTTGCAAAACGGGAAATATCTTTTACTACCACCATATCAAAAAGACCTTTTTCAGCATCTGACATCATTTTAAGAAATTCTTTCCTGTTCTTAATTTTTGTTCCGGATATTCCTTCATCAGCATATAGCTTTACAAGGTTATCACCAGTTCTATTTACATATTCAATAAAAAACTCCTTCTGTGCTTCTAAACTATTAAGCTGGTCTTCTTTATCTGTAGAAACTCTGCAATACGCTGCTATGTTCATTAATATCACCTCATTATATAAAAAGCCACTCGCTGATTTTTGCAAGTGGCTTCAAGCTCTTTTTAAACAACTTTTTTAGCTGTTTTTTCACTTATTGCTTTTTCAACTTTTTCCGCATTAACTTTAACCAAAACTTTAAGTAAATTTTCGGCTGTTATTTCAGGCGGATTGGAGTCGTGAAATATGTATTTTATGCTTTTGCTTTTCATAACAATACCCTCCTTGTCCAAAAGCTTATATTTAAAATTATGCTTTATGCCTAATTAATATTAATTTTTTACTATGAACTTTAATTCCATAAGTACCAGTTTTTTCTATATGCTGCAAATTTATGGAACAGAGCAAAACCCTTATAAATACATACATTTTAAGGTCTAAATTCCAAAAACCAATAAATAATTTAAAACATATTGAAATTATATCCTATCTTTATAAATAGTTTTATAATGGACTTGAAACTTGGAATAAATTTGCTGCTAAGCTCTTTTGCTGCTCAGAAACGTGGCAATACGTATCAGATGTTGTAACTATGGAAGAATGACCAAGAAGCTCTGATATTGTTTTTAGAGAAACACCTTTTTCCATTAAACGTGTTGCATATGTATGGCGAAGTATATGTGTTGACAAGCTGAATTTTTTATTAATGCCTTTCTTAAAATAATATTCTTCCATCCTTCTGGAAACTTCTTTTAAATTTTTATTTAAGAAAGAGGTATCATAGCATTTTCCGGCTTTTGTTGGAAATACTAAATTTTTGTCACAAAATTCTTTTCTGCAGCAAAGTTTTCTATATACAGCCTTTTGATTAAGAAGTATCTCCTCTGCCATATTATTTAATGGAATTTTTCTGCATTTATTATTTTTAGGCAAAACTGATATTACTTTGTTTTGTTCACGGCGTGCTGATTTAACAATATTTATTTCATGGCTTTCAAAATCTATACAATCCCATGTTAACCCTATAACTTCTCCTATCCTCATGCCTGTTGATACCTGAAAGGCAAGTAAGTTTCCAAAACTTTTTCCTTTAATAAGACTCAAAAATATTTCTAACTCATCTTTTTCAAGAGCTCTTTTTTCATTATTTGTACTTATATTTGCCTTCCAAACAGGAATATCTTCAATATATCCTTGTTCTTTAGCAATATTAAGACCGCCTTTAACTGCTACTGTACAAATTTTAATTGTTGATGGGCTGTAAACTTCTTTAATCTCTTCTATAAATATTTCAAGATTATACGGGTAAATTTTATCAACGGAAACATTAAGTGCTTCTGAGCCTTCAATTATTCTTAAAGCTCTTTTATAACTTAACAGCGTGTTTGGAGATATAAAATCTTCCTTTTTTTCTATCCATTTTTCTATAAAAAACTCAATTTTAGGCATTATTTTCACCTCTTTCTTTATAGTCTATGCCAACAAATCTGTACACGTTTAACCCGTCCTTATTAATTCGTTTTTTAGGTATATTGTATTTTTCCAAAAGTGCCTTTCCTATATCCCTGTCATTTGGCACAGAAAATCCGTTTTGTATACAATATGTCTTTACGCTTTCATAAAAATCTCTTACCGGAATATTACCACTTGGTATAAAGTTAATTTCTTCATTTAAAAAACACCCAACAGGATCAGCATCCATAGAATAAGCAGCTATAAATCTTTCAGAATCTTCATTTGATGTAAAAACATAATCTCTATTAATTAAATCAAATAAAGCTTTTATAGATAATGTAAAAATTTCATTCCTTTCAGACCAAAGCTTTTCTAAAAGTTCTTTATCTTGTTCTTCGGCAGAAATACTTTTGTTAAAAAGCAATACTACAAGCCTGTTTGTAAAGGCTTTTGTAGCCTCAAAATCAGCTGCAGCAGGCAAAGCATTTCCAGCAAAAATAAGTTTGCACTTTGGCATAAAAGAAAATGAATCTTGTCCTTTATACTCTGCTGTAATTCTATCTCCTCCTGTAATTGCTTTAATAATAGAAATATCATTAAGAGGTGATGTTTTCATTTCAGCCTGTATGTTAATCTTTTTTCCAAAAAGCTGTGCACGATTAAAAGGCGTACTTAGCTCATGAATTGGTATATTTGACACTTTATCCTCACCAATCAATCTTTGTAAAAACTTTAATGCAATGCTTTTTCCTGAATTTGGCTTTCCATTTAAAAACAGTATTTTTTTAGCATCATTACTGTCACTAAGACAATAACCAAAAAACTCTAAAAGAAGTTTCTTTTTGCTTTCAACCCCACCCAAAGAGGTTAAACAAAATTTTTCAAAATTTTCTGCTTCACAAATAATACCTTCTTCATATTCAGCTTCAATACAGTAATCAAAAATGTACTCTGATGAGTGCGGCAATAGCTTTATACTGCCATCTTCAAAGCTTAAAACACCATTTAAGCAATTTAATAAATACTTTTTAGAATTTATATCATTTGAGGTAAATCTTTTGCCGCATTCACGTTTTATACGTTCTTCAACCTGTTTTACCTTGTATGTTGTTACAGATTGATTTTCACTAAAGGTTAATGACTCAGCAGTTAATTTTGCTAAAACGCTGCTATTCAGCCTCATATATAAACCTTTTTCTTGTATATACTCATAAATTTGGCTGTCATCACATACTGCAAATTCAAATTGCTGACAAATTTTTTCATACATTTTGTAGTTTGGAATGGCACTTTTAGGTTCATCAACATATGTATTTCCTAAAGTTAGAAATGTATTATTGTGTGAATATATATCTTCATCGTAATTATTATTGAAGCAATATATATCCTCATCATTTCCATCCCAATCTTCGTCGGAATCACATATATAACCATCATAGAAACATATATCCTTATCATTTTTATTCCAACCTTCATTGGATTTATATGTATAATTATCAAAGGAATACATATCTTCGTTATTTTCAGTCAAAACCCCATTATACTCATCATCATAAAAATCATTTCCAAACCAAAAATAATTTTTATTTTGATCTCTTATTAATTCTTCTAGGGATTTGTCTTTGTATTTTTTTGATTGTTTCTTATGTTTTTTACTCATAGCTTACTCCATATTCCCAAGGTACCTTGTTATTTTTGAGCTCATATTTATGATAAGCTGTTTTATACATTAAAAATATCATTTTATAAAAATTGACTATTATTAAATCAAATATATGAAAAACTAAAAGCAAGCCGCAAAAAAGATTAAATTTAATCTTTTTTGCGGCTTGCTTTTTCATTCATTTATTTTTTTCCAAAATTTAGTTTAAAGTCTTTATACATGTATATATTATAGCTTTCAACAGCATACTTTTTAATAAGCCTGTCTAAAATATCTGGAAACATAACCGTAAAAATTTTAAAGGAATTATATACCTTATATTCATCAGAATAAAATATTGGTTCAGCAGTTTCTATTTTAAATTTTGTTTGCAGCAATTCTTTACAATATGTATTTAGCATTTTATATGCTTGTTCTGTTTTATCCTTTAAATTAATGAAAACCATGAATTGTCCTATATAACTCATTGAAACACTATCCACAAAATCTTTTAGTTCTTCTTCACTAAACTTATGAGCATTTTCTTTAAATACATTTCGTTCTTTTACAACTTCGGGAAAATACATAAATTTAGAATCGTTATAGTTATCATAACCTTGAATTAAAACCCTTGCTTTAAATATGTTAAGACCTTTATTATTTTCATACCTTGTGTCATAAGCTTCAAAAGAAAACTCTTTTCTATTATAATTCATTATTCTTTTGTTCGTATCACAATATTCATTGTAACTATCGATATAACTTTGTAAAGCATTATAAAAAATCATTTCAAAATTAGTTTCTATATTATCTTTATTTTCGGCATAACGATCATATATTATATTTGCAATATATGAATTTAATAAGGCAAATTCTTTATTTTCAGCATCTATATAAAAATCACAAGCTTCAATATTATCTTTCATAAATTTTTCATCTTTAAATTCTATTACTTTGTAAAATAATATCTTTATTAAATCCTTTGCTCTATAATCAAGTATATATTCTTTTTTGCCCTCAGATAATTGTTTACACAAGTTATTATCATCAAATATCTTATCTAAAACCGAATAAAGTGCTCGAACTATATTTTCAAAATCAAAGTTTGTATTTTGTTTAATTTGGTTTTCATCAATAGAAAGTTCTTCCGAAATAACTTTACACAACAAACCTCTTATTGAATAAATTGGAGTATTTTCAATGTTTTTATAAGCCCAATATGAGCCACATTTTAATAACATAAGCTTTTTTTCTTTAACAAATTTTTTTAATATTCTATTTGCTGTGGCAGAAGAAACATTAAACATAGACCTTACATCAGAATTTCTTATTATTCCTTCATTTTCTTTTGTAAATTTACTTATTTTCATCCATATTTGTTGGTATTTATCTCTATAAAGCCCTTTTTCTAAAACTATGTTAAAAAGATCTGTCTTTATGACAAACAGCATAAATTCTATAAATGCAGTAGCATTATTACTATTTTTTGATAAATTAAAAGCATTTTTATACTCCTGCATCATATTATAAACTATTGATTCAATGGATACGTCTCCAAATATTTCTCTCCATTTAAAAAGCAAAATATTATGCCAAAACATTGCTGTTCTTTCATTTCCATCTTTAAAAGGCTTCATTGATATAAATTCATAATGAAACAGACAACTTTTTATAAGCACATGAAGGTCACTTTCCTCTGTCCATTTTAAAAGTTCCTTAACAATATAAGAACTATATTGATATTCTGTTAAGTTGTCTTTATAGTTTACT
>CALWSS010000038.1 GCA_944384255.1 uncultured Clostridia bacterium
GGATTTTCAAGCACTCCTTCATTAATCATATCAAGGGCTCCGGCTTCTTCCTCGTTAGGCTGAAAAACAAACTTTATATTGCCGTATATATCTTTTTTATGTCTTGAGAGTATTTTAGCTGTAACCATTAATATTGCAAGATGTCCGTCATGGCCACTGGCATGCATTATTCCGTCTATTTTAGAACTGTAAGAACAACCTGTTTTTTCATCTACCGGTGAAGCATCCATATTGGCACGCATTAGAATTGTTTTGCCCGGACCGGCTTCTCCCCTTAAAAGGCCAACAACACCGGTAATTGATATATTTGTAACTTCAAGACCAAGCTTTTTTAGGTAGTCATATACTATTTTTGATGTTCTGTACTCTCTGTAACCCAGTTCAGGATTTTCATGAAAATCCCTACGTAACGCTATAAGTTCACTTTCATAAGCGGCAATCTCTTCTTTTATATTAAACATTAAATCACCTTCCAATATTCAGAATAAAAATTCAATATATTTTTTAATAAATAACGTAACATATTATATTCTATAATTCAAATAATTCTTTACATATATCACAACATATTATATAATTATATTATAATTCTGATATAAAGAATGATATTCCGTATTTTAAACAATACTACTTATTGAGGTGGAACTGTGGAGAACAACGAACATGTACCAAAATACCCGTTGCAGACTTTAAGCAACGCACTTGAAATTCTAAATTATATAAAAGACTGTCCTTCAAGCGAAGGCGTCACACTCATGGAATTAAGCAAAGACATGAACATAGGTAAAAGCAGTGCTCATAGAATACTTGATACACTTCTTGCTTATAATTTTGTGGAAAAAACTTCCGGTGTGCAGACAACATACCGTTTAAGCTGGGGTGCCTTTAAAGTAGGAAATTCCGTGCCTAAATATCACACTCTTAACAGCTCAAATTATGTTCATGTACTTGAAAAGCTTTCAAACCAGACAAAACGCCTGTCTAATTTATGTGTACTTAACGATTATGAAACAATAGTTATGTGCAGTGTAAACCCTTCCAGCAATACAATAAGCACTATGCCTTTAGGTGAAAGAAAACCTCTTTACGCCACGGCAGTAGGAAAGCTTTTTATGATGCAGTTTGAAGAAGAGGACATACGTATGTATTTCAGAAACATAACCATTAAAAAATATACAGCTAACACCATACTTAATTATATTGACTTTCTTGATGAGCTGAGTAAAATACGCAAAAACGACTATTCAATAGACAACTGTGAATATGAAGAAAACACCGTTTGTATTGCTATGCCTATTAGGGATTATACAAAACGTATAATAGCTGCAATAAGCATAAGCGGTTCAGCAGAAGAAATAACAGAAGAAAATATTGAAGCCTTTAAACCGATTTTAAAAGAGGCCTGTGACGGCATATCTGATTTTCTCGGTGCCAATGCATAAAAATATTAAGCAGACAGATTAAACTGTCTGTTTTTTTATATGCAAAATGAAAGCAGTTTGATTTAATGTATTACGTATTAAACCAAACCACCTTCATTAAGTTTTTTGTGTTCAGGGGAAAACACCGAAAAAAAGAGTTTTATAAAAAGTCACTTGATTTTTTAAAACAGTAATTAAAGTATAGCTACTCCGTCAATTTCAAGATTTGCACCGCCGGCAAGGTCTGTTATCTGCATAGCTATCCTTGCAGGAGGGTCTACAGGGAAGTATGTTTTATAAACCTCGTTAAAGTCCTTCATCATTTTAATATCTTTAACAAATACGTTCATTTTAACAATGTTCTCCATTGTTCCTCCGGCTGCCTCAACGGCTGCTTTTATGTTTTCAAGAGCATATTTTGCTTCAATTTTAATATCACCGTTGCCCATTATTTGGTCTGTTTTTGGGTCGTCACCACATGCTCCTGCAAGATAAACAATATTGCCTACTTTAACTGCCTGTGAATACGGTGCTGTTGGTTTTGTGGCTTTTTCAGTAAATATAATTTCCTTTTTCATATATGTAATATCATCTCCGTTAAAAATTATCGTTTATAACTTTTTTTACAATATCCATTCCTATGCCATTTCCTGTTACTACAATAACAACATTGCTTCCTGGTTTAATTACACCTTTTCTCATAGCATAAGCTATGCCTACACAACTGGCTCCTTCAGCTATAACCTTATGGTTTTCCATAACATAGGCTATTCCTTTTGATATTTCTTCTTCACTTACCTGTATCTTTTCATCAACATAATCCCTTACAATATCAAAAGTATACTTATTATCAAGTCCTATACCACCTAAAAGGCTGTCAGCAAGTGTCGGTTCTTCCTCAACGTCAACAGGGTGTCCAGCTTTAAGGCTTTCTATCATAGCAGCACCTTTTTCCATACAAACGCCTATTACTTTAACGTCTGGCACTGTAAGCTTAAGGCCAAGTGTTACACCGGAAATAAGGCCTCCGCCTGAAAGAGGAACTATTGCTGTGTCAATTTCCGGCAAATCTTCAACTATCTCAAGGCTCATTGTGCCTTGGCCACATATTATCTCTTTGTCATCAAAAGGCGGTATAACTTTAATGCCTTCTTTTTCCTCAAGTTCATAGCAATATACTCCGGCAGCACTTTGGCTGTCCCAGTTTTGTTTAATTTCAGGTTTCCAACGGCTTATAGCCTTAACTTTGTTTTCCGGCACATGGTTTGACATACAAACCAGAGCTTTAGCTCCAACACGGTTTGCTATATACGCAACTGCCATGCCATGATTGCCAGTTGAAAAAGTAGAAACACCTTTGCTTCTTTCTTCTTCTGTAAGGCTTAATATTTTATTAGCAGCACCTCTTACTTTAAATGCTCCAATAGCCTGAAGGTTTTCCAGTTTTAAATATATATTTGCCCCGGTAGCCTCAGACAGAGCAGGTGAATAAACAAGAGGTGTTCTTGTAATATAAGATGATATTCTTTTTTTTGCTTTCCAAATATCTCTAGAAGTTATTCCCTTAATCTCCATTAAAATTACCTCATCTTTCATAAAATATATGCGGAAACGCTATATTTCCGCATATATTCTTATATTATTTTATTCAGCTTCATAAGCCTCTATTTCAGCAATAAGTTCATCAAGTATAGCAGCGCCGTCTTCGCCTACAAGGTCTTTATATACATCATAAGCTTTCTGAGCAGGCTCAACAAAAGCTTCTCTTTCTTCATCAGTAAGTTTTTCTACCTTAATATCGCTTGCTGCTGTAATCTTATCGAGAGCACCACCATTAAGCTCATCCTGAATTTCATAAGCTCTTGGGTTCATTTCTTCTACTGTTTCAAGTATAATCTGCTGAATATCCTCAGGAAGTCCATTAAAGAATGTCGGGTTTACACATGTGCAAGTTACATAAACATTGGAATTAGCCTCTGTAAGGTAATCCTGAACTTCATAGAATTTAGAGCTGTAAATAGCACTTATAGGGTTTTCCTGTCCTTCAATCATGTTAAGCTGAAGGCCTGAATAAACCTCTGTATAGCTCATAGGTGTTGGGTTTGCACCGTAAGCCTCATAAGCTGCAACTATTACAGGTGACTGCATTGTTCTGATTTTAAGGCCTTTAAAGTCATCCGGTGAATGAAGAGGCTTATTGCTTGTCCACTCCATAGCGCCCTCTGTCCAGTAGGAAAGAACCTGAATATTTTTCTCAAGATATTTAGCACTGAGTTTTTCATTAAGAGCCTTACTTGAGTTTAAAATCTCCTGAGTTTTTTCCAAATCATTAGGGAAAAGGAAGTGAAGAGAGAAAAGCTGGTTTTCCGGTACTATAGTACCTGTGTTGCCCGGTGAAATCATGGCAAACTCAAGACCGTTATTCTGTAAAAGCTCACACTGCTGCATAGCATCACCAATCTGTCCTACACCATAAATCTGAAGATTAATTCTGCCGTCGGATTTTTCATTAAGCTTTTCTGCAAACTCCTTACAGTAAACGTCCTGCATATCGCCTGTGTACTCCTCATGAGCCATTCTCCAAGTATATGTTTCCTGTCCTGTTGATTCACCAGATCCTGATGCTGTGTTATTTGCACCTGTCATTGAACCTCTTGCACAGCCTGTTGCCAAACCTGCCAATACTGTTACTGCTACAGCTAAGCATAAAAGTTTTTTCTTCATAACATTACCCTCCCTATAATTAATCATTTAAAAATTTAAGCGCAGCCCTAATATGAAGCTCAACACCATATTTCATCATGTCCTCATCAATATCAAAGTTAGAATGATGATGCGGATAACAGCTATTTTTATCTTTATTGTAAATACCTACAAAAGTCATTACAGAAGGTACTCTTTGGCTGATTTCTGCAAAGTCCTCTCCGGCTAAGCTCTTAAACTCATCAATATTATCCTTAACGCCATAAGTTTCTTCAGCAGCTTCTTTAATAATAGCAACCATTTCCGGTGCATTAATAAGTGAAGGATTGCTTGGTATAAATTTAAGCTCATAAGTTAGGTCTAAAGCATCGCATGTGCCTTTTATTATTCTTTCAAAGGCGCCTAAGACTTTAGGTTTGTTAACAGATTCGTCAGGGAACAAAAATCTTATTGTTCCGCCCAGTTCCACACAGTCTGTAATTACATTTCTGGCACTGCCGCCATGAATTTTGCCAAACATTACGGCTATTGGAAGCAATGGGTCAAATTCCCTTGTGCCAAGGCTCTGAACAGCATCTACAACCTTTGCCGCGCCTAAAAGTGCATCTTTTGCTGTATGCGGTGTTGATGTATGTCCGGCTTTTCCCAATATCTTAAGCTCAAACTCTTCTGTTGTGCCAAGTACAGGGCCAGAACTTAAACCTATCCTGCCAGATTTTATAGGACTCCACAAATGCAGAGCACATGCCCCATCCACCTTAGGCGACTGTAATATTCCTTCATTAATCATATCAAGAGCTCCGGCTTCTTCTTCATTTGGTTGAAAAACAAACTTAATGGAGCCTTTAAACTCGTCTTTATGTTCAGAAAGTATTTTAGCAACTATAAGCTGTATAGCTGTATGTCCGTCATGTCCACAGGCATGCATTACATTAGGTGTTTTTGATGCATAAGGAAGACCTGTTTTTTCCTCTACCGGAAGAGCATCCATATCAGCTCTTAAAAGTATAGTCTTGCCTAAACCGCCATCACCCTTTAAGACGCCTACAACACCGGTTTTAGCCACATTTTTAACTTCCATTCCAAGATTTTTAAGATAGTCAGATACAATTTTTGATGTTCTGAATTCATGGTACCCCAGCTCTGGATTTTGGTGGAAGTCACGGCGAAGTGCAATTAATTCACTTTCATGGTTTAAAACTTCTTTTTTTATGTCAAACATCATATCCCGCCTTTCTTACAGAAGGAAAAGTGAAAGCTGAGGGAAAATAATTACTACAGCTGAAATTATTATGCACATAATTATGTAAGGCGGAAGGCCCTTTACAATCTCAATATACGGTTTATTGAATATAGCGCAGGCTGTGAATATGTTGCAGCCGAAAGGCGGTGATATTGAGCCAACTGCGGCCTGAAGTGTAATAACTATTCCAAGATGAATAGGGTCGATACCTGCCTGCATAGCAACCGGATAGAATATAGGTGAAAGTATGATTATTACAACAAGTGAGTCTACAAACATACATCCTATAAAGAAGAATACAGTTACTGTAACAAGTATTCTGATTGCTGAAGGGTCTGAACCCAAAATAACTGATGTAAGCATCTGAGGTATTTGAGCATAAGATATAACCCAAGAGAAAAGCTGTCCACCTGCAACAAGTATAAATACAGCACATGTAACAACAGCAGTGCTTAATGAAATTCTGTATAAATCAGTAATTTTAATTGAGCGGTATATTATAAGCTCAAGTATAAGTGCATAAAGCACCGCAATGGCTGCTGCCTCTGTTGGAGAGAACATACCGGAATAAATACCAGCAAATATTATTACAGGGAAGCCAAGAGGAAGAATAGCTTTTTTAAGAGCAGCCAATCTTTCAGGCCAAGTTGCTTTTTTAAGTTTAGGAATATTAACATATTTAGCATAAAAGAAACTGTATATTGAAAAACAGATAAACATAAATATTCCAGGGCCTACACCGGCTATAAACAAATCACCTACTGATGAGCCTGTAACAACGGCATACATAATCATTGAAATACTTGGAGGTATAAGAAGCGCTATAATAGCAGAGCTGATTATAAGCGCAGAGCTTGCACCATCGTTATATCCAAGCTGTAAAAGTCTGCCTCTCATTGGCTTTCCTACAGCAACAACTGTTGCCTGTGTTGAGCCTGAAATAGCACCAAAAATTGTACATGTAGCAGCAGTAGTAATGGCCATACCACCATGAATGTGTCCAACAAATGTTTCTACAAGGTCAAGAAGTCTTTTGGTTGTTTGTCCGGCACACATAATATCAGCAGCTAAAATAAACATCGGAACTGAAAGAAGAACAGTTGATGAAACACCTGCTATAAGCTGCTGACATGTCATAGCCATATCCATGTTAAGTATATAGTTATAAACTACAGCAAGAGGTGCAGCTACCATAGGTATAACCATAGGGAAATTAAGCACAAGGAAGAAGAACATTAAAAACAATAACATTACTACCATTATTTACCCTCCTCCTTTTCATTGTCATCTGAATAATCCTCAGCATTTTCGCCTAATTTATATAAACTTGAAATGTGTACATTTTTTCTGTCTTTAATGTTAATAAAAAATGTTCTGAAATATTCAATGGCTCCTAAAGCAAATCCAATAGGCACCGGAAGCACTGTTATCCAAGACGGAACTCTAAGAGCGGCTGTAACACGGCCTAAACTGTAAACACTTATTGTATATTGAACACCAAGATAAGCAACATAAAGCATTATAAGTCCTGTTAAAAGAGTTATTATATATGTCATTATCTTCTTGCCCTTTTCTCCCAATAAATCATAAACAACTGACATACTTATATGTCTTGCCTGTCTTGCACAATAGCCTATACCAAAGAATGTAACAACTATATTAAGTGATGTACCCACTTCCTCAGTAAATGTCCAGCTTGAATTAAATACTGTTCTGCTTATAACTCCGCCTATAAGTATAAAAGCCATTATAAGAACCGAAAAGCTAAGCACAATTTCTTCGATTCTTGTAATTACTGCATCAAACTTTTTCATTAATTCTCCTCCTTTATGATGATTTTAGAACGGGCCGTATTTTTGTACGGCCCTTTTATTTGGAGACTTAATAGTCCGGTTAATTTATTTAACAAGAAGCTCACGTCTGTAATGGCAGAACGGCTCAGCACCTGTTTCAGTTACTACAAAAGGTTCGCTTGTATCCACACCGCAGTCATCAAGCCATATACCAGGAATCATGTGGAATGTCATGCCAGGTTTAAGCACTGTTTTATCTCCCGGACGAAGACTTGCTGTGTGCTCACCCCAGTCAGGTGGGAAATTAAGGCCCATTGAGTAGCCAATACGTGAATCTTTAACAAATCCGCTTTTTGCTATTGTCTTAGCCCAAATTCTCTCTACATCTTCACAGAGCATACCCGGCTTAATTCCCTCAAGAGCAGCTGTAAGACCTTCGGAAACAGTAGCACCAAGGTCACGTACCTTTTGTGAAGCATTACCAAGAATCATTGTTCTTGCAAGAGGACAATGGTAATGGCGGTAATTTCCGCTAAGCTCGAGTATAACTGTATCTCCGTCGTTATAAGGTCCGTCTGTCCAGCTAAGATGTGGTGTTGATGTTCTAATACCTGCCGGCATAAGAGGTGCAATGGCTGAATATTCTCCGCCATATTCCTTTGTTCCGCTAATCTGTGCCTGATATACGGCAGCGGCAACATCACACTGACGAACACCTATATCAATCATGTTGTAAGCCACATCCATTGCTTTTTGGACAATAACAGAAGCTTTTTTAATAAATTCTATTTCTGTAGGGCTCTTAATTATTTTTACCCAGTTAACAATATTGTAGCCGTCTTTAAATGTAGCATCAGGAAGGCATCTTTCTATTGTCTGCTGACATTTAGCAGAAAAATAATAAGCGTCAGTTTCGGTAGCAATATTCTTTTTATCAAGTCCTCTTTCTTTAAGTATATCTGCTACAAATTCATAAGGATGCTTAACTGTTGAATTAACGTAATCGTCTGTATAAGGATAGATATTTTTCTCATCAAGATATGTAGTAAGTCTTGCAGCATTTCCGTCCTGACCACGGCCAAACCAAATAGGCTGAGCTTCATCAAGAGCAACTATAACACCTTGGTGAACATAGAAAGACCAACCGTCAAAACCGGTAAGATAATTCATATTGGCAGGGTCTGTAACAATAAGAACATCAATACCTTTTTCTTCCATGCTTTTTTTAGTCTTAGCAACTCTTTCCATGTACTCTTCAATTGAAAAATACAAAGTTTTCATTAAAACCACCCTTTCAATAAAATACTTAATCAAAATTATAAACTTAGAGCAAGGCGCAAGATAGAATCTTAAAGCTAATTCTGTATAATTATATTTTTATAATTCTGTTATACAGAATTTAATTCTTATGTATCTTACAATTATGATTATATTGATTTAATACAACGTTGTCAATAAGTTTTCTACAAATATCGAATTTATTGTATACTAAAAATTGTGTTGAAATTATGTTTAATTTGATATATAATTCCTTTTATCAGAACATATTTCCTATATTTGATAACTTATTTCTAATTTTATTATACATTTATCATATATTATTTTTAATTATTATTGGAGGGAATATCTGTATGAAAAGCCGTTTAGTGTTAATTTCCATTATGGTTTTGTGGAGTACTGCCGGTATTTTTACACGAAAAATATCCATGCCTTCATATCAAATAACTTTTTTCAGGTATTTAACGGCTTTCTTATTTATGATGTGTGTTTTATTAATAAAAAGAAGGAAAATAGATTTAAAAAAAGTACTTAAAGATTATAAAATTCTTATTATTACCGGTGTAGCTCTCGCCTTAAACTCAATTATGATGATTGCATCTTATCAGTACATAACAATATCAAAAGCCATTATATGTTACTATGTTGCACCTATTATTGTAGCCTTATGCTCCAAAATAATATTCAAAGAGAAAATCGGTTTTAAAAAATCTATTTGTCTTATTATATCTTTTACAGGTATTATATTTACGGCTTTTTCAAAAAGCCAAGCAGCAGAATCAAATCCGGCTTTAGGTGTAACATGTGCTCTGTTGGCAGCCCTGTTTTACGCCATACTTACATTAGGTGGTAAATCAGTTAATTCTCTTACAGGCATTAGTTTAATGGTGGTTCAGTTTTTAATATCATTTATAACATGTGCCGTATATTCAGTGTTTTCTGGAGGCATTAATTTAGATTCTTTAACATTAAATAATACTTGTTATTTGCTTATAGTGGGAATTGTATATACGGATATTTGTTATTTGATTTATTTTATATCAATTAAAAAAATACCTGCTCACGAAACAGCCATACTTACTTATACCGAGCCTGCTGCGGCCGTATTTATATCTTATTTTGTACTTAAAGAAGGTGCCTCAGCACTTCAATTTTTAGGTTCATTTTTGGTTATATGCTCAATGTGTGCAAGTGAAATTAATATTACTAATTTACT
>CALWSS010000039.1 GCA_944384255.1 uncultured Clostridia bacterium
TTATTGTGCCTACACATGTGGCAATGCCTACTTTTTTAGCGCCTATTTTTTTGGCAAAAAGCACTGTTTCCTCAACTCTTGTAAGCTTACAGTAAAAGTTGCCTTCTATTTCGGCAGCCGACTTTGCCAGAATATTGTTTTCCTCACTTTTAAGTAGTTCAACTGCCTCATCTGCCAATTCTTTATATTTGACTGTTTCGCAAAAATCAGGATACGGCATATTTTGATTTTCACATGTAGTTTTGTAGCAGTCAATACAGCTTAATTCTTCCTTCTCCATGCAGATAACCCCCTTAATCCACAACTAAGTCTTCTAAAACTGCGTCTGTATATTTTACAAGGTCGTCAGGCGATATAATAATCTGGCAGCCTCTAACCCCGGCGCTTACACCTATTTCGTCAAAAAGCTGAGCTGTTTCATCTATAAATGTAGGAAATTTCTTTTTCATTCCTATAGGTGAACAGCCGCCTCTTATATATCCTGTTACCGGAAGAAAGTCCTTAACATGCAGCATTTCTATTTTTTTATTTTTTGAACAAACAGCCGCTTTTTTAAGGTCAAGCTCCTCTGCTACAGGTATGCAGAAAACCATGTATCCCGTTTTATCACCCTTTGTAACAAGAGTTTTAAAGAGCTGTTCCGGCGGCATGCTTAATTTTGCCGCTACAGTTACACCGGATAAATCGTTTTCGTCATACTCATAAGTTTCACTGCGGTATTTTATTTTATCAGCGTCTAATAGACGCATGGCGTTTGTTTTAACCAATTAAAACATCTCCACTTTCAAAACAATTATAGTTTAATTGATAAATGAATAAATAGTTCTCATAAAACTAATTACAGGCGGTATATAGTAAATAACCGGCACGGCTATTGCCGGAAGCATGTTTCCAACTTTAAACTTTTTTATTTCCAGTGTATTAACACCAATTGCGGCAATCATAATTCCGCCTACTATAGAAATTTCAACAAGCATTTCGTTAGTTAAATAAGGCTGAATTAATGAAGCAAAAACCGTAAGGAGTCCCTGATAAATAAAAACGGAAACTGCCGAAAGCATAACTCCTATACCAAGTGTTGATGCAAAAACAAGAGCCATAACTCCGTCTATTACAGCCTTTGTAAAAAGTGTTGTATGCACTCCCTGAACTCCGCTTTCAATAGAGCCTATAACAGCCATAGTTCCAACACAAAATGTAAGGCTTCCTGTTACAAAGCCCTGCGATATATTTCCGCCTTTAGACTTTGTAGCCGACTCAATTATATTGCCGAATGACTCAAGCCTGTCTTCAATTCTTAAAGTTTCACCTATAAGCGAACCTATAACAAGGCTTACAATGTAAAGTACCGGCTTAGCTTCATCACTAAGCATGCCTTCAAGTGCCGTTGAAATGCCTATAAATACTACAGAAAGGCCTAAAACACTCATTAGTATTTCTCTGTACCTTGGTTTAAGTCCGCCTTTTATAAAAAGGCCTATAAATGCACCAAATATAATTGCCAATGAATTAACTATTGTTCCTAACATGTCTCACTTACCTGCTTTTTAGCTTTATTTTCGGAAGCTCCTATTTTAAACTCTCTTGCATAATTAAACAGATACTGCTGAGCAAAGCCTGCATATTCACCAAATTTTTCGTATGCCGATTTATGTATAGTTTTAATAGGAGTATCATTTCCGTCAAAATAGAAATAGCTCATAACTCTTTTAACCCAAACATCTGTAGGGAAAGCATCGCTTCTGCCCATTGAAAAAAGCATAACACAGTCTGCAACTTTAGGGCCGACACCTTTAATTGTCATAAGTTCTTTTCTTGCTTCATCAGTAGGAATCTCCTTAAGTTTTTCAAAAGAAATTTCACCTGACATGCATTTTTCAACGGCATCTAATATATATTTAGCCCTGAAACCTGTTTTGCACTCCATTAACTCAGCCTCAGTAGCATTTGAGAGCTCTTCAACAGAAGGAAATGAGTAATAGCTTACATTATTAAAATCTCCTATAAACTTTCCGTACTTTTGGCTTATATTAGATACAACCTTTTTAATCATAGGTATTCTGTTATTCTGTGAAATTATAAAAGATATAAGGCACTCAAAAAAGTCCTGATTAAGTATTCTGATACCCGGTGCATATTTTACGGCATTTTTAACTGTTTCGTCTTCTGAAGAAAGAAGGTCCTTAATTTTGTTATAATCTCTATTAAAATCAAAGTAATCCAGCCATATATTTTCAAAATCCTCTTTTGTAGTATTTTCAAAAATTATGCTGTTGTCTTTTTTTAGAACATGAAGGACTTTGTTCTTTGCTATAACAATATAATCCTCATCACCTATTTTTTCAAACCGGAAGCATTGGCCACACTCCAGAGTTTGAGAAATAACAAAACTGTCGTACTCATTTAAAATCAAATTTCCGTTATTAAAACTGTATTTCATTTGTTTCTCCTTACTTATCCCAAATTATAAACAAAGGCATATTATTGCCATAGCCGCTTAATTTATCTTCTGCATCGTAATTGCTTGCAACCTGAATATATTCCCAAGTTGTTGAATTATACCTTGCCAAATATTTAATCTGGTTTTTAAGCACTATATAATAATAATTAGATGCACCACAAATATACTCAATATCACCTGAACCTGTTATAAGGCCTCTTTGTGACATAAGTATCAATACATCGTTTTTATATGTGTTAATACTGTCTTTAAAATCATAAACAGACCACTGCGGCAAAAGTGAAAGATTAAAATCAGGAAGCTGTTTATTAACAGCAACCTCAAGCCTTGGTTCTTTTTCCAAACCAGAACACACTACTTCCCAAATACCATTGGACTGCTTAAGTATATACTGTCTTATAATACCGCTGTCACTGGCAGGCGAAAGAGTAGCTATTGCATATTTTCCATCAAGACGAATATTTCTTACAAAATACTGCTCATATTTGCCTTCATGCATGTTAATAAAGCTTACAATCCTGTTATACTCGTAGGAATCAGGATAAAGCCTTGATATACCGCCATGATTTTGATTGTATTTTGCCAAAATGCCGTTATAGTCCGCAGTAGATATTTCACCTCCGCCATAGCTTGATGAAATTATATACTTATCTGCATTAGGCACTTTTATTGCAGAAAAAACCGTAAGACCGGAATCCACACCGCTTAATGTAACTCCGTTTAAATTTTTAACATCACTGCCAAAAAGCAAAAGCACACTGCATCCGCTGTTGATAAATTTATTATTCAAATACCCTTCTTCTACAAGATAGTAAGTATCCACCTGCCTGTTTTTCGACAGGTTATACATATATCCGTTTTTTGTTATTATTTTGCTTTTTGAGAAATAATCGTTATAAAAAGTCTGCCCTGCCTCAACTACACTGTCAGCAATTTCCCACTGAGCTTTTAGCTTAGGGTCTCTGTTATTTATTATATTTACTGAATCACTGCCAGCCGATGTATGCTTTTGAGGTACTTCATTTGTTTGTGTTTTATCAGAAGTATTGTTTTTGTCGTTACTGCCAGCATTTGTTTCATTATTGTTTTCATCAGTATTACCACTGTTTATTTCAAGTGATGTGTCTTCGTCATTTTCATTATTTTCATCAAGAGATGTGTCATCATCATCAATTATATTGTCTTCACTGCTGTTGTTATCTGTTTTTTCGCTTCCGCTTGAAGAAAGTGGCTGTTCTTCACTTGAAGAAGGATTATTTACGGCACAGGACGCGAAAAATATTAAAGCTGAAAAAGCCAATGCTATAACTTTGTAATTCTTAAGTATTGATTTTCTCAATTAATACTCATCCCTTTTGTCTACAATAGCTTCATATACCGACTCAAGTTCTTTTTTATGTATACTGAGTATACGTTTTATTTTTTCTTCCAGTTCATCAGTGTTTTCTATAAACTCAAATTTAACATCCCATGTTGGGTTGTAACAGTCTTCTTCCTCAGTTATGATTTCTGCCTCGGTTAAAATTGGTTCCGGGTCGTAATAATCATATACAGCGTCAAACTCCCAGTCCTCAACATCCCTGTCGCATGTAAGCTTTAAATGTATAATGCACCTGCCGTCTTCTTCAGATGCATAAGTGTTATAAATAAGATTTTCATTTTCTTCTACTTTAAAACTTGCTAATTCTTTATCAAGAAATCCAGTTTCACTGTCTTTAAGCATAATAACAATTAAAGTTTCGTCCATTACAAAATCTCCTATGTTTTATTAAGCCAAACAAAAATATCCTAACATTAATATTATACTATCACTGAAAAATTATTGCAACACAGCACATATTTCGCAACAAATCTTAATATAAAATTAAAATTTATATTTCCTCAAATTACCAATGCTCCCGACAAAAAGCATGTACCGGCAGTATTTTCTGCCGGTACTTAAAACCAATTTCAATATTCTTCAGTTGAATTGTCTGTTTGTTCTTCTTCCGTTTCGCCGGTACCAAGTATAACAAGTATATCAGTATCGCCGGAGAGCATTTCAGGGTCAACTATTATTTCAGCATCATTATAAAATTCCTCTTTAAGGTCGTAGCCAAGGCCTTCTTTATAAACAACAATTCTTGTATGAGGCTGCTGTTCATCATTATATGTTGAAATACTTGAAACAGTATATCCCTTTTCTTCAAGCATTGCCTGATTTTCAGCCGCATAACCGTTAATATTACTGCCGTTTGCAACTTCTATATTTTTACCTTTAGATGAAATGTGTCCGTTTTCATCAGGTACATCATCGCTGTAGAACACACGTCTTACACTTGCGCTTAATTCGTCTTCATCTATAACATAGTATGATACATTTCCGATATACTGTCCTACACCCGGTGCCGTTTCCATTGTAACATTATCCATGTTTACATCGGAAATATAGTTAGCATACTTAAGGCAGTCAGTAAGTGTAAAATCAGTTGTTACATCTTTATAGAAAGTATTAATAAGCGTTGGAAGGTTAGAAAGTATTGATTCCGTGCTGAGCATTTTCTTGGCTAATTCTTTTAAGAAAAGCTGCTGAACCCTAACTCTGGCAACATCGCCTTCTGGATATTTCCTAAACCTAACAAGCTGCTCTGCTTTGTCACCGTCAAGGTGCTGCAATCCTTCGTCAAGATGAATATACAAATCCTGAGCCGGGTCTTCATAATTCATTGCCTGAGGAACTTCAACATCAACTCCGCCTATGGCATCTACTATATTTCTAAATCCTTCAGTTGTTACTTTAACATAGTTATCTATGTGTATTCCCAAAAGCTCTTCAAGCTGAAGAACAGTAAAATAATCGCCTTTTTCTCTTCCTGCATAAGCATGAACTTCGTTTATTTTACAAATTCCGCCGCTTGGTATATATTTGCCGTTTTCTGAAAGATAATCGCTAAGCTCATTTGTTATTTTTACACGGGAATCTCTCGGAACCGACATAAGGGAGAGCTTACCGCTTTTACTGTCGAAATGAACAACAAAAAGCACATCCGTTCTTGTACCCTCAACATCAACACCCATTACAGCAACATTTAATGTAATGTTTTTTCCCGTAAGTGAATCTAAAAGCGAAATTTCACTTCCTCCAACACTTTCCTGCTCTTCGGCATTTTCATTGTTGTTTCTTGCAATTCTGGTATAAGCAAATATGCTTGCTCCGGCAAAAACAACAAATATTAAAACCATAGAAAAAACAATTTTAAAGAATTGACCTATAAAACTTTTCCTACGTGTTTTCTTTTTTCGTTTTCCCATGTTATAACTCCGTTCTATAAAGTATATTATCCGCTCAAAAAAACAACATATCCGTGTCATTATATCAAAATTTATTCTTTTACACAACTATCCTTTTATTTAAAGGACATTTTTTTACAAAATGTTCATAATATAAATTTTACTTCACAAAATTCAAATGTTAAATAAAAATCCAAAAAAACGGTCATTTTTTAACATAATTCTTTACTAATTAATAATTTTGTAATAATATGTTAAGGATTTAAAAAATTTTACTTAAAAAATGTTATCAAAGTAATAAATAAGTGTTAAGGTGGTATAAATGGAAAAGATTTGGAGCTTTATTAAATCAAAGAGAATAGAAATTCCAATAGGCTTATCAGTAATTCTTTTAATTATTGCCTGTGTGATAATAAATTTAGCTGTTATTATGGCAGACCCAAGTTCTTTTAAAACAAGTATTGCCTTAATGACACAAACAGGACTTGTTTTAATACTTAACGCTGTACCTGTGGCAATGCTTCTTGCTTTGGTATTTTTTATAACCAATAACGCTTTATTTTCAATATCACTTTCAGGTGCCATATTTATAATAGGCTCCGTTGTTAACAGGGAAAAAATAGTTTTAAGGCAGGATCCTTTTATACCCGGCGATTTATCACTTTTTTCAGAGGCTTTCGGCATTGTAAAAAATTTCCCGCCAAGCCAGTTATTTACATACGCTTTAATAATATTTGTTTTTATTGCCATACTTATTATTACTTTTTTATTTTTCAGCACAAAAAAAATTCGTTCATCAGTAAGAATAATACTTACATTAATAACTATAGTTTTAAGCTTAATACTTAATTTTACCGCTTATTCCAGTGACTCACTTTATGACTCTTTTCCTGTGGAAGGCAATATATATTTTGATGTAAATCAGTACTCATCAAAAGGCTTTGTATACAGCTTTATTTATAAACTTAATTCAATGCGAATAGAAAAACCTGAAGGCTATAATAACTCTTATTTTATAGCCGCCGAAGAAGACTACGAGCCTGAAAAATATGACAGCGATGAACTGCCACACATTATAATGGTTATGGGTGAGGCTTTTTCAGACTTAAGCGAAAACAGTCATTTTGACTTTACCAATTACGGTGACCCGCTGGAAAACTTTAAACGTCTTGCATCTTCTGAAAACGCAATATCAGGGCATATTATAGTGCCTAACTTCGGCGGAGGAACAAGCAATACCGAGTTTGACGTGCTTACAGGCTATCCCACACGGTTTATTGTAAACGACGGCATAGCATATAACTACATCCGTTCTTCAATAGACGCCATACCTAACAGACTGCTTCAAACAGGGTATAATACTCTTGCCATTCATCCGGGATTTTCTTGGTTTTACAACCGTTCTAATGTATATCCTTATATGGGTTTTGAAAACTTTATTCATCTTTCAAGCTTTCAGGGTGAGGAAAAATATAAAGGCGGTTACATAGCCGATAAATACGCTATAGACTCAATTATGGAAAACTTCCAGTCCCATATTCAAACAAGCGATAATCCGCTTTTTGAATTTTGCGTTACAATAGAAAACCATGGGCCTTATGACGAAAAATATAACGAAGTTGAAAAAATGTTTGATTGTGATGTAGAGCTTACAGATTCTCAAGAAACACTGCTTAACAGCTATTTTATGGGCATTAAGGACAATGATTACGAAATAGGCCGCCTTGCTGATTATTTATCGGATATTGACGAACCTGTTATACTTGTTTTCTTTGGTGACCACCTGCCGGGATTTTCCAACGGCATGGAATTTTTCGACCTTTTAGACTACAACATAAGTCCTAACGGAAGCATTGAGCAGCAGATGAATGTTTACAGCACACCGTTTTTAATTTGGGAAAACGACGCTGCCGCAGAGCTTACAGACTTTAAAGAAAAAATTAAAAACGCTCAGCTGCCTGAAAACAATAAATTAAGTGCCAATTACTTAGGTACACTTACACTTGAACTTGCTGGAATTGATAATATTTCTCCTTTTTATGACTATGAAGACGAACTTCGCCGTAAACTGCCTGTTATACGTGATGACAGCGTTATGTTTACAAACGGACAATACTCAAACGAAATAGACGACAGTCTGAAAGCTGACATTAATCTTCTTGTTCAGTGGTCGTACTACAAAGTTTTTGACTCTTAATTAAATAAAAGAAAATACAAAACGGCACTAAGCTGTTATATTTTAAACAGTAATGTGCCGTTTTTAATTTTATTATTATGTTTTTTAAGTAAAAAATCAATTTAATACTGCCTTATTAAAATTTATTCCAAAGGCTTTTAAGTACAGAATTTATATTCCAAGACTTACAAGGAGAGCTTTGTTTACTTCATGCATAATTTCGCTATCTAAATGTGATACCTTTTCCCTAAGTCTTTTTTTGTCAATGGTTCTTATCTGCTCCAAGAGCACAACCGAGTTTTTCAAAAGCGAGTATTTCTTGCAGTCAAGCTCAATATGTGTAGGCAGTTTAGCCTTGTTAATCTGTGACGTTACAGCAGCACATATAACAGTTGGGCTGTATTTATTGCCTATATCGTTTTGAATTATTAAAACCGGTCGTATACCGCCCTGTTCCGAACCTACAACAGGACTTAAATCGGCGTAAAAAATATCTCCTCGTTTTACAATCACAATAACCACACTCCGCCGTCTTTAAAGACGCATAGTAAGCCCGAAAGTGTGATACAGTTTTATTTTTTATATGTACAATATTTTAAAAGCACACTCCGGGTATGGTTTAATTATTTCCTTTTAACCCGGAGTATATTCACTTATTACACTAAAAAATTAACTTCTTTTTTAATTTTGCCGTTTTTTATGTAAACCCTTGGTACTCGTTTTGAAACCATGCAGAGTACTTCATAGCTTATTGTTCCTATTTCTTTGGCTATTTCATCGGCTGTTATTTCTTCATTGCCCTGTTTTCCCATAAGCACAACTTCATCCCACTGTTTAGCTTCAATTCCGGTAATATCCGCCATGCACTGGTCCATGCATATTCTTCCTCTTAAATGTGCCCTCTTGCCGTTAACAAGCACATAGCCTTTGTTTGAAAGAAGCCTGTTGTAACCGTCGGCATAGCCTGCCGGAATAGTTGCAATAGTTCTTTTCTCATCTGCTTTATATGTTCTGCCGTAGCCTATTGTATCACCGTTTTCAATGTCTTTAATAAACATTACATAGCTTTTAAGGCTCATAACCGGCTTAAGCGGGAGTCTGTCTTTCATAACTTCATCTGACGGATAATATCCGTAAAGTATAATTCCCGGCCTTACAGCATTAAAGAACAAATCGTCAAAATCCATAAGCCCAGCACTGGCAGAGGCATGCTTAATAGGAATATTAATTCCACGTTTTTCAAGCTCAGTAACGGCATAAACAAACCTTTCTTTCTGGGTATATGTAAAAGTTTTGTCTTTTTCATCGCTTGTGCAGAAATGTGTAAATATGCCGTTTATTTCTATGTTTTCAAGTTTTGAAATTTTCTCTATCTCGTCAAAAGCATCTTCATTAGGTTTAAAGCCTATTCTGCCCATTCCTGTATCAATTTTAATATGTATAACGGCTTTTTTATTAAGTTTTTTGGCTTCTTTTGAAATTGCCTCAGCCGTATTATAATCAGATACAGTCTGAATAAGGTCATACTCAATAGCTTCCTTAACATATTCCGGCGGTGTAAGACCAAGAACAAGTATAGGCGCTTTTATGCCGTTATTTCTTAAATTAATGCCTTCATCTATCATGGCAACAGAAAACATGTCAACACCGTTTTCGGCAAGAACTTCGGCAACTTCAACGGCACCATGGCCGTAAGCATCGGCTTTAACTGTTCCTATAATTTTTGCTCTGCCGCCTACTCTTTTAATAATACTTTTAATGTTAAAATCAACAGCATCAAGGTCAATTTCAGCAACTAATCTTTTGTAACCCAATTTAATAATCTCCCTTCAAAAAATAAGCTGAACTTATTTTATATCTGTACTGAAAATACTGTCCTCAAACTGAGGGTCGTATTGGAATTCATTATACTCTATTACATACTTTTCTCCACCGTTGGAATCATATATTACCAATTTAACGGGGTTTAAAGTTTCATTATCTATCCAAAGCTTTTCAGTTGCAGTAAATTTATTATCACCAGGTATAACAGCTTCAAGTACTGTACACTGGCTTTCGCCTATGTCCGAAACAGCTATTGACACTTCCTCACTGTTCATGTAGTTTTTAACAAAACAGCCTAAAAACAATTCGTTTCTGGCTTGGTTTTCAGGTACGTCTTTAACAATTTTGCCTTTAACCCTTGGGTTATACTGGCATATTGTTTTTCCGTCATAAACAGTAAAATTACCAGCTACCTCATCAGGTGATGTCATTTCCATTCTGTATTCACCACTCATTTTATAATACTGCTTAATACCGTATTTTGATTCGCATTTTTCGCTGTATCTTGTTAAATCCGCTGTGCAGTAATAGGCTGAAAATGAATTAAGTCTCTCCTGAATTTTTTCCATAGGTGTATCATTTTTTTGCGGCAGAGCACAGGAACATAAAAGCACCGCCGCAAAAGGAATAAATAATAAAAAGTGTATTAATTTTTTCATTTAAATGTGCTCCTATGCGTCTTTGTTCCATATATTTATACGCCATAGAGCACGTTTAGTATTACTCCATATTTTTTAATACAGCGCCTATCATGTCGCAAATTTCACCGGACAAAACTCCATAATGCCCGGATTTTTCAGCGGCATAATCTCCGGCTAAGCCATGTATATAAACACTTAAAGCAGATGCCACAAAAGTATTATCCATTTGACAAAGCATAGCGCCTGTTATGCCTGTAAGCACATCACCGCTTCCGCCTTTACTCATGGCGTTGTTGCCGGTTAAGTTAATATAAACATCTCCATTAGGAGAAGCTATAATTGTTCTTGCATCTTTAAGCACAACAACTGTATTATATTTTTCGGCAAAAGATACTGCCGTATTTATTGTGTTATCAAGTATTTCTTTAACACTCTTTTTTGTAAGCCTGCTCATTTCTCCCGGATGTGGAGTAATAACAGGTACTTTTTTCATTTTAAGAAGTATTTCCGGCTCATCGGCTATGGCATTTAAAGCATCAGCATCAATAACAACACTGCACTGAGCATTTAAAAGAATATTTTTAACAAATTCTTTAACACCTTCTCCGCTTCCTAAGCCTGGGCCTATGGCAATAGCTTTGGCATTGGAAATTTCACTTTCTATTTGTTCATAGCTTTTAGCAAATAAAGTTCCGTTATCACTTATAAGAGGCTTTGCAACGGCTTCCGGCAAAAGACTTTGTATTGTGCCAAGACATTCGTTAGGCACACAAGCATAAACAAGGCCACAGCCTGCTCTGTAAGCAGATTTTGAGCAAAGGTATGCTGCTCCACCCATAGCTTTAGAGCCTGCCATAACAAAAAGCTTTCCATAAGTGCCTTTATTGCTCCTGCTTTTTCTTTTAGGCAAAATTTCTTTAGCCGAGTTAAAATCAAGAGTATTGACTTTAATATTCATGCTTTCTCTTACTGCATTAGGTATTGAAATATTTGCTACTGTTAATTTACCGCATTTTTCGGCTCCTGGGTAAAGTATATTTCCCACTTTAGCCATGCAGAAAGAAACCGTTTCATCAGCTTTTACACATACATCAGAAGCATGGCCTGTTTCGGAATCAACACCGGAAGCTATATCAACACTTATAACATACTTTCCGCTGTTATTTACTTTGTTTATAACTTCGGCTGCATCAATTCTCGGTTCACCTGAAAAACCTGTACCAAATATAGCGTCTACCAAAACATCGGCAAGCTTAAACAAAATATCAGCTTTACTTATATCTTTTTCAATATAAATACCCATTTTTTTTGCAGCATTGTAGTTAATAAGGGCATCGCCTTTGAGCTTTTCTTCTTTACCCATAAAATAAATAAAACTGTTAAAGCCTTTAAGTGATAAAAGCCTTGCTGCTGCAAAACCGTCACCGCCATTATTTCCGCCGCCACATACAAAAACAGCCGTTTTGCCATTTGTTTTGTTAAGTCTTTCGGCACATTTTTCAGCTACTGCCGTAGAAGCATTTTCCATTAAAACAATTCCCGGTATGCCGAACTCCTCTATGGAGCGCCTGTCCATTTCCCTCATTTGAGAACCAAGAGCTACTTTCATAAGCCTTACCTCCCTTAAATATCTTTTTCAGCCACAGCAAACGCCAAAGCATAATCTTTGCAGTGAGAAATACTTATATGAATGTTATTTACACCTAAAACAACAGCTGTTTTTTCAGCCTTAGGCAAAAGATTAACATAAGGCTTCATATTTTCAGTATGAAGTATTTCCAAATCCTGGGGCATAAAACCTCTAAATCCTGTACCTAAAGCCTTACTTACAGCTTCTTTTGCTGCAAATATTCCGGCTGCCGTTTCCGGGCTGAAATTTTTAGACTTTAAATAAATTATCTCATTTTCAGTAAAGCACTTATTAACAAAGCTTTCTTTTTTTAAAGCCTTTTCTATTCTTTTAATTTCTACAATGTCGGTTCCTGTTCCGTAAATCACAATATCACCGCCATATAATTAAAAGGCAGAGGTAGTCCCCTGCCTTAATGAATTTTTATACAATTACAAATCTTCCGTCTTTTCTTCTTGGTGCCTTTGGCTTTAAATCACTGTATCCAAGTGTAATAGCCGCCAAAAGATGTCCTTTGCCCGGGGCAAAACGCTCCCTAAGCTCTTTTTCCACATGAAGCGGAGCTGTAAGCCAGCATGATGAAATTCCTTTTGAATATGCTGTAAGAACTATGTTCTGCATAGCTGCTGCGGCACTTTCAACAGCTGCTGTATATTCGTCATACTCCTCCTGCTGAAGGAATGTAAGTATAACTGTTTTTGCACCACCCATGCTCTTTACAAAATTAACAGTTTCGTCTATAACTTCCGGATTGGATTTAAAACGGTTGTTAAGTACCTTTGTAAGGCCGAATATAGAACCGCCCATTATGTCGTTAAGGTCTTTAAGAGCTTCATCGGAACGGCAAACTACAAAATACCATGGCTGAAGGTTAACAGCAGACGGAGCCCAAAGTCCAGCCTCTATAATTTCGTTTAAATCCTCATCACTTATTTGTTTATCATTGTACTTTCTTACGCTTCTTCTTGAGTAAACAGCTTCCTTTAAATCCATAAATAAGACCCCTTACATCAATTTCTCACGCATTTCGTTTACTATTTCATCATCAATATATTCGTCAAATGTTTCCTGTCTGTCTATAATGCCGTTTGGAAGTATTTCTATAATTCTGTCGGCTATTGTATTAACAAACTCGTGGTCCTGTGAGTCAAAAAGCAGTGTGCCCTTGTAGTCAATAAGACCGTTATTTAATGCTGTAATACTTTCAAGGTCAAGGTGGTTTGTAGGCTCATCAAGTATAAGCACATTAGCGCCGGAAATCATCATTTTGCAAAGCATGCAGCGTACTCTTTCACCACCTGAAAGAACTTTTGCCGGTTTAAGAGCTTCTTCACCTGAAAAAAGCATTCTTCCAAGCCAGCCTCTAATATCGGCATCGTACTGCTCACCTTCTTTGGCATACGGTCTGAGCCAGTCAATAAGTGAGTCGTCACAGTCATCAAAATATTCAGAATTATCTTTAGGGAAATAGGCTCTTGATGTTGTAACACCCCATTTGAATGTTCCTTCGTCCGGCTCCATTTCACCCATAAGAATTTTAAAAAGTGTGGTACGGGCAATTTCGTCTGTACCTACAAAAGCAACTTTTTCGTTAGGATTAATTCTGAATGTTACATTGTTAAGGACTTTTCTGCCGTCTATTGTTTTGGAAATGCCTTCAACTTCAAGAAGGTCGTTGCCAACTTCTCTGTCCTGCTTAAAGTTTACAAAAGGATAACGTCTTGATGACGGCTTGATATTGTCAAGCTGAAGGTTATCAAGAAGTTTTTTACGGCTTGTAGCCTGCTTGCTCTTTGAAGCATTTGCACTGAAACGCTGAATAAACTCCTGCAACTCCTTCATTTTCTGCTCAATACGTTTATTCTCATCTTTAAGCTGTTTTTGTGTCATCTGTGTATACTGATACCAGAAATCATAGTTACCAACAAACATTGTAATTTTGCCGTAATCCACATCGGCAATATGAGTGCAGACTTTATTTAAGAAATGTCTGTCGTGAGAAACTACAATAACAGTATTTTCAAAATTCATAAGGAAGTTTTCAAGCCATTTTACAGACTGCAAATCCAAATGGTTAGTAGGCTCGTCAAGAAGCAGTATATCAGGATTTCCAAAAAGAGCCTGAGCCAAAAGCACCTTAACCTTTTGATTACCTGTAAGAGAACCCATTAAAGCATAATGAAGGTCTGTAGGTATGCCAAGGCCGTTTAAAAGTATAGCGGCATCACTTTCGGCATTCCAACCGTCAAGCTCTGCAAACTCGCCTTCAAGCTCAGAAACCTTTATTCCGTCCTCGTCTGAAAAATCAGGCTTGCTGTAAAGAGCTTCTTTTTCCTTAATAATATCATAGAGTCTTTTGTGTCCGTACAGAACAGTACTCATAACATCAAAATCATCAAATTCAAAGTGGTCCTGTTTGAGCACTGCAAGTCTTTTGCCCGGTGCAATTACAACTTCGCCTTTATTAGGCTCAATATCACCTGAAAGAACTTTAAGGAATGTTGATTTTCCTGCACCGTTTGCTCCAATTACACCATAACAGTTGCCCGGTGTAAAAGTTGCATTTACATCTTTAAAAAGTACTCTTCCTCCGTACTGGAGTGTAACATTATTTACACTAATCATTTTTATTATCTCTCCAAAACTAAAATTATTCTGCTGTTTCCTGTGATGAATTTGCTGATGATGCAGAAGATGCAGCAGCAGATGATGACTCTACTCCGGATGATACACCGTTTGCCTCGTCTATACTTTCGCTAAGGCCTGGAAGTTCCTGGCCTTCTGTAACATCAGTTGGTATTTCTTCTTTTTCTGTTTTATCAATATCGGTTACATCAATACTTACATTGTAGCTGTTTACAACAAGTCTTTGACTGTCTTTATATTCATCTATACCCTGGGCAATGTTATAAGCATAATCCGACACTATCTGGAAAGCCTCTCCTGCGTCAAAAGAAAGCTTTACTATATCGCCAGTTTTTGCATCTACATAAAAAGTAACAGGCATATCCGAAACACCGTCAAAATATTCCTCATAAAGATTTGTAAGACCGTTTGCCACAAAAACACCGGCATTAATTATAACATCCGGCACATCAGCAGCAGGAATAACAGCATCTACTTTATAAGAAGCAACACCGTTTGCATCCTCTTTACCGCTTACTGTAACGTTAGTTAAGCTGTTAAGAACAATATTTGTAACTTCTCTAACATCGTACTGGCCTAAAACGGCAAAAAGCTCAGCATCTGTTACAGGCATTTTATACCATTCATCGCCATAAGATATATAAAGAGTCATATCACCGTTTTCGGCTTCATCAACATAAAACTCAGATGTTGAATATTGCTCACCGTTTTGAGAAACATCCATTAAAATATGTTTAAATACAGGCTCTGTTATAGCTTTAATATCAGTTGCAACAACAGCTGTAGCTTCCCCGTCATCTCCTTGAAATTTAAACTCTGTTGTCATTTTAGCTGTAGAACTTTTTTGAGCTAAATTTCTATCCAAAGCCGTCTGAACTATATTTTCAGCGCTGAAACTGTCTTCAGATAAAGCCTGTGATGATGTTGCAGCTTGTGACGATGTTTGTGACGAATCTCCACTACTTTGGCCACAGGCAGTAAATGAAAGCATTGCAGCTAAAACACAGGCAGCAACAGCGTATTTTCTTAAAGTCATTGATATAACCTCCTACAAAGTAATATACAGTTTATTTCCATTAAATCAATATTTTATAATAAAGACGCCTTTATTTCAAGCAAAAGCGCTTTAATAAATGTATATATATCCAAACAAATTTAATAAAATTCTATAATACTTATTTTATGCAAAAAAGCGGCAGCAAAAAGTTTAATGCTGCCGCTAAATATTTATTATTTTTCATCTGAAATACAGAATATGTTTTGAATATCATCTGAATCAAAAACCATATCGGCATAGTCTTCAAATAATCTGAAATAAGCAATAGGTACATAATTTGTATCTTTTACAAGTATCGCTCCGCTTTTTTGAGTTAATTTTTCACCATTTACCAAAGCACCTGTTTCAGCACTCCACTGAACATCAATACCTAATTTGCCTGCTACTTCCCTTAACGGCACATATAATGTATCCCCACTCTTTAAGGTGCCGTTTTCCGGATAATACGGTGCACCGTTAAATCTTAAAAGGCATTTTTCGCTTTCTCCGCTTTTAAGATATGAATAAATATTTGTTTTAAGCACATCTTCCAATTCTTCTGGAGAAATTGAAAACTCCATTATTCCGCCTGCATAAGGTGCTACTTCATAAGGATTAAAGTAAATTACAATATTTCCTGTTTCATCAATATAAAAGCTGTTGCTTAAATCCATATTATCAACAGTTGTCAAAGCTTCATCAAAATACATATCTTTCTGTTCATTTATTTTTTCTTTAACAATATTTTTTACAGTTGTAATACCGTCTTGTTCTTCTTTGAAAAGGTCACCAAGAGTAAATGTATCTTTTCCGCCTATATTGCCTGTATAAGATGCTAAATAACTTATTCCATGAGCTCCACCGGAATAAACATAGTTTTCTGTTTTAACAGAAACCAAGTCACCACACATATTATACTGATAAACCGAATGATAAGAGTACATGCCAGTAGATATACCTTCCTCATAAGACTCCTGAGTTTCGATTATTGTGTTTTTAATATTTTCACGAACTTCTGACATGCTTTTTGTAATTTTGTCATTTATGGCTTTAGCAATAGGAAAGGAGCTGTCCCCCAGTACAGGGTAATAAACTTGTTCCGAATATCTTTCTTCTGATACAAAACTTTTTTCAGGTGTAACTACAAACCCATCTGAGGCAAAGGCACATATACCGCAAAAAACTATAGCTGATGAAAGAGCCATTGCCGCGAATCTTTTTTTCATAAAAATCCCTCTTTAAATATAGTAGTAACAAAACTCCTGTAAATTACAAAGCCTATTATATCAGGTTTAGGTTAACTATGCATCACAATTTTTTTAATTTTTTCTTAATATAGTTATTTTTTTACCTAAAATTTCCAATAATATTACAAAAATTATATAAGTACAGCAAACAGGACGTACTTTTAAGCACGCCCTGTTTGTAAGGTAGGATTATGATGTTTGGTTTGGTGTGTATATAATAATCTTTAAAAGATATTATATCGTTAATTATTTACGGTTGTTAATTACAGCCTGAGCAGCTGCAAGTCTTGCTATAGGTACTCTAAATGGTGAGCATGATACATAGTCAAGACCTAAAATTTCGCAGAACTCTATTGAAGATGGGTCTCCGCCGTGTTCACCGCATATTCCAAGGTGAAGGTCTGGTCTTGTTGCCCTGCCTTTTTCAACAGCAATTCTCATAAGCTCTCCTACACCGCTTCTGTCAAGTTTAGCTGTAGGGTCGCCTTCATAAATCTTTTTATCAATATAGTCAGCAAGTATCTTACCTGCGTCATCTCTTGATAAGCCGTATGTCATCTGTGTAAGGTCATTTGTACCAAATGAGAAGAACTCAGCCTCTGTAGCTATCTGGTCAGCTGTAATAGCAGCTCTTGGTATCTCAATCATAGTACCAACAAGATATTTCATTTCCATACCGCTTTCGGCAATAAGCTTATCGGCAACCTCAACAATAAGGTCTTTAACAAATTTCATTTCTTTAACATCGCCAACAAGAGGAATCATAATTTCAGGCACAATGTTGTAGCCTTTATTCTTCTTAACTTCAAGAGCAGCCTCGATTATAGCAGATGCCTGCATTTTTGCTATTTCAGGATAGCTTACTGCAAGACGGCAGCCTCTGTGGCCCATCATAGGATTAAGCTCATGAAGGCCTTTTGCTTTAATTTTAAGCTCTTCAACAGATTTACCCATAACTTTTGAAATCTGTTCAAATTCTTCTTCTGTATTAGGAAGGAACTCATGAAGAGGTGGGTCAAGAAGACGGATAGTAACCGGTCTTTCCTGCATAGCCTCATAAATTCCTATAAAGTCTTCTTTCTGATATGGTTTAATAGCCTCAAGAGCGGCAATTCTTTCTTCTTCTGAGTCTGAAAGAATCATAACACGGAATTTAAGTATACGGTTTTCTTCAAAGAACATGTGCTCTGTTCTTGTAAGTCCAATGCCTTCTGCACCAAATTCAACAGCCTTAGCAGCATCCTTAGGTGTATCGGCATTTGTTCTTATTTTAAGACGTCTTGTATGGTCAGCCCAGCTCATAAACTCTGCAAAATCGCCTGAAATAGCAGGGTCTGTAGTAGGTATATCCTCTCCGTAAATATTACCTGTAGAACCGTCAAGAGAAATATAATCTCCTTCTTTAAATGTTCTGCCGCCAAGAGTAAATGTCTTTTCAGCCTCATTCATCTTAATAGCTTCACAGCCTGAAACACAGCATCTGCCCATACCTCTTGCTACAACGGCAGCGTGGCTTGTCATACCGCCACGAACTGTAAGTATACCTTCGGCAGCAGCCATACCTTCGATGTCTTCTGGGCTTGTTTCAAGACGAACAAGTACAACTCTTTCACCTGTTTTAGCTGCTTCCTTAGCTTCCTCAGCTGTAAAGTAAACTTTTCCGGCACCTGCACCAGGAGAAGCCGGAAGGCCTTTGCCTATTGGAGTTGCAGCCTTAAGTTTTTCAGCATCAAAAGCCGGATGAAGGAGCTGGTCAAGCTGTTTAGGGTCAACTTTAAGAAGTGCTTCTTCTTTTGTTATAAGGCCCTCTTTAACCATGTCAACGGCTATTTTAAGAGCGGCAGTAGCTGTTCTCTTTCCGTTTCTTGTCTGAAGGAAGAAAAGCTTGCCGTTTTCAATAGTAAACTCCATATCCTGCATATCTTTATAGTGTTTTTCAAGTTTTGAAGAAAGGTCGCAGAACTGTTTATAAACTTCCGGCATATCATGCTCAAGTGTAGCTATAGGCTTAGGAGTTCTAACACCAGCAACAACGTCTTCGCCCTGAGCATTAATAAGGTATTCACCGAACATTTTTCTTTCACCTGTAGCGGCATTTCTTGTAAATGCAACACCTGTACCGGAAGTATCTCCCATGTTGCCGAATACCATCATCTGAACATTAACGGCTGTGCCCCAGCTGTAAGGAATATCGTTCATTCTTCTGTAAACAAAGGCACGTGGGTTATCCCATGAACGGAAAACAGCTTTAACTGCCTCAAAGAGCTGATCTTTAGGGTTCTGAGGGAACTCAACGCCCTGGTCTTCAAAGTAAATCTTTTTAAAGTCCTCAGTTACTTTTTTAAGGTCATCTGCTGTAAGGTCTGTGTCGTACTGAGCACCAACGGATTCTTTATACTCGTCAAGATGTCTTTCAAATTTTGATTTGGAAACACCTATAACAACATCGGCAAACATCATTATGAATCTTCTGTATGAGTCATAAGCAAATCTTTCGTTATTAGTAGCTTTTGCAAGGCCTTTAACTGAAATATCGTTAAGACCAAGGTTAAGAACTGTATCCATCATACCAGGCATAGAAGCTCTGGCACCTGAACGAACAGAAACAAGAAGCGGATTTTCGTTATCACCAAGCTTTTTGCCGGCTTTTTCTTCAAGTTTAGCCAAAGCTGTTTCAATCTGTTCTTTAATTTCATCAGAAAGTTCTTTACCGTTTTCGTTATAATATGTACAAGCCTCTGTGCTTACTGTAAATCCCTGAGGGATTGGAAGACCCATGTTTGTCATTTCAGCAAGGTTGGCTCCTTTACCGCCAAGCAAGTCTCTCATTGAGGCGGCTCCTTCATTAAACATATAAACATATTTTTTGCTCATAGCACCCACTCCGTTTCTATATTCACAGAATATTCAAGGTAAAAACACTTCTATTTTTATCTTTTTATAAAGTAATAAAACTGCGATTTGTAATTACAAAATAAAGTATAACATTATATTCTAATAATAGCAATATGCAAATCAATAAAATTTTAAATATTTTTTACGTTAAGCAATTCATATAAATAATTGAAAAAACACAATAAATACCTATAATTTAGTTTATTATTCGACAATATAGTATAAAATTTATGAAATATTTTACATTCATTTTTTCATACACATTGAGTAATTTTTTAACTACTTAATTTTTAAAAAACGTATATTTTTTAACTATACTAAGCCTGTACAGTAAATTATATTCACTATTGTATTATTTAATCCAATGAATTATGAGCATTTTTTAACATATTTAATTTATAATAGGAATTAAAAAAACGGAAAGAATCAATTTATAATTCTTTCCGTTTTACTTTATAACTTATTTCACATGCTTACTTTATACTTATCCTGATAAAACTTATACATTTTTTCATACTCCATTGTAGGCTCATTATGAAGCCTGTCGGACAAACTATGTATATTATTTAAGTCAGGCTTGTCTTTTTCCAGTGCCTGCAAAATATATATGGCTATGTTGGAGCAATGGTCGGATATTCTTTCAAGGCTTGTAAGAAGTTCCAAAAGGGATATACCGCCTTCAACACTGCATGTACCTTCACAAAGCCTTTTTACATGGGTATCTTTAAGAGTAAAATTAATTGAATCAATAACCTGTTCTAACGGCTCAATATTAAGAGCCATTTCCAAATCTCTTTTAGAATAAGCCTCTACAGCCATAGTAAGTATTTCCGTTACTGCATCACCTATTATTTTAAGCTCTTTTTTTCCGTCTTCAGAAAACTTTATATCATTTTCAAAATTTCTTTTGGCAACTTCTGCAACATTCATGCAATGGTCGGATATTCTCTCAAAATCACTTACACTGTGAAGCATTTCCACCACAAGGTCGTTGCTTGTTTCGTTAATATCCGTTGCCGTAATTTTTAAAAGATAGTTGCCTATAGCCGTTTCAAACCGGTCTATAAGGTTTTCGTCCCTTTCAACCTTGGCAAATTTTTTCTCTGAATATTCATCAAAAAGCGACATAGACCGTTTTAAATTTTTTAATGCCAAAACAGCCATTGAGTTTAAAACTTTTCTCGCCTGCTCTACAGCAAGGTTAGGTGTTTTAAGCAGAAGGTCATCAAGAAGTGCAAGGTCTTTTTCTTCTACCGATACATCATCGCTTTTAATTGCCTTATTTGAAATTTTTATTAATACATTTATAAAAGGCAAAAGAGCACATGTTGTAATAATATTAAATAATGTATGAAAATTAGCTATATCTCCTCTGTTTACAACTGAATCCCAAAATGAAAAATGCAAAACCGAATTAAGGCCATATATCACACAAAAGAAAAGTGCCATACCTATCACATTATTTAAAACATCAATAAATACAACTCTTTTGGCATCTCTTTTTGAGCCTATGCTGGCCAAAACAACTGTAATGCACTTGCCGACATTCTGCCCAAGTATTACAGGAACAGCCGTAGAGTATGTAATGGCCCCAGTTGAAGATAAAGCCTGCAATATACCAACAGAAGCAGATGAGCTTTGAAGCACTGCCGTCATTATCATTCCCAGCAGTATTCCGAAAACCGGGTTAGAGAATATAAAAAACAGATTAGTAAATTCCGGCATATCCTTAAGTGGTGAAAGGGTTGTTTCCATAGTATTCATGCCAAAGAATATCATGCCAAGGCCAAGCATAATTGTTCCTATGTCTTTTTTCTTTTTTGCTTTTGAAAAAACAAATAAAGCTGCTCCAATACCTATAAGTATAGGACCAAATGAAGAAGGCTTTAAAAGAGAAAGTATTAATCCGCTCTCTCCTATATCTCCAAGCCTTAAAATCTGTCCCGTTACAGTAGTACCTATATTTGCTCCCATAACAACAGGCACTGCATTTGAAAGCTTCATTATACCGGCATTTATAAGACCTACAACCATAATTGTGGTTGCTGAGGAACTTTGAATTATTCCGGTAACAGCAGTGCCTAAAATTACACCTTTGGCTCTGCTGCTTGTAAGCTTTTCAAGCATTTTTTCAAGACTGGCACCGGCTATTTTTTCAAGTGCTGCACCTAAAACACTCATGCCAAAAAGAAAAAGACCTATGCCGGCAAATAATGGTAAAACAGAAATTAGGCTCATTTTATTGTCTCCTTTTGTAGTCAGCTGCTTTCCATAAAAAAGTATATCATTTTTTTTAATGACCAACAATAAATATAGTTCCCAAAATATACCAAAATTTTACAAATATTTTACATAAATTTAACATACTAAGCAAAATATAGTTTAATATTTTTTTGACTACTCCGTATTATTAATTACTCTAAACACAACAAAAACACGATATAAAAATACCGTGTTTTTATTTTGCTTTTTTATCGATAAACTCGGCTTTAGTTTTTGAATACACAATTTTCTGCTCACTGTATAAACCTATATACCCCGAAAGCATATAGCTTGTTGCACAGGCAATAGCAAAAAACGGAAGCCCCCAAGAACCAAATAACTCAACAGAAAGCACCATGGATGTCAGAGGACAGTTTGTAACTCCGCAAAAAAGACATACCAATCCTATTCCGGTGCCAAAAGATGAATTTAAACCGACAAGTTTTGAAGCTACATTGCCAAACGTAGCACCTGTAAAGAATGTTGGCACAATTTCACCGCCTTTAAACCCTGCCCCCAGAGTAAAAGCAGTAAATATTATTTTAAGCAAAAAAGCATACCATACAATATCACCGCTAAATGCATCTGCTATAATATCCATACCGGCTCCGTTATAGTCCTGATTACCAACTATAGCCGTAAGCACTATCACTATAAAGCCTCCTACTATGGCTTTTAAAAACTGATTAGGCAGATATTTTTTATATAAAGCAGATACTTTTTTCATTACCATACAAAAAAGTATGCTTACAAAGGCACACATTATAGATAAGGCTATAACTCTTATAACATTGGCAGGATTAAACTCACAATATTTTAAAATAGTAAAATGAGTCGGAGATACAAAAAATATCTCAGCTACCATTAATGCTGATAAGGCTGATATAACACAAGGCACCAAAGCAGAAAAATGCATTATTCCGATGCTTACTACCTCTATAGAAAACACAGCCGCAGTTACAGGGGTACCAAAAAGAGCCGCAAAAGCTGCCGACATACCACACATAGTCATAACATGCATATCTTTTTCATCTAAATTAATAGCTTCACCTACAGCATGTGATATACTGCTGCCTATCTGAAGTGCTGCACCTTCTCTTCCTGAAGAGCCACCGCAAAGATGTGTTATTACAGTTCCTACAAAAATAATAGGCACTGTTACAATAGGCACTGTTTTGTTTTCCCTAACAGTATCAATAACAAGATTTGTACCGCCATGGTTTTCGGCTCCACATATTTTATATATCCAAGCAATATACACACCGCCAAAAGGCAATATTAATATAAGCGCCGGAAATGTTTGCCTTAATTCTGTAGCAAATTCAACTGCATAATGAAATCCAGTCCCCACAAAGCCAACTATAATGCCAACTATAACAGCAATTAAAGTCCATTTTAAAAATGCCTTCATATCACCGAACAATAAAACCCCTCCAATAAGACTCATTAAAATTTTATTAAAATTAAATTAAAATCTCTATTTAGATATTAACACAATATTTATTTTCTTTCAATAAATGGTTTTATGTTTTAGTTTTTTAGTGATTTTTAATAAAAATTATAAAAATAAAAGGCAGGTAAATTGCCTGCCTCTAAATTATAATTAAATAAAATTATATTCTGAAACTGTTTATAGCCTCTGCCATATATTCCATATCTTTCGGGCCATATCTTTGGTCTATAGGAAAAGATATAATTTCTTTACCCATTCGGCTTGTTGCCCCAATTTTGTTTACCGGATCATATAAATAAGAGCGCCACAAAACAGATGGATATATTTCGAACTTTTCCACTAAATAATTCCACATTTCATCTCTGTGTGTGCAGTACATAGGCATATTAAACGGGCACTCGTTTTTCTCTCTTACCGGTATTGCTTGTCTTAAATATGGGGAGTCAATAAGTGTTCTTAAATAACGCTCGTTATCCTGTCTTTTTTTAATCATAGGCGGAACACTGTTGCATCTGTATATAAACTGTGTAAAATCATTCATAAGAAAAATTTCACCGTTATCTGAATAATTATTCAGTTCTTCTTCAACTTGAGCGAATAAATCGGCTATTTTGCTAACTGGATAATCCAACATATCTTTAACAACCATCGCCTTAAGAATCTGAGGATAAAGCTTGTCACACTGTTTGCTGTCTTTTACAAGTCCTCTTAAATCTATTGTTGCAAGTGAGTTATCGGAATAAATTACACCGCCGTCAGGAACAGGAAACCATTTTCTTATGGATGAAAGAGCATAATCGCCAACTTTAAGCTCACCTGAAAAAAGACTTTGAGTATTGTCCTCAATTACAATAAGATTATGATCCTTTTTTATTCTGTTGATTTTTTCAGCCGCCTCATCGCTTAAAAAGTGTCCAAAATAATTTGTTATGTAAATAGCTGCTGTATTTTTTGTAATTTTACTTTCCAAATCATCAAAATCAATGCTGAAATCGTCATTTACTGCATAAAAAACAGGTTTAACACCTTCTGTAAAGCCATAAATAACCGAAAAACACGAAAAAGCCGGAGCAAGTATTTCTTTGTTCTTTATAAGCTGGCAAAGTATCTTAATGCAGCTTCTGCCGCTGTCAAGAAATATACAGTTATACCCCCTTAAATAATCAAAAACAGTATACTCTTTAAGGCTTAAATTTCTGACTTCAATATTAAAGTCATATCCCATTGTACGCATTTAACCGCCTCCTGATTAAAAACTTTTATCTTTAGTAAACAATATTTTTACAAATATAAGTTTTATTATAAAACTTACATAAATAAGTATATCACATAAGAATATTCAGTCAATAAACAGTTATACATAAAAAGCCATAACACAAAGTTATGGCTTTTTTGATATGTATTAATTTTATAATCAAATTCCTGCTGCTGTATCCTGTTTATACATATATTCTATAAGCTCAACAAGTTTTGTTGAATAACCCCACTCGTTATCATACCAAGCAATTAATTTAACAAAATTGGAGTCAAGCATAACACCTGCTTTTTCATCAAAAATACAAGTATTTGTTTCGCCTCTCATATCGGATGAAACAACATCATCACTTGTATAGTCAATTATTCCTTTCATATATGTTTCTGAAGCCTCTTTAACTGCTTTGCATATTTCTTCGTATGTAGTATTTACTGAAAGTCTTGCTGTAAGGTCAACAACAGAAACATCGTTTGCAGGAACTCTAAATGACATACCTGTAATTTTTCCTGCAAGCTCAGGTATAACCTCAGCACAAGCCTTAGCTGCACCTGTTGTTGAAGGTATTATGTTGTTAAATACACTTCTTCCTGTTCTTCTGTCTCTTCCGGCTCTTGCATCAACTGCTTTTTGTTTAGCTGTTGCTGAGTGTATTGTTGACATAAGAGCCTGCTCAATACCGAATTTATCCTGAATTACTTTAGTAAGCGGAGCAAGGCAGTTTGTTGTACATGATGCATTTGATACTACTTTGTATTCCGGTTTATAAGTTGTGTGATTAACTCCCATAACAAATGTAGGTGTAACTTTATCTTTTGAAGGTGCTGAAATAACTACTTTTTTGGCACCGCCGTTAATGTGTACATAAGCTTTTTCTGTTGTATTGTAAGCACCAGTTGATTCTATTATGTATTCGGCTCCGCATTTAGTCCAATCAATATTAGATGCGTCACTTTCGGAATAAACCATTATCTTTTTGCCGTTAGCAATAATTGCGTCTTCCGCAGGTTCAAGTTTTCCGTTAAATCTTCCAAAAACAGAATCATATTTAATCATGTAAATCATGTCTTCAATATTGGCGTTTCTAAGGTTTATGCCACAAAGCTGAAATTCTTCAGGTCTTTCCATAAGTATTCTGAAAACAACCCTTCCTATTCTACCAAAACCATTAATGCCAACTTTAATAGCCATTTAAAAAACTTCCCTTCTCAGTAATAAATTTACGATATTAATCTTACAAGATTACTATACAAAATAACATTATTTATGTCAATACAAAAGCCAATTTTTCACAATAAAAATTAATTTTATTATATTTAAAATAAATAAAAATTATATAATTTATGACATTTTTAAAATTTATTTACAGAATACATTATAAATTTACGAATTTTATACTATAATATAGGATGATACTATCCTGATTAATTTTAAAACAATAAACTAATATTTGAAAATATAGTAAAAATATTTATAAGTAATTTTTTAACCATAAAAAATAATTTTTCAAATATGATATATTTCGTATTTTTTTTACTATAAAATGCAATTTTATTTTAACTCAAAGCATGTGTTATTTATTTATTAACGTACAAAAGTAAATAATTACATTGAAAGAGCAATAAACATAATGTACTATATTGTTATAATTAATTCGTTTATGTGCCAAAGTTAAAAAAAGTTGGAGGAGAACTTATGAAAAAGATGTTTATTATCGTTATATGCTTTTTTGTTGCAGCCGGTTTCTTATTTATTAAACAGCAAAA
>CALWSS010000040.1 GCA_944384255.1 uncultured Clostridia bacterium
TATATCTTTTAACAGCAAGTACGAACCAATGTTTTATACTACTGATGAAATAAAAACTCTACCTCTATCCATAATTGGTAAAGTGGTTGAGTTAAGGGGTAAATTATAATATTAAAAACTTTTAGGGAGGACTTATTATGAAAAAACAAAAATGGTATTTAAATTCATGGCTCATAGCTGTATTAATTTTTCTGTGGCCTACAATTATTGCTCCAATAATAGGTATAATTCTATTAATAATGCAAACTGTTGACAATAAAAAAAGGTTTGAGGAATATTCAAAAGCAATAAACGGTTATAATAATTCATCAGAATTAGAGCGTGCAAACGAAGCAAATAAAACTCGTTTAATGAATGAATTGAATGAAATTAGTTTAGATATTAACAGCCAAAAAGAGAAACTTAACTCAGAAATCGAAGAATTAAAAAATGAGCTGTCACAGCTTCAGACTGAAACAATAGTAAGTCAATATGATATATCAAACTATGACGGTATAACCTCAGAAGAATGCAAAAATCAGCTTTCTATTCTTAAACTTAAAGAAAAAGAACTTTCTGCCGCCAACAATGATATTAAAATATTATCATTTAATGATTTTAAAAATAGAAAACAAATTAATGATAATGTTAAACAGATTGTTAGATGTTTTAATTCAGAATGCGATAACATAAATTTAAACCTTACTGTGAAAAATATAGACTCATCCAGAAGTAAAATAACAAAATCATTTGAAACCTTAAATAAAATATTCAGTGTTGACGGTGTTAATTTGTCAAACGACATTCTCCAGTTAAAGCTCGAAGAACTTAACCTCATTTATACATATGAACTTAAAAGTGCACAGGAAAAAGAACAGCAACGAGCTATTAAAGAACAAATGATTGAGGAAGAAAAAGTACGCCGCGAAATAGAAAGAGAAAAAGCAAAGCTTGAAAAAGAAGAAACTCAGTTTAAGAATGAAATTTCTAAACTCATGTCATATTTAAATAAATCTTCTGAAATTGAAAAACAACTATATGTTGATAAAATAAGAGAACTTGAGGAAAAACTTAAAGCTATCGAAAAGGATAAGGAAAATGTGCTTCAACGTGAGGAAAATACAAGAGCAGGCTTTGTTTATGTAATTTCAAATATTGGCTCATTCGGCGAAGATGTTTATAAAATAGGAATGACAAGAAGATTAGAGCCTATGGATAGAATAAAAGAATTAAGCAGTGCTTCTGTTCCTTTTGAATTTGATGTTCATGCTATGATTTTTTCAGACGATGCCCCGGCTCTTGAGAATGCGCTTCATAAGCATTTTGAAAAGCAAAGTGTTAATAGAGTAAATCTTAGAAAAGAATTTTTCCATGTGAGCCTTGATGATATAGAAAATGTTGTAAAAGAAAACTTTAACGGAACAGCTAAATTTACAAGAGTTCCTGTTGCCTATGAATATTACGAAACATTAAATATATTAAAAAAAGAGCAAGTGTCTTAAATTTAAAAAGACTTTTCTTGCTACAGTAGAGATTACATACATTAGAGCCCTGTTTAACAGGGCTTTAATAATAAAGTGTTGCATTTTATTCCTATATTTTTATATGGGGTGATTTAATGGCAAAAGCAAAAAAACTGCCGTCCGGTCAGTGGCGGGCTTTGGTATATTCACACACTGAATTAATAGACGGCAAACAAAAGCGCAAATATGAAAGTTTTACAGCAGATACCAAAAAAGAGGCTGAATTTTTAGCCGCTCAATTCGCAAAAAATAAAAATCTAATACAATCATCAAAAATAACCGTTGGTGACGCATTAGAGCGCTACATAAAATCTAAGGAAAAAGTTCTTTCACCTTCTACAATAAGGGGTTATAAATGTATATCATTAAATCATTTAAACGATTTAAAGGATATATACATAAATAAACTTACATCTGAACAAATCCAAAAAGCTTTACAAAAAGAGGCTTTGTCTGTATCGCCTAAAACAACAGCTAATATATACGGGCTTTTATCAGCTACATTGGACATGTTTGCCCCTGAAAAAGTATTTAGAGTATCATTGCCACAACGTACAAAAAAAGAACATTATATACCTAATGATAATGATATTGAATTACTTTTAGACTCAATTAAGGGTACTGAGCTTGAAAAAGCTGTACTTCTTGCGGCTTTTGGCTCTTTGCGTCGTTCCGAAATATCGCCTTTGACTGATAAAGATATAGATTTTAATAATAATACTATAACTGTTTCAAAGGCAATGGTCAATGCTCCTGACGCTACTTGGCGCATTAAAGCACCTAAAACAAATGCCGGTTATAGAAGTGTAGTCTTTCCGCCATTTGTTATAGAGCATTTTAAAAATATTAAAGGTCCATTAGTACAGCTTACTCCGCAACAAATTACAGATAGATTTACTAAGGCTCTTTTAAAGGAACATCTGCCGCATTTTCGTTTTCACGACTTAAGACACTATCAAGCCTCTATACTTCACGCTCTTAACATTCCAAACAAATATATAATGAAAAGAGGCGGTTGGTCGTCCGAGGCTGTTCTTAATGGCATATACAAGCACACATTAACAGATAAAGAACAAGAATTTAATAATATAGTTATTAATTACTTTGAAAAAATGCAACACGAAATGCAACACAAAAAATAAAACCCCTTGAAATTCAAGGGGTTTACACTGCGGGCAGTGGGACTTGAACCCACACACCTTACAGCACAGGAACCTAAATCCTGCGCGTCTGCCAATTCCGCCATACCCGCTTATTAAAAGGCCCTTTATTTTTACACGGGAAGGGCCACCCGAGGCGGAGCTTTACGCTTAAACCGCTATATAAAAACAGGCAATGCCTGCTTTTAACAAAACAAAAAAAAATATATTTTATTTTTCATATCCGTTAGGATGATTTTTGTGCCAAAGCCATGCAGTTTTTATAATATCATCTATATTGTCAAATTCCGGCTTCCAGTGTAAAACTTCTTTTGCTTTCTGGCTTGAGGCAATAAGCTTTGCAGGGTCACCGGCACGTCTTGGGCCAAATTCTTTCGGAATTTCAAAACCTGTTGCCTTTTCGGCAGCAGATACAATTTCTTTAACCGAAAAGCCTACACCGCTTCCAAGGTTAAAAACATTGCTGTTTCCGCCTTTTTTCAAATATTCCATTGCAAGTATATGGGCTCTTGCCAAATCAGTTACATGAACATAATCCCTTATGCATGTGCCGTCAGGTGTATCATAGTCATCACCGAATATAGTAATTGCACTGCGTTTTTTATTTGGAACCTGTAAAATAATAGGTATAAGATGTGTTTCCGGGAAATGGTCTTCCCCTATTTTGCCGCTTACATGGGCACCACAGGCATTAAAATATCTTAAAGCTACAAAATTAAGGCCTTTAGCCTGACTTTGCCATTTCATCATTTTTTCCATAGAAAGCTTTGTTTCGCCGTATGTATTGGTAGGTTCTGTATCATCGCTTTCTAAAATAGGCACCCTTTTAGGCTCACCGTATACTGCGGCAGTAGATGAAAAAACAATGTTTTTTACACCGTTATTTTCCATGCATTCCAGCAGATTAATTGTGCCATAAATGTTATTGTTGTAATACTTCATAGGCTCCTGCATGCTTTCGCCTACCAGTGAATAAGCCGCAAAATGAATTACACTGTCTATATCTTCTTTTTTAAACAAATCGTTTAAAAATTCTTTATCTCTTATATCGCCTTTATAAAACCTTGCTTTTGGGTGAACAGCCTGTACATGTCCTGTTGATAAATTATCAGCCACTACAGTATCATATCCGTTATCTATAAGTTCATATACAGTATGTGAGCCAATATATCCGGCTCCGCCCAGAACCAAAACAGACATTATATCATCTCCGAAAATTAAATTAATAGCAAATATATATTACTACATTATCAATAATTTTTCAATAACAATACATTTTTATGCTGTTTCAAATAAACCGGATAAAAACCCAATAACAGATAAAAATAACAGTAACAATATTAAGAGCCTAAAGCTCGGAAAGGATACAAAATGCTGAAAATTTTTTATAACGGAAACATACTTTTAACAGATACCGGCACTCAGGCACAATCTGTATTAATTAAAGACGGCAAAACATTTCAAACCGGTATATTTGATGCCTTAAAGGCCAAATATCCGCAAGCGGAAAAAATAGACCTTCAGGGAAACACTTTAATGCCGGCTTTTTTTGACTCACACAGTCATTTTATGGCTTTTGCAATATCCCTTATTCAGCCGTCACTTAAAGATTGCCAAAACGTAGAAGAAATTAAAGAAAAAATAGTTTCTTATTTAAAAGAAAATAATTCAGGCAATAACTCATGGATTGCTTTTAGGGATTATCCGTATTTAAGTGAAAATAACGGTATAAGCAAAACTGATTTAGACTCAATAACTCCAAACACTCCTGTTGTTTTGCAGCACCAGTCAGGCCATGGAGGAATGTTTAACTCAAAAGCTCTTGAAGTAATAAAACAAAACTTATCCGGCTTTTCAGACGAGATTCAGGAAGCCGAAAAAACAGGGTATTTAAACGAAAACGCCTATATAAGTGCTTTAAATCTTATACCCTCACCGGATGAAAAAGAAGTTTTTGGAGCTATTAAAAAAGCTCAGGATATTTATTTTTCTTACGGCATAACAACATTTCAGGAAGGCTTCCTTACAAGACAAATGCTGCCTATATATAAATCAGCTCTTAAAGCAGATATTATAAAAGGCGACATTATTGCTTTTACACCGCCTGAAGACTATGCTTCAGCACAGGAATATTTTAAAGACATAAACAGTCCTAATTTTAAATTAGGCGGAATTAAGATATTCATAGACGGCTCACCACAGCTTAAAACTGCTCTTATGTACAGGCACTATATAGGCCAAAGCGGTAATTTCGGCACATGCTCCATTACAGAAGAAGGCATTAAAAATGCTCTTAATACAGCTTATGAAAACAAATGCCAAATTTTATGCCATGCAAATGGGGACAAAGCCTGCGATATGTTCATTAATGCCGTAAACACCTATGCCCTTGAAAAACCCGATATATCAAACTGCTCACCGGTTATAATACACGGCCAGTTTATTAATCCGTTTCATCTCTTGGGTATAAAAAGCCTTAATATTTCTGCTTCATTCTTTGTTTCACATATACTGCATTACGGCGACATGCATGTTAAAAACTTAGGCTACAACACTGCAAGCCAAATGAGCCCTCTTAACTCTGCCCTTCACAGCATTAACTTTACACTTCATCAGGATACACCGGTTATGCTGCCTGACATGTTTGAAAGTGTATATTGTGCTGCCGCAAGAAAAAGCCAGTCCGGCAGAGTTTTAGGTGAAAATCAAAAAATATCCGTTTTAGAAGCTCTTAAGGCCGTTACCATTAATGCTGCAAAGCAATATGGCTATGAAAGTTTAAAAGGAAGCGTTGCACCGGGAAAAGCTGCTGACTTTATAATACTTGATAAAAATCCGCTTTCTGCCGGAATAGAAGAAATCAGGAATATAAAAGTCCTTCAAACAATTAAAAACGGTGATACAGTTTGGAAGTTAAATAATTAAAATGTAACAAAAAAAGCACTGAAAACTCAGTGCTTTTTTAAGTGAATCAGAAGGGACTCGAACCCCCGACCCACGGCTTAGAAGGCCGTTGCTCTATCCAGCTGAGCTACTGATCCATAAGCGGGTGATGAGAATCGAACTCACGTGTTCAGCTTGGAAGGCTGACGTTCTACCATTGAACTACACCCGCAACCAACAAAATATATTATAGTCATGTTAGCATCATTTGTCAACATAAATTTTTATTTTTTTGAATAAAATTTTTCGGAATTATTACCTGCTTTTTACACCATGGCTCTATAATTGGTTTTTTAAGTAATTGCATTGTATACGTTTATATTTTTTCTTAAAATTCAAACTCTAAACCCAATATTTTAATTAAGCGCAAAAGACAGGCATTAAAACCTGTCTAAACGCATAACTTCGCCGTTTCCCATATAACCCATAACAGAAAACTCAAGTCCATGATTAAAATCTATATCCAGTATGCCGAATGTAGGAAAATCCGTACTTCTTGGCAATGATAAACTTCCCGGATTACAAATAAGCACATTGTTATAATACTCCCTTACAGGTGCATGAATATGACCAAATAGTACAGCATCGGCCTCTTTCTCCTCTGCCCAAAGGCCTAACTGCAAAAGGCCGTAGTTTACTCTCTGCCTGTGGCCATGAGTTAAAAGCAGTTTTTTGCCTTCAAGTGTTATCATCTTTTCGTAAGGCACATCTGAATCATAGTCATTATTCCCGGCTACATTATAAAAATTAATATTGCCAAACTTTATACTAAGGCGCCTAACATCATTAACCAAATCCCCTAAGTGAATAACCGTATTTATTTTTCCACCGTAAAGCTTAATTATATCCTCAGCGTTTTGCAAATACCTGTGGGTATCGCTTATAACTAAAACCTTCATATTATCTCCAATATCTTTTCACGCATTTGGACTATGGCCTTGCCTCTGTGGCTTATGGCGTTTTTCTCGTCCATTGTAAGCTCAGCGGAATATTTTTTAATTTCAGGTATAAAGAATATAGGGTCGTAGCCAAAACCGTTGGTGCCTTTTATTTCATGGCCTATAATGCCTTCTATAGTGCCTCTTGTGGTTATTGTTCTTCCATCCGGCAAAGCAAGGCATACAGCGCTTACAAAGCGTGCTGTACGTTTTTCATCAGGCACACCTTCAAGCATTTCAAGTATTTTTTTGTTCTTTATATCGTAAGATGTGTCATGTCCCAAAAACCTTGCTGAATGAACACCAGGCTGTTTATCCAAATAGTCAATTTCAAGGCCTGAATCATCTGCTATAGCAGGCAAGCCGGATATTTTCATTATCTCAACGGCTTTTTTCTTAGCATTTTCTTCAAATGTAGTGCCGTCTTCCACTACGTCTACGTCAATGCCTGCCTGAGCCATTGTTATAAGCTCTATTTTATCCATATTAAGCATTTTAATAACTTCTTTTACTTTGCCTTCGTTTTTTGTGGCAAATACTATTTTCATTATAATCAGCCTTTCTTACCTTAAATCATAGTCATTAAGCATATTGCTTATAGCGCTGTAAATATTGTTTGCAAGCTTATTTATGTTTTCTTCACTCTTTACCTTAGCCGCATCATTAGGGTTTGAAATAAAGCATGTTTCAATAAGTATAGCCGGCACCTTTGTTTGGTTAAGAACAATAAGGTCTGGTCTTTCCTTAATGCCTCTGTTTGTTGTGCCTAAAGCGTTGATTACCCATGTAAGAGCTATCTGAGCGGCTGTTTTGCTTGTAAGCTTTGAAGAAGGTGCCGATGTTTCATTAGAATGGTTCATATACAACACCTCTGTTCCCTGCGGTGTAGATGATGTATTGGAATTTTGATGTATTGAAACAAATAAGTCTGCTACTTCATTTGCCATTTGTGCCCTGCTGGCATTTGTAGGGTAACTGTCGTCAAGCCTTGTGGCATAAACCTTAATATTAGGGTCAGCATCTAAAAGAGCATAGAGCTTTTGTACTATCTGCAAGTTAACATTTTTTTCAAATAAACCATTGGCACTAGCTCCATTGTCGTTCTTACCGTGACCGGCATCAATAACAACTATTTTGTCGTATACTTCTTTAGGTGATACAAATGAAATTTCAATACTGTCGGCATATTCCTTAGTTTTTACAGCTACTATTTTATTTTCAGATGCTTCAAAATATGTGTTGCCGTTGGAGTCAAGGCCTACTTTAATTGAGCTTAAATAATCATCGTTGCATTTAATTGTTCCTGTGCCGAAATGCTCGCTGTAATCCCCATCTAAAGTAAGCTTATAAGTTCCGCCCATGTAGTTATCAGTCTGTGTTATATCTGAACTGCTTATATCTGAAGAATTAAGCAGTGTAAGAGTGTGGCTTGAAGCATTATAAGAAACATTATCCAAAGAAGACCTTGTTATGCATACTGAGGTATAGCCGTTCTTTTTAATAATTTCTGCCTCTACAAGCCTGTTTACATCTGCTACTATCTGTACTGTTTTAGCGTCATACTGAGTAGTTCTTACATCTTTTACATAATTACAGTTATCACCCGGATACATATCCTCCAATGAAGATACTGCATTAAACACATTAATAACTACTCTGTCAGGATTTGTAAGCATGTATGTTTCAACAGAAAGGTCTGTGTCGCCATATATATTTACATAGTCTGCACCGTTACTTGATGTTAAGGCTATGTTTGATACCTGACTTACTTTAAACACCACTTCAATACTCTTTTTATCACTTGAAAGATTTACACTGTAATCAGCAAGAGAGTTAAGGTCAAAAACAATTCTTGTTATTTTTGTAGGCTCTGTCTGATTTTGAGCACTTCTTACTGCCGAAACAACAGTTGAGTTTGTAGCAGTTATATTTGTATTGGCAATATTCATGTTGGCATTGTCTATGTCTATAACAAGACGGTTGTTTTCCAGTACAAAGCTGTTATATGTGCCTATTGCTCCGCTTGCATTAATTGTAAACTTTTGTTCTGCACTTTGTGACTGTGGAACAGTTATGCCTGTTATATTTACGGTCTGAACATTAGAAGACGTGCTTCCCCCAGTTGACTGATTGTTATTTGATGAGCTGGAGTCACTGTTTTCTCCCGGTTCAACAGGGCTTATAATAGTACCGTCACCGGAAGAAGCACTGCCATTATTTTCAGAAGTTTCGCCTGATGAATTTTCTGTATTTTCATTTGTATTGCTATCGGTATTTTCCTGAGGCTCTTCTGATACTGTTGTTGAAATAGACACCGTTCTTGAGGCATCGTCCCAGCCAACTTGACAGCCTATAGCTTCTGATACCGCTCTAATTGGTATTAATGTTCTGTCATTAACTATTTTAGCCGGTGTATCCATAGAAAAAGCCGTTCCGTTTTTTGTACCCTCATTGCTGTTTATTTTAAGCACAATCAAATCAGTATTATGCATTATATAAACTTCCTGAGTAGCTTCGTTCCATGCAATGTCACAGCCCATGTTCTCAAATACAGCTCTTGCCGGAACCATAGTACGTTCATTTATAATAACCGGCGGTACATCCAAACCAGTTAAAGCATTGCCGTCTATTGTAATTTTTACTTCTTCTGCACTGTATTTGTGATTTACTCCATCATAAACCAAGTCCATGTTCACAACAGCGCCATATATATTACTTACGGAACTTAATATTATAGATGCCGTAAGAAATGTCGGAATAATTTTTTTAATCGAAAACCGCATAATCCACACAACCTCCTTAAAAACATGAACGATTATATCAAAAAAATGCACATTTGTGTTGAATTTGCAGGAAAAAGAAACAAAAAATTAACATTTGTAATGTATCTGTTAAAGTGCAATGAATTAATTAACTGTAAATGAGAATAATTAATTTGAGGTGATAAAATGATTAAACGTTGCATTAAAAAATGCCGCTTTAATAAAAACGGCATTTGCAGGAACAAAAGTATAATTTCTTTTTACAGTTATTTTGATTATATAAGCTGTCCGTATAACCAAAGTGAGCATATACGTGGTTTTAAAACTGTTTAAAAGCAATCTTAAAAGTTTAATAACATTCTAAATATTGAGCTCAAAACCTACAGCTACGTCATAAACAGGTATATGTTTGTCAATTTCGGCTTTTGCCCTAAAAGATACACAATGACAAGGATAAATATTACGTATATTCCGTTTTTCAAAGTATTCTATAGTTTTTGCAAGCCTTGTGTCTTTTTCAAAAATATGAAAGCCGCCTATTACGCCCTTAATTTTGTCTTGACCTGTAAATTTAACGGCATGCTCAATAATATTGCAAATACCGCTATGAGAACATCCTGTAATTACAAAAATTCCGTCAGGAAGTTTATAAACCATAGCCGTGTCTTCATAGCATAAATCTTCAGGCCCGGTATGTGAATCCAAAGTTCCTATAGCCCTGCGTTTTTCAAAATCAAAATAATCCGGTATACGTCCTAAAAGAAATAAGTTTGGACTGATTTCCACAGGCTCATTACTTATATGAAGATTACACCTTTTTTCAAACTCAGTCTGTGAAAAAGGTGCACCTATATAATCTCCGCTTTCATATTTAGGCCTGAAACAGTCTTTCAAACAAAAAACATCAGTTTTTGATAAATCATATTTATTACTCAAAAACTCAAAACCGTTGGTATGGTCGTTATGTCCGTGGGAAAACACAATTTTATTTATTTGAGATAAATCAATATTCATTTTTTCCGCATTACGTATAAATAAATCTGTATAGCCTGTATCAAAAAGTATTTTGTCGCTTTCATTTTCAATATAAAAACTTAATGCCGGTTCACCCATAAAATAGTTGTGGTTAATATATGTATTGTTATCAACAAGCACTTTAAGACGCATATTAAACCTCCTTTTATATTACTCTAAAACTCAATATTAATTATAAAATAAAAAAGGTATAATTAAAAGTTTTACGATATTAATTATTATAAATTACAGAAGATATAGAAAAAAGGTCTATCAAGTAATTGATAGACCTTAAAAGGCGTCGGCCGGATTTGAACCGGCGGATAGAGGTGTTGCAGACCTTTGCCTTACCACTTGGCTACGACGCCAGATATTAAATTAAGAATGACTCGACCGGGAATCGAACCCGGGTTACAGCCGTGAAAGGGCCGTGTCTTAACCGCTTGACCACCGAGCCTAAATAAATACCTCCCCGAGTAGGATTCGAACCTACGACCCACCGGTTAACAG
>CALWSS010000041.1 GCA_944384255.1 uncultured Clostridia bacterium
TTGAGGAAGAAATAAAAACAGCTGATATTGTAATAACAGGAGAAGGCAGGCTGGATTTTCAGACTGTTATGGGAAAGGCTCCCGGCGGAGTGGCTAAAATGGCTAAAAAGTATAGTTTGCCTGTAATAGCTTTTTCGGGCAGTATAGGAAAAGGTGCCGAAAAGTGCAACGATGGCGGAATAGATGCCTTTTTCCCTATAGTTCGTTCAGTTGTAACACTTGAAGAAGCAATGAAAAAGGAAAATGCCGAAAATAATCTGTATAATACATCCTTGCAGGTGTTTAATACAATAAAAGCTTTTAAATAATAAAAACGGAGCAGAAAATTGGATAATTATTTGAAAAATATAAACAGAAACGAAGTTTTAAAATATTTGGGGTATAGAGGCGGAAAAGTAGACCAAAAGCTGGAAGAAGATATTAAAAGCTGTTCAGAAGAGATTATAAAAACTGCACGACCTAAAGTGACTTACAAAGTTTTTGATTTCAGCCATGAAAGCTTTATGTTTCATGGCACAAACTTTATACCTGGCGGAAACAATATAAAAGAGCTCTTAAAAGACTGCCAAAAGGCTGTTATAATGGCGGCAACTATAGGTTCTGAAATTGAAAATTTAATAAGGCGCTATGAGGTAAAAGAGATTTACAGGGCTCTTATACTGGATAGCTGTGCCAGCAGTGCTGTTGAAAATGTATGTGATAATTTTCAGTCAGATTTGGAAAAAAGAGTAAATGAGCAGGGTTTGTTTTTAACTGACAGGTTTTCACCGGGATATGGCGATATGCCTTTTGAACAGCAGAAAGACCTTTGTGCCATATTAAATACATCTAAAACAATAGGCGTAAGTTTAAGCGCCAGCGGTATTATGATACCACGGAAATCGGTAACGGCAATTATGGGAATATCGGATAAAAAACAGGAAAAGCGGTTTAAAGGCTGTGAGTATTGTTCAATGTTTGAAAATTGTTCTTTCAGGAAGGAAGGCGTTGTTTGTGGAAAAGCTGAGTAATATTTTAAAAAAGGATTTTGTGTTTCTTGACGGGGCAATGGGCACAATGCTTCAGGCGGCAGGTTTGAAACTTGGGGAAAGGCCTGAAATTTTGTGCATAACAGAGCCGGAAACAGTGGTTAATATCCATAAAATGTATATAAATGCCGGAAGTGATATTGTTTATACAAATACATTCGGTGCAAATGCACATAAATTAAATGGAACAGGCTACAGCACAAATGAAGTTATAACGGCGGCTGTTAACGCGGCTAAAAAAGCCTGTGAAGGCACATCTTCTGCTGTTGCTCTTGATATTGGACCAATAGGAGAACTTTTGGAGCCTTCAGGCACACTTAAATTTGAAGAAGCCTATGAAATATTCAAAGAAATGGTTGTAAGCGGTGAAAAAGCCGGAGCCGAAATGGTAATATTTGAAACAATGACAGACCTTTATGAGGTAAAGGCGGCTGTTCTTGCGGCTAAAGAAAATACAAGCCTTCCGATTTTTGTTACTATGACATTTGAGGAAAACGGCAGAACGTTTACAGGCTGTACTGTTGAGTCTATGGCATGTGTACTGGAAGGTCTTGGGGTTGACGCCGTAGGTATTAACTGTTCACTTGGACCAAAGGAGATTTTCCCTCTGGCTAAAAGACTTACACAGTGTACAACACTTCCTGTTGTTATAAAGGCTAATGCCGGCCTTCCTGACCCTCTTACTAATAAATACGACATTACACCGGAGCAGTTTGGGGAGTATATGAAAATGTATGCTCAAATAGGTGTTAGAATAGCCGGCGGCTGCTGCGGAACAACACCGGATTATATAAAAGAAATTGTAAAGCAGATGCCTTTAAATAAAGGTGAAAGAGAAAATATAAGTTCTGTTTCCAAACTGTGCTCTCCTCAAAAAATGGTTGAAGTAACAGGCGTTAGAGTAATAGGCGAAAGAATTAACCCTACAGGCAAAAAGCGTTTTCAGCAGGCTTTAAGAGAATGTGACTTAAACTATATAGCCGAAAGAGCCATTGAACAGGCAGAAGCCGGAGCAGATATACTTGATGTTAATGTTGGTCTACCGGGTATAGATGAAGCCGACATGATGGTAAAAGTTGTTAAAACAATACAATCTGTTGTGAACCTGCCTTTACAGATAGACTCATCAGACCCAAAAGCCATTGAAGCCGGTTTACGTGTATTTAACGGCAAAGCCATTGTTAACTCCGTAAACGGTGAACAGGAAGTAATGGACAAAATACTTCCTATAGTTAAAAAATATGGTGCCAGTGTTGTAGGTCTTGCCATGGATTCAAAGGGTATACCTAAGTCGGCAGAAGAAAGAATAGACATTGCCAAAAGGATACTTGATAATGCTTTAAAACACGGAATTAAAAAAGAAGATGTATTTATAGACTGCCTTACACTTACTGTTTCAGCTCAGCAGGAACAGGCAGTGGAAACACTTAAAGCTGTTAGATATGTAAAGGAAGAAATGGGACTTCATACCGTTCTGGGTGTTTCTAATATTTCATTTGGTCTTCCGGCAAGGGAGTTTATAACATGCAATTTCCTTATTCAGGCAATGGCAAACGGCCTTGATTTGCCTATAATTAACCCTAACCAGCAGGCTGTAATGGATGCCGTATATTCTTTTAAGGTACTGAGCGGAGAGGACAAAGACAGCGAAAAATTTATTGAGCGCTTTGCAGGAAGAACACCGGTACAGGAAACAGCTCCTCAAAATACAGGTGCTAAAAAATCCGATGACGAGAAAAAAGGCGACCTTGATA
>CALWSS010000042.1 GCA_944384255.1 uncultured Clostridia bacterium
AAAAATAAAGGCTGGGAAAAGGCTTAAAACCTTAATCCCAGCTTTTTTGGTTTAAATATTAATGTTTCCGGCAAGCTTGCTTCTTACTTCCTCAATCTCTTCGTCTGTAAGGTCAAGCTGTTTCCAGCTTACATTTACACCGTCGTTTTCATAACGCGGTATAAGGTGAAGGTGGAAATGGTTTACTGTCTGTCCGGCTATAGGACCGTTGTTCTGTATAACATTCATGTTTTCAAAGCCGAATGTTTCTTTCATAACAGGTGCAATTTTTGCGGCCAGTTTAAAGAGCCTTCCTGCCATGTCCGGGTCAATCTCGAAAATATTGGCAACATGTGTTTTAGGCATTATAAGCACGTGTCCTTTGTTGGAAGGGAATCTGTCTAATATTGCCTTAAACTCGTCATCTTCGTAAACTGTGGCTGAAGGTATGTCGCCTGAAATTATTTTGCAGAATATACAATCACTCATTTTAAAATGCCTCCTTTTGCGGTACAATTTTTTAAACTGTATAAAAATTATACCACTGCCCTTTTTTATAATCAAGGACACCATTTGAAAGGAAGCGTTATAAGTAAGTTATAAATAAGTTATAAGTAAGTTAAATGTATCAGCTGTTTTGTTCACTGAACATGCTTTGTGTGTAAAGCATTGTATCAAGTATGGCGTGGTTTTGGTCGTCATTCATAATTGATAATACTGTATTGGCATAATCGCTATAATACGGCTCCATAACAGAGGCTAAATCACGGAAAAACCGTGCACTTTCTATCTCCGCTGTTATCATGCCGTTAAATGCACCGGAAAGAGTGCCGGTTTCTTCCGGCGGGAAAGTCTCGTCTTTTTCTGTTTCAACTGTTTCTTCTGTTAAATGGTCATTTGATATTTCCTCAATTTCGCTTTTTATCTGTTCTAAGAGTTTTTTGCCCCTAAGCTCTTCAAGGTATATACTTCTTACAGTTTCTCTATCTTTTGGACTGTAAATCATGTCTAATATTTGGGCATATTTTTCAGCAGCTTTTTCTTTGGCACTAACAGCTGATGTAAGCAGGTCTAAAATACGGCTTATGTCATCACTGTTTGCTGAAGAAACATGGTTTTGAGCCGCAATAATGCCTTTCTCGTCTTTTGTTTCAGCACTTTGTGCATTATAAGGGTACATTTTAAAGTCCTCCTTTTAATTTAAGATGTAAAAAAGTTAGAAAAAAGTTATAAAAAAGTTAGAAAAATTAAATGAACATGTTTTTTTAAAAGTATATTCATGTTATTTAAAAAAATGAAAAAATATGTTTTTATATTACGACTTGGGTATATAATAAATTTTATGAAAGTATTCTATAAAATATAGCGCTTAAAGGATATATCTGTTATTATTGACTGTATAGATTTTACTGACTGGAGATGTTGTTTTTGAAAACCATAGTTCTTACAGGCGGCGGCACAGCAGGCCATGTAACACCTAATCTGGCACTTATACCGGAGCTGAAAAAAGCCGGATACAACGTAATATATATAGGTACCGAAAAAGGCATGGAAAGGGCACTTGTTGAAAAAACAGGCGTTGAATACCACTATGTTTCAACGGGCAAGTTAAGAAGATATATGTCTAAAGATAACTTTACGGATATGTTTAAGGTGGTAAAGGGCATAGCCGAGGCTAAAAAGCTTATAAAAGGCTTAAAACCGGATATTGTTTTTTCAAAAGGCGGTTTTGTGGCTGTGCCGGTAGTTTTAGGCGCCAAATTTAACGGTGTGCCTGTTATAGCCCATGAATCAGATATGACACCGGGTCTTGCCAACAAAATAGCAATGCCTTTTGCTAAAAAAGTATGCACTACTTTTCCTGAAACAGTTAAATATATAGGCAAAAAGGGTATTCACACCGGAACACCTATAAGAAAAGAACTTTTTGAAGGCAGTGCCGAAAAAGGCCGGAAGCTCTGCGGTTTTGATAACCAAAAGCCTGTTATTATGATGATGGGCGGAAGCCTTGGCTCACAGAAAATAAATAAAGTGCTGAGATATATACTGCCTGAAATAACTAAGGATTTTCAGCTGGTTCATATCTGCGGCAAAGGTAATGTTGACCAGTCAATAAATATAACAGGCTATAAACAGTTCGAATACCTTTCGGAAGAACTACCCCATGTTATGGCTTGTGCAGATATGGTTATATCCCGTGCCGGCTCAAACTCCATTTCCGAGTTTTTAGCCCTTAAAAAGCCGGCTCTTTTAATTCCGCTTTCGGCAAAAGCCAGCCGAGGCGACCAGATATTAAATGCCCAAAGCTTTGAAAAACAGGGCTATTCCCTTGTGCTTAAGGAAGAAGACATGACACCGGAAAGTCTTTTAAAATCTGTAAAAGACCTGTATTCATCAAAAGACAAACTTATAAGTGCCATGGCAAAAAGCCCGGCATCAAACGGTGTAAAAAATGTAATGGATGTAATACTTAAATACAGCTAAAATCATTGGAAATGCCAGAGGGAAAGATTAGAAAAATAGTTGGAAAAATGTTAGAAAAAATGTTATGGAAAAGGTTAGAAAAAAAGTTAGAAAAAAGTTAGAAAAAAGGTTAGAAGAAAGCTAAAATTAATTTGACAAAAATGCTGTATATATTTAAAATTTATCGAGTGGATATAATTAGTGATTGGAGTGTGGCATAAATGAAAAAGTTTATTTGTATGGCGGCCATAGCCGCAATGATGCTTGGCGGCTGTTCATCAGGCAGTGATTCATCATCTGCTTCATCTTCTCAGGCGTCATCCCAAACATCATCAGAGTCTTCTTCACAAGAGCAGTCATCTTCATCGGCTCAGTCATCAGAAGAGGCACAGGCCGAGTTTGACGCCCTTAAAGAAAAAATGTTTACAGACGGCACAAATTTCCCTCAGCTTGAAGAGCCGGAAAAAGGCGAGGAAATAGCTGTTTTAACAACAAATAAAGGTGTAATTAAAATTAAGCTCTGCCCGGAAGAAGCACCAAAGGCAGTTGAAAACTTTAAAGGTCTTGTAAATGAAGGATATTACGACGGCCTTACTTTCCACAGAGTAATTAATGACTTTATGATTCAGGGCGGCGACCCTAACGGCGACGGCACAGGCGGAGAAAGCATTTGGGGCGGCAAGTTTGAAGACGAGTATAACGGCGATATGTACCACTTCAGAGGTGCTCTTGCTTATGCCAACAGCGGTATGGACACAAACGGAAGCCAGTTCTATATTGTTCAGTCACCTACTGTTCAGGAAGGATACTTTGAGTATGTAGACGAGGTTGTAAAACAGTACGGCGACAGCGAAATTCTTTATGACTCAAACAGCGGAAAGATAGTAAGAACAAACTACTCAGATAAGGCAAAAGAGGAGTATAACTCTCTTGGCGGCACACCGTACCTTGATTTCGGCTACACAGTTTTCGGCCAGGTAATAGAAGGCATGGATGTGGTAGATGCCATAGCCGCTGTTGAAACAGACGAAAACGACAAACCGACAGAGGATATTGTAATAGAAAAAGCTGAAATAGTTAAGTATGAATAACTGAAAAACACAAAGAACCGGCGTATGCTGTTTTAAGCCGGTTCTTTTATATTGATTTTGCTTCTGCGGCCATGTGCCTTGCGGTTAAAGCGAATTTGTGTTAATATTATTTAATATATATGTGCGTAATATTTAATTATGGATTTTAATAAAAATGTGTATTTACAATGGTTATTTAACGAAAAATAGGGGGATGAAAATGCAGAAGACTAAGTATATATTTGTTACCGGAGGCGTTGTTTCTGGTCTTGGCAAGGGCATAACGGCCGCTTCCCTTGGCAGACTTTTAAAGGCAAGAGGCTACAAGGTTACAATACAGAAGTTTGACCCATATATAAATGTTGACCCGGGCACAATGAGCCCTTACCAGCACGGCGAAGTTTTTGTTACAGAAGACGGCGCTGAAACAGACCTTGACTTGGGACACTACGAAAGATTTATAGACGAAAACCTTAATATAAACAGCAATACCACTACAGGTAAGGTTTACTGGTCTGTTCTTAATAAAGAAAGAAAAGGCGAGTACCTTGGAGCAACTGTTCAGGTAATCCCTCATATTACAAACGAGATTAAAGAAAGAATATACAGAGCAAGCAAGCTTAACACACCGGATATTGTAATAACCGAAATAGGCGGAACTGTAGGCGATATTGAAAGCACACCGTTTATGGAGGCCATAAGACAGGTTTCAAGAGAGATAGGCAAAGAAAACTGCCTTTATATCCATGTAACACTTATACCGTATCTTTCAAAAGGCGGCGAAATGAAAACAAAGCCGACACAGCATTCAGTTAAAGAGCTTCTTTCAATAGGTATACAGCCGGATATTATAGTCTGCCGTACAGAGCATGAAATAAGCTGTGATATGAAAAATAAGCTTTCACTTTTCTGTAATGTGGAAAACGACTGTATTATACAAAATCTTGATGCCGACAGTCTTTACGAGATACCTGTTATGCTGGAAAAAGAAGGCCTTGCAAAGGTTGCCTGCCGTAAACTGGGTATTGCCGATACAAAGCCGGACCTTAGCGACTGGCTTGAAATGCTTGAAAAAGAGCGCAACATGAGCGGCAATGTTAATATTGCACTGGTAGGAAAGTATGTAGAGCTTCACGATGCATATCTTTCAGTTGTAGAGTCACTGCACCATGCCGGAATACATAACGGCGTAAATGTGGACATACAGTGGATTAATGCAGAGTACCTTACAGAGCAAAATGCAGACGAACTTCTTAAGGACTCAGCCGGAATACTTGTTCCGGGCGGCTTTGGCGACAGAGGCCTTGAGGGCAAAATTACAGCCATTAAATATGCAAGAGAAAACAAAGTACCATTTTTCGGTATCTGCCTTGGCATGCAGTGTGCAGTTATAGAGTATGCAAGAAATGTTCTGGGTTATGCCGACGCTTTTACAGCAGAAGTAAACCCGGATACAACTCATCCTGTAATAGACCTTATGCCGGAGCAGAAAGACATTGAGGATATGGGCGGTACAATGCGTTTAGGTGCATACCCATGCAAACTTTCAGAAGGCTCTTTTGCTTATAAGGCTTACGGTCAGGAGCTTATATATGAGCGCCACAGACACAGATATGAATACAATAACGTATACAGAAAAGAACTTATTGAAGCCGGAATGAGTGTAACCGGTATTTCACCAAACGAGAAATTAGTTGAAATAGTAGAAGTACACGACCATCCTTGGTTTGTAGGTGTTCAGTTCCATCCGGAATTTAAGTCAAGACCTAACAGACCTCATCCGCTTTTCAGGGATTTTGTGGCTTCGGCTATTGAGTATAAGAATAAATTAAACTGATTACTTAATAAAAAACGGAATTAAATAAATCAAAATAATAAACCAAAAATCAAAGGAAGCGGGTTTTAAGGCATTAAAAGGCCTACTGCCCGCTTTTTGCTGTGGACATAATTTTCTTGCAGTTGTTTGCCTTCTTTTTATATGAAAATTTTTTAATATTTCCAAATGTTAAATAAAATTTCATAAAGTTTACAATTTTTTATTGTATTATATAGTCATCAGGTGCAGACACACCGTGTATATATACAATGTTTATAAAAAGGAGGCATAAAAATGTATAATGAGGCTGTAAATGGTATAAAAGAAGACAAATCGGAAAAAGTACTTGTATGCATTACATCACAGCTTAATTCCGAAAGACTTATAGATAAAGCGGCACAGCTGGCAGAGGAAATAGGCGCTGAGTTTCATATTCTGCATGTGCAGCAGGGCGACAGTATATTTAACAACAGCGACACACCGGATATGATGAGCAGGCTTTGCCAATACGGCAGCGCCAAAGGCGGAAGCATCCATTTTTACTGCCATGAAAACGTGGCACTTTGCATAGCTGATTTTATAGCCCAAAGGCATATAACAAAAGTTGTAATGGGCCAGCCTCCGGTTAAGGATGTAAACAATATAAAAGAATTACGTAAGGCAGCCGATAAAGTGCTCCATGACATAAAAACACCGGTAGAAGTAATAGTTGTGCCAAGAGATGAATTTGCCGAGGATAAGCATATTTATATAAACATGAAAGATGATTTGAAGTTTGTTATTGCATAAAATCCAATAATATATTATTATTCTGTGTAAAGCCTATTTAATAACTTTTATTAAATTACTTACGAATTTAAAGGAGAGAATGAACAAATGAGTATTTATGAAGACTGGCTGGCAAAAGCATTTACTAAGGAAGGAAGAAGCGTTGACGCTGTTTGGGATGTATACCTTCCTGCAGAGCAGAAAGTTTATGAGTATATACTTGAAAATAAAGTAACTAATTTAAGCGGTACAGTTACAGAACTGGCAGAAAAATTTAATTTGTCAGTTGAATATATGATAGCGTTTATTGACGGAATAAATGACATACTTCCTGAAAAATACGATGTTAAAAAGCTTGACGAAAACTCTCAGATTGACCTTGTAATTGACTTTGAAAAGCTTTACAAAAAGATGGTTGAGTATAAGGCAGAGCATCTTTACACACTTAAACAGTGGGATAATATATTTGACGAAACAAAACAGAAAGCACTTTATGCAGAACAGAGAAACAGCCGTACAATAGTTAAAGGCAAAAAAATTGGCAGAAACGACCCTTGCCCTTGTGGAAGCGGCAAGAAGTACAAAAAATGCTGTGGTGCAAATTTATGATAACTGATTTTGAAAAAATAGATACTGAAAATATAAATAACGAAGTTATAGAAAAAGCCGCGGGAATTCTTCAAAAGGGAGGTCTTGTGGCTTTTCCTACAGAAACGGTTTACGGCCTTGGGGCAAACGGCTTAAATGCTGAGGCCTGCAAAAAGATATATGAGGCTAAAGGCCGTCCGTCTGATAATCCGCTTATACTGCATATAGGTGATATAAGCCAGCTTAAAGACATAGTTTTAGAGGTGCCGGAAAAAGCACAGAAAGTAATAGATGCTTTTTGGCCGGGACCTGATACTATTGTGTTCAAAAAAAGGGATATAGTGCCGGACTCAGTTTCTGGCGGTCTTGATACGGTAGCCGTAAGATTTCCGTCTAACAAAACGGCACGGCTTATAATAAATGCATCAGGAGTGCCTGTAGCGGCACCAAGCGCCAATACAAGCGGCAAGCCTTCACCAACTAAGGCGGAGCATGTTCTTCATGATATGAACGGAAAAATAGATATGATTGTAGACGGGGGAAGCTGTCCCGTTGGCCTTGAGTCCACAATAATAGATGTTACAGGGCCTGTTCCGGCACTTCTTCGACCGGGTGCCATAACTAAAGAAATGCTGGAAAGTGTAATAGGCGAAATTTCCGTTGACCCGGCTGTTTATAAAATGCTCTCAAAAGACCAGAAGCCAAAGGCTCCGGGTATGAAGTATAAGCACTACTCGCCGGATGCCGATGTTGCCCTTGTTGTAGGCGATGAAAAAAAAGTAATAGAAAAAATAAATGCTCTTTGTTTGCAGGACAATAAAAACGGACTTAAAACAGGCGTTCTCTGCCGTGAAAAAAATACTGACAAATACAAAGCCGACTTTGTATTAAGCGCCGGGGACAGCATAGAAACGGCGGGAGCACGGCTTTTTGATATATTAAGAGAGTTTGACGCCCTTAAAGCTGATAAAGTTTATTCCGAAGTATTTGAGGAAAAAGGCGAGGGCCTTGCTGTTATGAACAGGCTTAAAAAGGCCGCCGGACATAAATTCATTGAGGCTTAATATTGTGTTTGCCTTGTTTTAGTTGATATTTAGGCGAATAAATGTTATATTTGAATATATGGGGTTACACAATTTTAATAATTTAACTGTTTAATAAATATTAAAAGAAGTATTTCGGGAGGAAAAATATGATAGCTTTAGGCTGTGACCATGGCGGTTATCCGCTTATGAAAGAAGTAATTAAATACCTTGAAAAAGAAGGCATTGAGTATAAAAATTTCGGCACTTTTTCCGAGGAAAGCTGTGATTATACTGTTTATGCCAAACTTGCGGCTAATGCTGTAGCAAGTGGCCAGTGTGATAAGGGTATAGTTATATGCGGCACCGGAATTGGTATTTCAATAACAGCAAACAAAATTAAAGGCATAAGATGTGCTCTTTGCCATGACTGTTTTTCAGCAAAGGCAACAAGGGAGCATAACGACGCTAATATGCTGGCTATGGGTGCAAGGGTTGTAGGCCCGGGCCTTGCCATTGAAATAGTTAAGGACTTTCTTAATACAGAATTTTCAAATGAGGAAAGACACATAAGGCGTATTAAACAGATAGAGGACTAAGGAGGGTGTAAAATGGGCAAACTTTTTATATCGGAACATCCGCTTATGAAGCATAAAATTGCTATGCTTAGGGATAAAAACACCAGCACAAAGGAGTTTAAAGAGCTTATAAGCGAAGTGGCCATGCTGCTTACATACGAGGCTACAAGGGAGCTTCCTACAATAGAAACGGAAGTAGAAACACCTATTGCTGTGGCTAAGTGCAGTAAAATTAAGCAGGATATAGTTGTTGTGCCTATTTTAAGAGCCGGTCTTGGAATGGTAGACGGTGTGCACAGCATACTGCCGGCTGCCAAAGTAGGGCATATAGGCCTTTACAGGGACCCGGAAACACTTACACCTGTTGAGTATTACTGCAAAGTACCTAAAGACCTTGAAAATACTAAGGTTTTTGTTTTGGACCCTATGCTGGCTACAGGCAAAACGGCTCAGGCGGCTGTTGAGTTTTTGAAAGAACGTGGGGCAAAAGACGTTACTGTAATATGCGTTCTTGCGGCACCTGACGGAGTAAAAACCGTTCAAAGTACATTTGAGGATGTTGATATATATGCCGCAGCTTACGACACTATGTTAAATGATAAAGGGTATATAGTGCCGGGCCTTGGTGATGCCGGGGACAGAATGTTTGGTACTAAATAATTTGGGAGAGGTTACTTTTGGTTCACGATTGGGTTTTATATATTGCGGCTTTTTCTACGGCCTTTGCCATATCTAACGTAATGACGCCTGTTGCCAAAAAGCTGTCATTAAAGTTAGGCGCCATTGATATGCCTAAAAAAAGAGGCATGCACCACAAACCCATGCCAAGAATGGGCGGTATAGCCATTGTTGTGGGCTTTATGGCTACGGTGCTTCTGCTTTATAACTTTGTTGAATATTCAGATGTTAAAAAGCTTGTGGGCTTTTTTATAGGCGCCACTATAATAGTTATACTGGGAATGGTGGATGATGTTAAAAACCTTCCGGCAAAGCTGAAGTTTGCGGTTCAAATAGTGGCGGCACTTATACCGGTAATGTTCGGTATAAGGATACATGTTGTTTTGTGGCCCGTTACTTATGCACTTTTAAAGCTCAGCATACCTATAACTGTAATTTGGATTGTAGGCCTTACAAATGCCGTTAACCTTATAGACGGTCTTGACGGGTTAGCTGCCGGGGTATCGTCTATTGCGGCAATTTGTGTTATGGTGCTTTGTATACTTACAGGTGATGAAACGGCTGTTGTGCTTACGGCGGCTCTGGCTGGTTCTTGCCTTGGATTTCTGCCGAGGAACTTTAACCCGGCTGAGATTTTTATGGGGGATACCGGCGCTACGTTTTTAGGCTATACTTTGGCTGTTACAAGTATACTTGGAGTATTTAAGGGGTATGCTATGATTGCACTTATGGTTAGTGTGCTTTCGGTTGGGTTCCCTATATTCGATACACTTTTTGCCATGACACGCCGGGCGGCTAAACATCAGCCTATAATGCAGGCCGACAGAGGACATCTTCATCATAAATTAATAGACCACGGTTTTTCACAGAAACAGGCGGTTATAATATTATATGGAATAAGCGTTTTATGCGGGCTTGTGGCTATATTTATAGCGCTTAAAGACGCTACTACAGTTGTTGTTGTGCTTTTTGCCGTACTGGTATTAAGCTTATTAGTATATTATGTAAATCACAGATGGCGCAACAAAGATGAATGAAAATTATAAAAGGAGGCTGGAAAATGGAATTTAAAGGATCAAAGACAGAAGCTAATCTTTGGGCAGCTTTTGCGGGAGAATCACAGGCAAGAAACAAGTATACCTACTATGCAAGTAAAGCCAAAAAGGACGGTTATGAGCAGATAGCCGCTTTATTTGAGGAAACAGCCAACAATGAAAAAGAACATGCAAAACTCTGGTTTAAAATCTTAAGCGGCGGCGAAATTCAGGACACAGTTACAAACCTTAAAGACGCAGCTGCCGGTGAAAACTACGAATGGACAGACATGTATAAAAAAATGGCTGAAGAAGCAAGGCAGGAAGGTTTCGATCATATAGCATTCCTTTTTGACGGTGTAGCGGCTATTGAAAAAGAGCATGAGGAAAGATACAGAAAGCTGATAGAAAATATCGAAGGCGGCCTTGTGTTCTCAAGAGACGGAGAAAAGATTTGGAAATGCAGAAACTGCGGTCATATTGTTATTGGCAAGCAGGCACCGGATGTATGCCCTGTATGCTCACATCCTAAGGCATTTTTCGAGATTAAAGCCGAAAACTATTAATAAGTACAAATGTTTTATAAGAGCGCTTTTAAAGGCGCTCTTTTTTCTAACCTTTTTTCTAACCCTTTTTCTAACCTTTTTTCTAACTCTTTTTCTAACCTTTTCTAACATTTTTCTGATTTTCTCATAACCTGATTAAAACATGTCAGAGGATGTATAAACAATATGTTGTTAATAAACCGTGTAACAGGTGGAAAAATGCCGGTTTAAAATTTCAAACTGTGGATAAACATGGCCTTGTTTTGATTTACAGCCGGGTTTGTGGTAAAATAGCTGTAATTGTTTTTGCAGTCGGATTATGGAGTGGTTAAATATGCAGTTAAATGAAAATAAATATGTAGAGCTCAGTTTGGATTTTGTAAATAATATAATGCCTAAAGCTCCGGCTGTGTATACAGTAGTTTATATCTGTGCTTTGTCTTTTGAAGGCCAAACGGATATTAAAACAGTTTCCCAGATGCTTAATATATCCGAAACAGATGTTAGAGCTGCTTTTATGTACTGGCAGGACAGGGGTTTAATACGTATTAACGGTGAAAACATAGAAATACTAAAAGGCGGAGTAAAAGAGGTTAAAAACACAGCTTTGCAAAGTGCTGCAAGCAAAAAAAAATATATTGTAAACGATGAGCAGCCACACTATGCTCCTGAAGAACTGGACATGTATGCCGATAAAAATGCCGATGTAAAAGCGCTTTTTGAAATGGCTGAGTCAAAGCTTAAAAGAATGCTCACTTATAACGATTTATCGGCTGTTTTTTCCCTTTACCACTGGCTGGGACTTAAAATGGACGTAATAGGTCTTCTTTTGGACTTCTGTGTTGAAAGAGGCCACCGGAATATGCGTTATATTGAGCGTGTGGCTGTTGACTGGTGTGAAAGCGGTATAAATACCGTTGAAGCGGCAAAAGAACGCATAACGGCATATAACGGCATTTACAGGCAGATTATGAGGGCTATGGGCCAAAACAACAGAGAGCCGGTGCAAAAAGAAATAGACTACATGAAAAAATGGAGCGAAGTTTACAAAATGCCTATTGATATAATAGAGCTTGCCTGTGACAGAACAGTTATGGGTATAGGAAAGCCGTCTTTTCGCTATGCAGATAAAATACTTCTCTCTTGGCATAAGGCCGGAGTAAAGACATTAAGCGATGTGGAAAATATGGACAGGCTCTATGCAGAAAGCAAAAAACAGACGCAAAATACACCGGATACACCTAAACAAAGTGTAAACCGTGTAACAAATAAATTTACCAACTACAGCCAAAGGGAATATGATTATTCCGAAATAGAACGCCTTGAAATTCAAAGGCTTAAAGCGGAGGGGAATAACTAAATGCCTGACAGAAGCGATGTTTATAAGCAGGTAATTAAATATTTTGATTCACTTAGAACAAATGAGCAGTCACACCTTAGGCAAAAAAGGGAAGAAGTTTATGCTGCCTGCCCGAGAGTGAGACAGATAGAAAACGAAATAGCCATTTTAGGCATAACAGCGGCTAAAAATGCCATAGATTCCAAAACACCTACTAAAGATATTGTTGAGCTTAAAGAAAAAATGGATTCTCTTAAGGCTGAAAAGATACAGGTAATGAAAAACGCCGGCTTTGACCCTGACTGTCTTAATATAAATTATAAATGTGAAAAATGCCATGATACGGGCTTTATCGGCCAAAGAGAGTGCTCATGCTTTACACAAAAATTAGTTGAAATGGCCTACAGCAGTTCTAACATGCGTGAAATAACAGCTGATGAAAATTTCGATAATTTCAATATAAATTATTACAGCAGCCAAACGGCACAGGGTGATATAATGTCACCTAAAGAAAACATGCAGATAATACTTAGTGTGTGCCTTGAGTTTACTAAAAATTTCAGTAAAAAAAAGGATAACCTGCTTTTTTATGGCGGCCCGGGACTGGGCAAAACTTTCCTTTGCAGCTGTATAGCACGTGAAATACTTGATAAAGGCTATACTGTTTTTTATACAACAGCGCCACAGCTTTTTAAAACAATAGAAAAGGAGCGGTTTAACCGTTCTCAGGAGGAAGAGAGCCAAACCGGATTTTCTGACGATTTGCAGTCGGTGGATTTGCTTATAATAGACGATTTGGGAACGGAGTTTAATACGTCTTTTACTTCTTCCGAGCTTTTTGATATTTTAAATACAAGGCTTATTAATAAAAAGCCTGTTATTATATCAACTAATCTTTCGGTAAACGATATACAAAATATATACTCCGAAAGAATAACATCACGAATAATTGGGGAATACAAAGTAATGAAGTTTTTTGGCAAGGATATAAGACTTATTAAAAAATACTCTTATAATAAATAAAAAAATAAAACGGTACGAAATTATATAATAAAAAATTCGTGCCGTTTTTTATTTAATTTTATCATCTTAATATTTTAAACAAAGCAAGAAATTTTTTCTCAGCCTCGGAAAAAGGCACAAATGAAAAATCGGGACTTGATTTAATTATGGGTTCTGTTTCAAATAATTTTTCACCTGTAAAATACAGAAATTCGTGATACAAAAGGGCATCGTCTATTTCTTTAACCTGTTTTAAAACTTTTTCATCTGGAAGAGAGCTGGCATATTTGTTATAAATAGCGTTTTGTATAACTTTTTCTATATCCATATACTGGGGAATATGTTTTTTAACCGGCCGAATTATATCGGCAATATAGGCTTCACTGCCGTCGTGGAGAAGGCACAAAAGAGCCGTCTTTTTGTCTAAATCACGGCAGAGGGCTTCTTCACAGCAATGAATTGAGTGCTGGCACACTGAGTAAAACTCCGGGAAATGCCCGTTTGCCCGTACCGAGAGGGACAAAGCATGAGCTATGTCATTAATGTCTATGTCATCAATACCAGGCTTCAGAGGGTTTATATGCTTTTTTGAATAAGTGGTTATATAATCGTTCATTTCTGCCTCCGAAAATAAAGTTGTTTATATAATATGCGTCGTAAAAATTTTTGTCAACGGTACAAAAAAATAAAGCCTTAAAAATTAGGCTTTATTTTAAGTAAAATTATGTTTTATTTTTTCATGCCTTCAATATAAGCGGCATATTTAATTTCCTCAAGCTTTTCGGCTTTTTTAAGCACCATGTCTTCAAGACCTTTTTTAAAGTCCTGCACTTTGTTGTAAATATTTTCATCAGAAGATGCCAAAATCTGTGCCGCAAGTATTCCGGCATTTTGTGCACCGTTAATGGCAACAGTTGCAACAGGTATTCCCGGCGGCATCTGGCATATTGAATAAAGTGAGTCAACACCGCTTAATGTTGATGTTTTAACAGGTACACCTATAACAGGTATGCTTGTCATAGCCGCTGTCATGCCCGGAAGATGTGCCGCTCCGCCGGCTCCGGCTATTATTACTTTAATGCCGCGTTCATGTGCCTTATGGGCATACTCATACATCCTATCCGGTGTTCTGTGAGCCGAAATAACAGTAAGCTCATAAGGAATTTCCAGTTTATCAAGGAGTTTTGCCGCTTCACTCATAACAGGAAGGTCGGAATCACTGCCCATTATAATACCTACTAATGGTTTCATATATAATCACCTCACTGTAAATTTTATCATTTATAAGCTGTTATTTAAAGAATTATATAAATAATTTTTTTGTTTTTATTTTATTGGTTATTTGTTATAATAATATTGATTACTTTCGTATCGGAAAGGCGGCGGCATTTATGGAATTTGATGAAAAACTTCTTGAAAGAAAAAAACGTATTAAGGAATTTATAAGCAGTCAGGATTATGTGCCGCTTAAAAGAGGCGAAATCCGAATAATGCTTCAAGTGCCTAAGGAAGACCAAGACGCTTTTGAGGCTGTTATAGACTCTCTTATATCTTCCGGTGAAGTTTACGAAACAAGAAAAGGCAAAATAGTTTCAACAAAATCGGTTAATCTTTTTCCGGCCGTTTTTATGTCCAATGCCAAAGGCTTCGGCTTTGCACGGCTTGAAGACAGCAACGACAATGATATATATATTCCGCCGGAAAGCTCTCTTAATGCCATGAATAAAGATAAAGTCCTTGTTCGTATTACAGAGCCTGCATTTGGCGGAAGACGTCCTGTAGGTGAAGTTGTAAAAATACTTTCTCAAAAAAGAGAAGGCATTGTAGGTACATTTGACGAAGGCAGGGGCTTTGGCTTTGTTGTATGTGATGATAAAAAAATAAACGATATTTTTATTCCAAAAGGCTCCACAAAAGGCGCCGTTACAGGAAGCAAGGTAGTTGTAAACATTACAAAACGCCCGTCGCCTAATAAGTGTGCCGAAGGCGAAATTATAGAGATATTAGGCCATAAAGACGACCCGGGAGTTGATATACTTTCGGTTATAAGACAGTTTAACCTGCCGGTTGACTATCCGGAAGATGTTTATGAGCAGACGGAAAACATGCCTGAGGACATTACAGAAGCCGAAATTGAAGACCGTGAGGATTTAAGAAAGCTTGTAACCGTTACAATAGACGGTGATGACTCAAAGGACTTTGACGACGCCGTAAGCCTTGAAATATTAGAAAACGGGAATTACCAGTTAGGCGTTCATATAGCCGATGTAAGCCACTATGTAACGGAAGGCTCTCCGCTGGATAAAGAAGCTTATAAAAGAGGCACAAGTGTTTATCTTGTAGACAGGGTAATACCTATGATACCCCACAGGCTTTCAAATGGTATATGCTCGCTTAACCCGGACTGCGACCGCCTTACTTTAAGCTGTATTATGGAAATAGACCATGACGGAAATGTAGTAAACCACCGTATTGTAGAGTCTGTTATACATTCCTCATGCCGTATGACATATACAAAAGTTAATAACGTAATAGAACATCACGACAAAGAACAGATGGAAGAATATGCCGACTTTGTGCCTATGCTTGAGGACATGAACGACTTAAGGCAGATTTTAAACCATAAAAGACAGCGTCGTGGCTCGGTTAATTTTGATTTTCCAGAGTCTAAAATTACTTTAGACGAAAACGGAAAAGTTCTTGCAATAGGTCCTTATGAAAAGAACCTTGCCACAAACCTTATAGAAGAATTTATGCTTGTGTGCAACGAAACAATAGCTGAGGACTATTATTGGCAGGGTGTGCCTTTTGTTTTCCGTAACCACGACCAGCCGGACGAAGAAAAAATGGAAGGCCTTAAAAAGCTTATTTCGGCTTTCGGCTACAGAATAAAGGGCAAAGGGGATATACACCCTAAAGAAATTCAAAGACTTATAGAAAAAGTAAGCGGTACACCTCAGGAACACATTATAAGCCGTATGGTTTTAAGAAGTATGAAACAGGCCAAATATCAGGCTGAAAATATAGGCCATTTCGGTTTGGCGGCAAAATACTACTGCCACTTTACATCGCCTATAAGACGTTATCCTGATTTACAGATACACAGGATTATAAAAGAAATTATAGAAGGCCAGCTTTCACCTGAAAGAATACGTCATTATGAAAGCTTCCTTGCCGAAGCGGCTTATCACTGCTCTGTAACCGAAAGAACAGCCGATGATGCCGAAAGGGAAACTGATAAGCTTAAAATGGCCGAATATATGTCCGGCCGTATTGGTGAGGAATACGACGGCATTATTTCCGGTGTTACAAGCTGGGGAGTATATGTAGAGCTTAACAACACTGTTGAAGGCATGGTGCCTTTAAATGAACTGGAAGACGATTTTTACGAGTATGAAGAAGACAAAATGCGTGTTGTAGGCAAGAAAACAGGCAAAATTTACCGCTTAGGTGATGAAGTTAGGGTTCAGGTGCTTAGAGCAGATACTCAGGCAAGAACAGTTGACTTTTTGTTTGTGGATAAAGACGAAGAGGAATGTGAAAACGGAGGGGAAATAAATGGAGATTAAAAAGGCGGCTCTTGTGGGCTTTGGTGCTATAGGCTGTGTATATGCCAAAAATCTTATAAAAAGCATAGGGGATAATTTTGTTGTTATAGCAGGTGGAAGCAGAGCCGACAGAATACGCTCTAAAGGTGTTATAGTAAACGGTGAAGAAGTAAAGCCGAAAGTTGTGGAGCCTGAAAGCACTGATTATAAAGCAGATTTGGTTATATTTACAGTAAAAAATTATCATCTTGCACAGGCACTTAAGGATGTGGAAAATGTTGTTACCGAAAACACAATTTTCTTAACAGTTCTTAACGGTGTAACAGCAAGAGACGAAATAAAGGCGGCTTATCCAAACAATACTGTTCTTTACGGCATAGGTATGGGTATAGACGCCGTAAGAAGTGATGAAGGCATTAAATGCAGATGTGAAGGCACAATACAGTTTGGTGAAGCCGACAATACCACAATGAGCCCGGAAGTTAAGGCTGTAAAAGACCTTTTTGATGCGGCAGGCATAGGAAACGAAGTGTTCCCTGATATGATAAGAACAATATGGAATAAATTTATGATAAATGTAAGCACAAACCAGCTTTCGGCCATAACAGGGGCAGGATACGGACATTTCCTTACAGTGCCGGAGCTTAATGATGCTATGCATCAGGTAATGACAGAAGTTATAACACTTGCCAACAAAAAAGGCATTAATTTAACTGAAGATGACGCCTATGCTTACGAAAAGAAACTGGCTACATTCGACCCTGTTGGCAAAACTTCAATGCTTCAGGATGTTGAGGCAAAACGCCACACGGAAGTTGACTATTTTGCCGGAACAGTTATTAAATTCGGCAAAGAAGCCGGTGTTCCTACACCGTGGAATGACAGAATATATCTTCTTATTAAAACCATAGAGGGTCTTTATTAAAATAATCAGCCAAAGGGGGCAGGCACTGTGGAAATTAAAAATGTGGCAATGGTGGGCTTAGGGGCAATAGGCACTGTTTTTGCAAGGCATATTATTAAAACAGCAGAAAGCTTTGCTGTTGTAGCAGGGGGCAGCAGAGCTGAAAAAATACGTCAAAACGGTCAAACAATAAACGGTGAACACATAATGCCGAATGTTGTAAAACCAAATGAAACAAACTGGAAGGCTGACCTTGTAATATTTACGGTAAAAAATTATCAGCTGGAGCAGGCCATTGAAGATGTAAAAAATATTGTAACTAAAGATACAATACTTCTTACAATTATAAACGGTGTTTCAGCAAGGGACAGAATAAAGGCCTTTTACCCGGAAAACACAGTGCTTTATGGTCTTTGCAGTACAGATGCTGAAAGGGACAAAACCGGCGGCATATACTGCTCATACGAAGGCCAGATAAAGTTTGGCAATGCTGATAATACTGTAATGAGCCCGGAAGTTAAAGCTGTAAAAGAGCTTTTTGATGCGTCGGGAATAGACAGTGAGGCACCAAAGGATATGATGCGTGCTCTTTGGTATAAATTTATGGTAAATGTAAGTGTAAACCAGCTTTCGGCAGTAACACGTTCAGGATATGGCGGATTTGTCAAAATTCCGGAGCTTAACAACGCTTTAAGA
>CALWSS010000043.1 GCA_944384255.1 uncultured Clostridia bacterium
ACTTTATTTTTTTATGAAATCAAAAAAATATTTAATTTTAAATATAAAAATTTGCATATTATTTCTAATAAACCCAACTTTTAATTTTTTATTACCTTCAAGTTTTTTATATATCATAAAAATAGACTACCCGCTACGGGTAGTGAAGAAAAAAAAAGACTATGTTATATTAAAAATTAAGAATATAGAAATTTATAAATTTATAAATTTATTTTAACATAGTTATTAAAGCATTAAATTAGTCATGAAAATGAATGTTAAAAGTTACAAATTGGATTGTAAATATTTCTAATAAAATGTTTGTGATAACAACTTATGCCATCAAATGCTAATCCCCCATTATAAGATGGCTAAGTCGTTACCTCTTACTTTGAATTTAATAATAAATTTTATTTTTAGTTTTAAAATTATGCTATCCAAATAGGTGGAGAATACATTTTTAAACTTTTCTAAAAAACACAGACAACAATGGAATGGAGGAATTTTAATGAGAAGAATAGGTGGCTTTATACTGATTATATTTGGTATATTTATTTTTTTATTGCCGGAAAAGCACTTTTCTCTGTTCCGAAAAGCACCCAGTTGATTAGTAATGCCATAACTGTTGAGGATGGTAAAGTAAATCCTGAAAACGAAGGTAAGCTTGTTGTTGTTTCGGGAATATTAAAATCTGATGAAAATATACAGGATCCGTTAACTGGTGTAAAGCTTCCTGGAATTGCTGCCAGAAGAGTTGTCTGGACATATGGAGAATTTTCTTATAAAGATGATGAAGTAGTATGGGACTGGATGGAACAATATATTGATTTTACCGATGAGAAAAATAATGGGATCAATGCAGAATCCCAGATTTCAACAATATTGGTTGCACCAAGCACCCTTGGCGAATTTAATGTGGATAATAGTTTCCTATCGGAGCTTTCTTTTTATGATGATTTCACTGACTATGATGAAAAAAGCCTGAAAGAAGGTTGGATTATCCATTCTAATGACAAAGAAAGCAAATATTCTATTTCAAAAACAGAAAAGTTAGCTAAAAAAGAAAAATTGTCAAAAAGAATTACGCCTTTAGAAGCGGGTATGCAAAAAATATCATACAGGATACTTTCACCGGAAAATACTTCTGAGTATACGTTAATTGGTATTCAAAAAGGTGATACTTTGATACAAGCTTCAAATGCTGTTCCTGTTTCTATTTTCGAAGGAATTTTGAATGCTGAGGAATTTGCAAAAAAAAGTGATAGTTCAGTTAAAGCAGGCTCTATTTTTGGATTGGTTTTAGGTTTGTTGTTTATAGCAGGCGGTATAAGAAAAATACTCTTTGGAGGGAATAAAGAATGAAAGATGTTGCAAAAAATATTGTTACCACTGGAACGTATATTTCTAAAACTGCTATTAAAAGACTTTTTTTAAAAAAAAATATTCAAATGATTATAGGTGGTTTTTGGACAGTTTTTTTCCTCTATGCAATAATTGAGGGACTTCTGGGAAACAACGAAATACTTCGTAATAGTGTGCTTACAAGTACAATTTTATGTGTGCCGTTTGTGTTGATGTTTTTGGCAGGCATAAGAAACGGTAAAAAAATAGGAGTTGCACGTCGTTATAACTCAATTTTTATGTGCGACTCAGATGGCACTGTAACACTTGATGAGCTTGTAAGACAAACTGGAAAGGAGCCGTTCAAAGTGCTTTCTGAACTTGAATGGCTTTTCCGAAAAGGTATGTTTTGTGACTGTACGTTGCAAAAAGGTGGAATTCCATGTGTAATTCTTGCGGGCAAAGAGGGCAGCAAATCAAGCTTTGTTACTGTCGTATGCGAAAAATGTAACGGTACAACAAGGCTTCGTGCAGGGACATATGGTAAATGTGAGTATTGTGGCAGTGCAATTTCAAGCAGAAAAATTAACCAATAAAAGCTTTAAAAATGAAGAAAAACTTAAAATAATTTATGAAGTCAAAAGGTCTTGCTATTTGTAATTTTCATATAGCAAGACCTTTTTTACGTTAAACATAACAATAAATTATGGTTGTTTTTGTATATTCATATATGGTGTTGATTTTACTGCTTTTTACAGTTGCTATTTTGTAAATTTTTATTATTATTAATGAAAAAGTTATTATACTTGTAATGCCTATTTTCAGGCTTTATAATATAGGTATAAAATTAATAATGTATTAAAAAAACTACCCGCTACGGGTAGGGCGAAAGATAATAATATATGCTATAATAAAAGTTAGCAATTTTTTTACATTAAATAGAACCTTTGGAAGAATTTGGTTTATTATGATACAGCTAAAAATAAGAGGGGTGTATAAATGAAAAACAAAAGCTATTTTTTATTAATGCTTATTGTATTGTTTATTTTTACAGGCTGTTCTTATACAACAGAAAAAGAAGAAACACCAATAACTATTACAGTTTGGCATGTTTATGGTGGCCAGACTAATTCGCCACTTAACGATCTTATTGATCAATTTAACCAAACTGTTGGAAAAGAAAAAAAGATAAATGTGCAGGTTACATCTTTGTCTAACACAAATACAATACATGAATTGGTGTTAGCTGCTGCCAACGGAGAACCTGGAGCGGCAGAGCTGCCTGATTTATTTGTTTCATATCCAAAAACTGTATTGGCTCTGCCTGATGACAGCATTCTTGTTGACTATAAAGATTATTTCAGCGAAGAAGAACTTTCAAATTTCATTCCTGCTTTTGTGGAAGAAGGTATGGTAGATGACCGTTTACTGGTACTTCCTGTGGCAAAGTCTACGGAGATTATGTTTATTAATAAAACACTTTTTGACCGTTTTTCTCAGGCAACAGGCGTTACTATTGATGATTTAAGTACTTGGGAAGGACTATATAACGCAGCAAAAGTTTATGCACAGTGGACTGATGCACAAACACCTGATATTCCTAATGATGCTAAAGCTATGTTTGTTCATGACTATTATTTTAATTACTTCCAGGTAGGAACAGTATCTATGGGCGAGAAGTTTTTCAAAGGAGATAAATTGGCTTTTGGA
>CALWSS010000044.1 GCA_944384255.1 uncultured Clostridia bacterium
CGTTACCGATTTCCGTGGTATCATAATACCGCTGGCGCTTAAACTTACGCCTATTGTTTTAGATGTATTTAATATGGCACAAAGGTCTTTCTGCTGTTCAAAAGGCATATCGCCATAGCCCGGTGAAAACCTGTCAGTTAAAAACAACCCCTGCTCATTTACTTTTTTTTCTAATTCTGACTGAAAATTATCACATACATTTTCAACTGCACTGCTGGCACAGCTGTCCAATATAAGAGCTCTGTAAATCTCTTTTACCTCATACCGTCTTATTATATTTTCAATTTCAGAACCTATAGTTGCCGCCATTATAATGGCCTTTTGGCAGTCTTTTAAGAGCTCTTTTATATTGTTTCCGCCCGGTATAAAGTTTGTGCCATCAAATACAAAGCTTTCATGGCTGAAATCAAAAACTTTATATGTCACTTTAGGTCGTGCAGTTTTTATTATCTCATCTGAACAGCTTTTAATATCTTCTTCCAGCTTTTGGTCTACTTTTCCGCCTCTATACCCCAAATATTTTAAAACTTCGTTTCTGTTTATGTTTTTTAAATAAGTTTCCAATTTTCTGCTCCGTTTTTATTATTTAAAAGCTTTTATTGTATTAAACACCTGCAAAGATGTATTATACAGATTATTTTCGGCATTTTCTTTTTTCATTGCTTCTTCAAGTGTTACAACTGAACGAACTATAGGGAAAAAGGCATCTATTCCGCCGTCGTTACACTTTTCGGCACCTTTTCCTATACTGCCCGAAAAAGCTATTACAGGCAAATTGTATTTTTTAGCCATTTTAGCCACTCCACCGGGAGCTTTTCCCATAACAGTCTGAAAATCAAGCCTGCCTTCTCCGGTTACTACAATATCAGCTGTTTTTATTTCTTCCTCAATATTAAGAAGTCCAAGTACAATATCTATTCCCGGTTCCAGTTCAGCATTAAGAAAAGCCATTAAAGCATAGCCCAAACCACCTGCTGCACCTGCACCCGGTATATTGGCACAGTCCTTATTTATTGTGTCTTTGCATATATCCGAATATACAAGAAGAGCCATGTCAAGGTCTTTTACCATTTTTTCGTCAGCACCTTTTTGAGGTCCAAAAACTGCCGAAGCACCGTTACTGCCGCAAAGAGGGTTTGTAACGTCACAAGCTGCTCTGAAATTACACTCTTTAATCTCTTTTAAAACATTATCTGCGTTTATACTTTTTATATTAAATAAATCACGGCCAAAAATACCGCATTTATTATTATTTTCGTCTTTAAACTCCACTCCAAGGGCTGAAAGCATACCCAATCCGCCGTCGTTTGTGGCACTTCCACCAAGGCCTATTACAAAATCACGAACGCCTCTTTTTATGGCATCTTTTATAAGCTCACCTACACCGTAAGTTGTGGTATTTAACGGATTACGCTTATTTTCCGGCACCATAGGAAGCCCTGAAGCAGATGCCATTTCTATTACAGCCGTTTTGCCGTTATTTATAATACCGTAAAAAGCCTCAACTCTTTCTCCCAAAGGACCTATTACTGAAATATTTATTTTTTCACCTTTTAATGCACTTACAAGGGTGTCAACAGTACCTTCTCCGCCGTCGGCAACAGGAAAAACACAAGCTGTGCCTTCAAACACTTTTTCAAAAGCTTTTTTAACTGTATTTCCTGCCTCCATTGATGAAAGGCTCCCTTTAAAAGAATCTATAGCAATAACCGCTTTCATAACAGCACCTCCCAATTTTTAAATCTAAAAATAGAATATTGGTAGTATTTTACCATATTAAAGTACAATTTACCATAATAAAAAATCCGGCTCAAATAATATTTTAAGCCGGATAAATATTTTTAAAATAAATCTCTCAATACAAGTGTTGTAACTCCATCGTTAAGCCCAAGTTCCATTCTTTTTACTTTTGGATGTGAGCGGTACTCCTTACGGACCATTTCCTTAAGAGATGAACCGCTGTGATAGCCGTGAACAATGTCTATTCTGTAAACATCACTTCCGGCTTTTTTAAGGACACTGTCTATATAAGTTTTAGCCTGAAATTTGTTCATGCCGTGAACGTCTATTTCAATAAAACCGCTGCTTTTCATAATTAATCAGTCCTTAAGCGCTTTAACTTTGTCAAACTCGTCTGTTATTTCTTTTGAAGGTGCTTCTGTTAAAAGGCTTACAACAATTATAAAAAGACAAGCAATTATAAATGCCGGAAGAAGCTCATAAATATTCCAAATTCCCCCCATTGGCTTAACAAGGTATTTCCAAATAAATACCATTGCACCGCCTGAAATCATGCCGGCTATAGCACCATATCTGTTCGACCTTCTCCAGAAAAGAGCAAACAAAACAACCGGTCCGAATGAAGCGCCAAAGCCTGCCCAAGCAAATGAAACTATACCAAATACCGAGCTGTCCGGATTTCTTGCTATAATGGCAGCTATAACAGCTATAACAAGAAGTGTAATTCTTGCCATTGCCATAGTTCTTTTAGGCTCGTTATTAATATCAACCAAAATACCAAATATATTTTTAGAAACAGCAGATGATGCTGCTATAAGCTGAGAATCGGCTGTGGACATTGTAGAAGCCAAAATACCAGCTAATATAACACCAGCTAAAAGCGCTGGAACAATACCAATACGGCTTAAAAGTGATGAAATTTCTACAATAATTGTTTCAGAAGCTGAACCTTCAAGGAATCTAACAGCACCTACATTTGTCATAGCAAGACCAACAGCACCAATAAATATTGCAACAGCAAGAGATATAACAACCCAAACAGTTGCAATCCTTCTTGAGAGCTTGAGCTTATTATGGTCATTTATAGCCATAAATCTTAAAAGTATGTGCGGCATGCCGAAGTATCCAAGACCCCAAGCCAGTGTTGAAAGCTTGGTAATAAATCCGTAAGGTGAAGCTGTATTTGTTTCCAAAACATAGGTAGCGTTCATCGATAAATATCCCGGAAGCTCTTTTGCATTTGCAATAACATTATCCATACCGCCTGCCACATGAACACCGAATACAAGTACAATTATAAGAGCTACAGTCATAACAATACTTTGTATAAGGTCTGTTGTACTGGCAGCCAAAAATCCACCAAGAGCTGTATAACCAACAATTACAACAGCGCTTATAATCATAGCTGTTAAATAATCCACACCAAAAAGGCTTGAAAAAAGTTTTCCGCAGGCAGCAAAGCCCGAAGCCGT
>CALWSS010000045.1 GCA_944384255.1 uncultured Clostridia bacterium
AGCCTTGCGCATTTCGTTTTTATCCAAAATCAAACACCGCCTGATTTTATCCCGTTATCTGCCTGAGCCCGGCAAAAATAATACCTATAACTAAATTAAAAGCACCTAATATAAAACTTATAACAAGCAGTACAATGCAAAGCAGAATAAGCTTTATGCCAAAGCTTTTGTACCTTGGGTACTGGCTTGTTAAAAGTATAATGGCTATAATAAAGCCCAAAAACACATTTACAAATGACAGAATTACAAAAAGCACTTTAAGCCATACATTCAAATCTTTTGTAAAATAATCTTCCGCCTGCCTGAAAAACTGTTCTGAGTCATTCCGGCTGTTGGAATAATAATCTCTGTTTGAATTACCGGACGGCCTGTTGTCGTCTATTATTTTAGACTCGGTTTCAACCGCTTCCCCCAGTATTTCATCGTTATTATTTGAAGAAGTATATCCACAGCTTCGGCAGTTTCCTCTTTCGTCAAGTTCTCTGCCGCAAAAAGGGCAATAGCTCATATATTTCACCTCCGAAAAAAGGAGTTACTTTGCTTTAAAAGAGCTCTTTAAAGGCACAATACGGTTAAACACAAGAGCACCTTCTTTTGAATCCTTAGTATCAACACAATAATATCCGTTACGCATAAACTGGAATTTATCTCCGCCTTTAGCGTCTTTAACCGACGGCTCTATAAGACATTCCTTAACTACAAGGCTGTCTGGATTCATAATCATTTCACCGTCAGGGTCATCAGGATTATCAAGCATCATATAATCATAAAGCCTTGCTTCGGCCTTAACTGCCGTATCGGCATTTACCCAGTGAAGTGTGCCTTTTACTTTTCTGCCTTCAAAGCCGGAACCGCTTCTTGTTTCAGGGTCGTATGTGCAGTGGATAGCCGTTATATTTCCGTCACCGTCTTTGTCAATGCCAACGCATGTTACAAAGTATGCCCCTTTGAGCCTTACTTCTTTAAGAGGTGCCAAACGGAAGAATTTTTTAACAGGCACTTCCATAAAGTCTTCTCTTTCAATATAAATTTCCTTTGAAAACGGAACACTTCTTGTGCCAAGGTCCGGATTTTCAGGGTTGTTTTCTATTTCCATAAACTCAACCTGTCCTTCCGGATAGTTGTCTATTATAACCTTAACCGGGTCAAGTACAGCCATAACAACTTTAGCTTTTGCCTTAAGGTCATCTCTTATGCAGTAGTCAAGAAGTGAGCTGTCTACACGGCTGTTGGCCTTGCTTACACCTATTTTTTCACAGAATGTTCTTATAGCCTCCGGAGTGTAGCCCCTTCTTCTAAGACCTGAAATTGTCGGCATACGTGGGTCGTCCCAGCCGTCAACAAGACCGTTTTCAACAAGGGCACGGAGCTTTCTTTTGCTCATTACGGTATTTGTCATGCCTAAACGGGCAAACTCTATCTGTCTTGGCTTTGCTTTAAGGCCGGAGTTTGCAACTACCCAGTCATAAAGCGGTCTGTGGTCTTCAAATTCCATAGTGCATATAGAATGTGTTATGCCCTCTATTGCATCTTCCAAAGGATGAGCAAAGTCGTACATAGGATAAATGCACCACTTGTTGCCTGTTCTGTGGTGTGATGCATGAGCTATACGGTAAATAACCGGGTCACGCATATTAATGTTAGGCGATGCCATATCAATTTTTGCTCTTAAAGTATGGCTTCCGTCTTCAAACTCACCGTTTTTCATTCTTTCAAAAAGGTCAAGGTTTTCCTCAACGCTTCTGTCCCTGTAAGGACTGTTTTTGCCCGGCTCACTTAATGTGCCTCTGTACTGCTTCATCTCTTCTGCCGTAAGGTCGCATACAAAGGCTTTGCCTTCTTTAATAAGCTTAACGGCTACATCGTAAAAAGTATCAAAATATGAAGAAGCAAAACGAACGTCGCCTTCCCAGTTAAAGCCAAGCCATTTAACGTCTTCTTCTATAGCCTCTACATACTCGTTGTCCTCTTTTGTAGGGTTTGTATCGTCAAAACGAAGATTGCACTTTCCACCGTAAAGCTTAGCAAGGCCAAAGTTAAGGCATATACTTTTGGCATGGCCTATATGCAGATAGCCGTTAGGCTCCGGCGGAAAACGTGTATAAAGCTTATTAAGCTTACCCTTTAAGTCTTCCTGTATATAACTGTGAATAAAATTTCCCGTTGAACCAAGCTCTTCGGAAACTTCCTTAATATCTTCAGACATATAAATTACCTCCAGTAAGAAATACAAACTTCATCTTAATACCTTATTTTACTATATACAAAAAACTACGTCAAATTCAATTATCTAAGTTTATATATTCTTTTGAAACAACAACTTTTCCTTCCGAGTCCAAAAGCGGTGTAAGCCCTCCCCCATATCCGTTTTTGTGAAATAAATAATTAACACCTGTTTTGGTATCTACAACTATTTCGTTTACTGTGCTTACACCTTTAGAATAGACTGTAATAAATCTTTTTTCAGAATCAAACATAATTACCGCCTCCTTATAAATTACAGCAGTATGTTTTCTTTAAACCACTGAATAAAGTCGTAATCCACTATCTCAACACCGCTGTGGTTTAAATGTGCATCATCACGGAAATTCTCATTTGTAAGCATATCCCTTTTTTCGTTTTCTATGTTGTAATCAATATACGGCACACCGTTTTCAGCCGCCATAGCCGCCACAGCGTTATGCACTAAATCATAATTTTTAATATAGTCCATAGAAACATTGGCAACCGGTGCCGTTACAAATATAAGCTGTATGCCTTCATCTTTGCAAAGCTTTACTATTTTTTCAATGTACTTTCTTTGAGTGGAATTTATTTCAAAATCCTTGCCGTCAAAATTTCTGAACTGGTTTGTTGTGTCGTATTCCGTTGAAATCATAAGCTGGTTAGAGTACACATAGCCTTTTGAACGGTAATATTCCTCTCCCTGCTGAACTTCGCCCTGTTTTTTTGTTACACCGTATTTATTTTCTATTTCCTTTTCCATTTGACTGCCTTCATAGGCAAAATAGCTCTGCTGATAGCGTATAGGCAAAAGATAATACTTAACCTTGTCTGCAAGGGGGAATACATCTTTAATGTACTCATTTTTTATATCTTCGCTTTTAAGCACTTCAAAAAATGAGTTGGCCTGCTGTAAATCAAACTTATCATCCAATACATCCCAGTAAACTTCCATAACTACATATTCCGGGTGCTGGGTTTTAAGTATCTCTTTAAGCTCATAATAGCTTGTATCCGGGTGCTGTAGCGGTGTCCCCATTTGAAAGCTGTTTAAA
>CALWSS010000046.1 GCA_944384255.1 uncultured Clostridia bacterium
GTTAACGTAAAAGAAGTTTTAAATAGTCTGGGAATAGAAAAAGTTGACGGTTTTCTTATTGATATAGGTGTATCGTCTTTTCAGCTTGATGAAGCTAAAAGAGGCTTTTCATATATGCAGGATGCACCTCTTGATATGAGAATGGACAGCGAAAACCCATTGTCGGCTTATGATGTTGTAAACGACTATTCCGAAGAAGAGCTCAGCAGAATAATTTACAGCTATGGTGAAGAGCGCTGGGCCAAAAGAATAGCTCAGTTTATAGTTAATGAAAGAAAAGTTAAGCCGGTTGAAACTACTTTTGAGCTTGTTGAAATTATAAAAAAAGCCATACCTAAAGGTGCACGAAAAGACGGCCCTCATCCGGCCAAAAGAACTTTTCAGGCAATAAGAATTGAAGTAAACAAGGAACTTGAAATTTTAGAAAATACCATTGATGATATGACAGACCTGCTTAATCCTGCCGGAAGGCTTTGTGTTATAACTTTCCATTCGTTAGAAGACAGGATTGTTAAAAATGCCTTCAAAAAGCAGGAAAACCCGTGCACATGTCCACCGGAGTTTCCGGTTTGTGTATGTGGTAAAAAGCCAAAAGCAAAAATAATTACACGAAAACCGGTACTTCCTTCTGAAGAGGAGTTAAGCTTTAATCACAGGTCAAGAAGTGCCAAATTAAGAATACTCGAGAGAATTTAAAACTTAGGCAGGGGATTAGTATGGCTAAAAGATACAAAAACTCATATTTGCCTTCATATTACAATACATCAAGCAACGCTTACGATTTTGACCGTGATATATATGAAAGGGAAAACGAAAGACAAAAATCGGAAGAAGAAAAAAGACTCCAAAGACAGGCTGAGTCGGTAAAAAGGAAAAGCTTTATACACAGAGCTAAATTTACTGTAGCAATATTTTTTGTTTTTGCCGGATGTATAGTTACAATGGCGTCTAACGCAACGGTAGACAGGCAGAGAGTTATTAATAACAATTTAAAAGACGAGCTTGCCAGTCTTAAAACGGAAAACACAAATCTTCAGTCAAAAATAAACGATAACACCGATTTGGCATACATAGAACAGGAAGCAAAAACAAGACTGGGTATGACTGAACCGCAATCATATCAGATAGTGTATATTGACGTACCTAAACAAAGCTATACCGTTCAGTATGAGGCACAGGCTGAGGAAAAAAGCGAAGGCTTCGGCATAAGCAAGTTTTTGGATGTAATTAAAAGCGTTATTAATTTTGAGTAATATATTTGCAGCAGAGGAATGATTATATGGATAAACGAAAAAGGATAAAAAGTAGACTGATTTTTATCCTTTTTGTGTTAATTGCGGTTTTTGCAGCCTTAGGCGGACGAGTGTTTTATCTTAAGACTGTCCATGGTGCCGAATATGAAACAGCGGCTAAACAGCAGCAGGTAAACCGTTACGATTCTATAGTATCGCCAAACAGAGGCTCTATTGTAGACAGGAACAATCAACCGCTGGCCATAAGCACAAGAGTTTATAATGTAATACTGGATGTAAGAGTATTGGCTGATTATTCGGCAGAAGAACAGGAAAAAACCGTTAATGCCTTAAGTGAGGTATTAGGCCTTGATGCCAATACTTTAAAAGGCTATCTGGTAAAAGACCCGACTACAGGAAAACCGGCACTTGACACAAACTGGAAAGTTCTTGCTAAAAAACAGGAACCGGAAATAAAAGAAAAACTTGAATCTATGGATATAAAAGGCGTTGTATTTGAAAACGATACAAAACGCAAATATCCGGCAGGCTCTTTGGCAGCACAGGTAATAGGCTTTACAGGCACTACAAACTATGGCCTTGAAAAAATGTACGACGAGGAAATGAGCGGTATTCCGGGACGTTCTTTTATTACATACGACGGTACAGAAGGCGCTATTCAGCAGGAAATCCCGGCTACAGACGGAAACACAATAGTAACAACTCTTGATTATAATATTCAGTCATTTGCCGAGGAAGCAGTTAAACTGGGTATGGAAGAGTATAACCCGGAAAATGCAGCAGCTATTGTTATGAACCCTCAAACAGGTGAAATTTTAGCCATGGCATCAGGCCTTAAATTCGACCCTAACGACCCTATGGCTGTGCCGGAAGGCTACGATGAGGCTCAGTGGGATGCTCTTTCAAGTGATGAGCAAAATGCAGTATTGGCTAATGTTTGGAAAAATTTCTGTATTTCAAGCACTTATGAGCCAGGCTCTATATTTAAGCCATGTGTTGCTGCGGCAGCTATAGAAGAAGGCATTATTGAAAACTCGGATACATACTATTGCGGCGGTAAAAAGAATGTTGCCGGTACAGATATAAACTGTCATTTAAGAAGCGGACACGGAACACTTGATATTGAAGGCATCATAGCCAATTCCTGCAATGTCGGTATGATGGATATAGGCGAGAAAATGGGGGCTTCACTTTTTTATAAGTACCAGAAAAACTATGGTATAGGCGAAAAAACAGGTGTTGACCTTCCAGATGAGGTAGATGCATCAAACCTTATGTATAGTGAAGACCAGATAAGGAGCACAGAGCTTGCTACAATGTCATTTGGCCAGTCATTTAATACAAACACATTGCAGATACTTAATGCTGTAGCAGCTGTAATAAATGGCGGAAATTTAATGAGGCCTTATATAGTTTCCCAGATTGTAGACCCTGACGGCAACGTTGTTAAAGAAACAAAGCCTGAGGTTGTAAGAAAAGTTCTCTCACAGGAAACATCAGATATAATGCGTAAAGACATGGTTGCTACTATTGAATACGGAACTGGTAAAAAAGCCAAAATTGAAGGCTATACATACGGAGGCAAAACAGGTACGGCACAGCAGGCACCAAGAAGTGAAGGGAAATATACAGTTTCATTTGTAGGCTTTATACCGGTTGAAAATCCGCAGTATTTGGCTATAACACTTATTCATAAACCGGAATACTATGCAGACGGTGTAACAACAGTTGCTCCTATGATGAAAAGCCTTATGGAAAACATAATTAAATATGCCAATATAGAGCCAAGTTATGAGGTTGAAGGCAGCGAGAGTACAGAAAGCGAAAAGGCAGTTGTGGCGGATTATACAGGCAGTGCTCTTTTTGACGCTCTTGCCGACCTTGATGCTAAAGGCCTGACTTATGAAGTAGTAGGAACAGGAACAAATGTAGTTAACCAAATGCCTCACGGAGGAACGGAGGTTGACGCTGGAACAAAAGTCCTTGTTTATGTAGAAGAAGGCGAAAGTGATGCTTCTCTGTCGGAAATAACAGTGCCTGATGTAAAAGGAAAGACACTTGAAGAGGCCCAAAGCGCTCTTGAAAGCGCTGGCTTAACTGTTACATATACCGGTGAAAGTACAGGTATTGTTCAAAAAAGTGAGCCAAGCTACGGCACAAAAGTGGAGCCGGGAACACAGGTGACTCTGACAATGATAAAAGACGAGTCAGCGGGTAATTCTTCTTTCGGCAATGTAAGCAGTAGCAGTCAGGAAAACTCAGAAGAAGCAACAGGCTCAAAAAGTTCAGAAACTGAAGATAACAGTGCATAATAAAATAACATAAATATAAATTCGCTCCAATAAAATTAATAAACAATATTTTTGCGGAGCGGATTTGTTATGGAAAAAATATCTGTAAAAATAAAGAAAAAGCTTGCTTTCTGCCTTATTTTTACACTTCTTGCAGGTTTGTTCCTAATAGGACGGCTGATATATATAGAAGTATTTGAGGCAGGCTTTCTCCAGCCTTTAGCCTACGAACAGCAGTCACGAGACAGGCTTATTTCGCCTGTAAGGGGCAGTATACTGGACAGGAACAATGTAGGCATAGCCGTTACGGAGTCGGTTTGTTCAGTAAGCGCTGTACCGGTACAGGTTAAGGAAAAAGAAAAAACAGCCCAGTACCTAAGTGAGGTTTTGGAACTGGACTATAATGAAACACTTGATAAACTAAACGAAAACGTGGCTCTTGTACGTCTTAAATCTAAAATAGACGTGCAGACGGCTCAGGAAATACGTGAAAAAGACCTTGACGGCATTAATGTGGATGAAGACGTAAAAAGGGTTTATCCATTTAAAAATCTTGCTTCTAAGGTTATAGGTTTTGCCGGAAAAGATAATCAGGGTGTAACAGGCCTTGAGGCAAAGTATGACGAGTATCTTTCCGGCAGTCCGGGAAAAATACTTACAGTAACGGACTCTCAGGGGGTTCAGATAAGTGATGAGCAGACAAGAATTGCTCCTGAAAACGGCAATAACCTTGTTACAACAATAGACGCTTCTGTTCAAAGATATGCTGAGCAGACTATTTCAAAAGCCGTAGAGGCTAAAGGTGCCAAAAGAGGTATTATAATTGTGCTTAATCCACAAAACGGCGAAATTTACGCCATGGCGGAATATCCTAATTTCGACCTTAACGAGCCTTTTGAAATAAACGACCCGGAGCTTAAAGCCGTTTGGGATACTTTAAGCGATAAGGAAAAAACAGATGCACTTAACCAGATGTGGCGAAATACGGCTATTAATGATACCTATGAGCCGGGAAGCACATTTAAAATAGTAACTTCTTCCGCAGGCCTTGAAGAGAAAGCCGTAAGTGTTGATGATACATTTGTATGCAACGGCTATTATATAGCCGGCGACAGACAAATTAAATGCTGGCGGTACCCAAGAACACATGGTCAGGAGACATTTGTTCAAGGTGTACTTAACAGCTGTAACCCGGTTTTTATGGCAGTTGCCCAAAGACTGGGAGCTGAAACATTTTATAACTATATGGTAAAATTCGGTTTTACCCAGAAAACAGGCGTTGACCTTCCGGGTGAAGCTGTTGGAATTATTCATAAATTAGAAAACATAGGTCCTGTAGAACTGGCTACAATGTCATTCGGCCAGTCTTTTCAAATAACACCTCTTCAGCTTTTAAGAGCGGCTTCGGCCATTGTAAACGGCGGCAACTTAATTACACCACACTTTGCAAAAGCTATAACAGACGAAAACGGCAATGTAATTAAAGAGTTTGAGTATCCACTGGGAGAACAGGTTATTTCAAAAGAAACATCAGATACAATGCGTGGCATACTTGAAAAGGTAGTAGCGGAAGGCACAGGAAATAAGGCATATATTCCGGGCTACAGAATGGGCGGCAAAACAGCTACCAGCGAGAAGCTCCCAAGAAAAAGCGGCAAATATATAGCTTCTTTTATGAGCTTTGCTCCTGCTGAAAACCCGCAGGTAATGGCTTTTGTGCTTATTGATGAGCCGCAGGGTGTTTACTACGGCGGAACAGTTGCCGGCCCTGTTATGAAAGAGCTTATGAGTAATATACTGCCGTATTTCGGTATAGAGCCGGTTTATAACGAAAGCGAAAGTCAGCTTGACGAGGCTAAAACTTCTGTTGTGCCGGATATAACAGGCCTTGATGTTCAAGAGGCAAAAAAACTTATATCCGATGCCGGGCTTACATATTTTATAAGCGGTGAGGGGAATACTGTTTTAAGCCAGTTCCCTTTAGGCGGAGCAGAGGTTAACTATAAAAGCGAAATAATATTGACAACTGGAAATTAAGCCATTTTATTTGATATTAATTTAATGTATTTAATTTTTTGTGTATAATTTTTGTAAATTTATTGTATAAGTTTAAATTTTGATGTACTATTGGTTTTTGGAAAAATTAATCTGACTAAAAATATTATCGGAGGCGGTACAATGAAGCTTAGTGTGTTGCTTAAAAATGAAAAATACAGTGTTATAACTGGCAGTGACGATATTGATGTAACATCTATTGAGTATGACTCCCGTAAAGTAAAAAAAGGTTCTGTTTTTGTATGTATTACAGGTTTTAAAACAGACGGGCATAAATATATTGACTCAGCTGTTAAAAACGGTGCATCAGCTGTTGTAGTTGAAAAAGACGTAACAGTTCCGGAAGGAATAACATGCATAAAAACAGACAACACAAGACACATACTTGCTTCAATGTCCGCTGCATTTTATAATAATCCGTCTGAAAAAATGCGTCTTATAGGCGTTACAGGCACAAACGGCAAAACAACAACAACATATCTTATAAAGAGCATACTTGAAACACAAGGCCGTAAAACAGGCATTATAGGTACAATTCAAAACTGTATAGGCAACAAAGTTCTGCATGCTGACAGAACAACACCGGAAAGCCTTGAGCTTCAGGAGCTTTTTGATGAAATGTATAAAGAAGGCGTAAACGATGTAATTATGGAAGTTTCTTCCCATTCATTAGACCTTCATAGAGTTGACTGCTGTGATTTTGATTTGGGAATGTTTACAAACCTTACAGAAGACCATTTGGATTATCACAAAACAATGGAAAACTACCGTGATGCAAAAGCAATACTTTTTGGTATGTGCAAAAACAGCGTTATTAATATTGATGACCCTTACGGTGAATACATGGTTTCAAAAGCTGTTGGAAATACACTTACAACAGGCATTGAAAACCCAAAAGCCGATATGAACGCCGTAAACCTTGTTATGAAGCCTAACGGTGTGGAGTTTGATGTGGAGTACAAAAATGAAAAGCACCATATTATATACAGCGTACCTGGAAAATTCAGTGTATATAATGCATTGGCAGCAATTGCAGCAGGTGTTGTGCTTAATGTGCCTATGGATACAATAATTAAAGGCATTAAAAGCGTAAAAGGTGTAAAAGGCCGCTTTGAGCCTGTAAAAACATATAACGACATTACGGCTATTGTGGATTATTCACATACACCGGACAGTTTGGAAAACATGCTTAATACTGCAAGAGAATTTGTAAAGGGCAGAATTATAACAGTATTTGGCTGCGGCGGTGACAGAGATAAACTTAAAAGGCCTATTATGGGTGAAATAGCTGGCAGGCTTTCGGATTTCTGCATTATAACAAGCGACAACCCAAGAAGTGAAGACCCACAGACAATATTAGACGAAATAGAGCCGGGAACAGCCAAAACCGGCTGTGAATACGTTAAAATATGCGACAGAAAAGAAGCTATATTTTATGCCGTTAAAATGGCAAAACCACATGACTTTATAGCCGTTGCAGGCAAAGGCCATGAGGATTATCAGATTTTTTCCGACAGAACAATTCATTTTGACGATGCTGAAGTATTGCTGGAAGCTTTTAAGGAGATAGAAAAATGAAAAGTTTTAACATTGGCGACGTATGTGCCGCAGTAAAGGGCAGTCTTTCAATGTGTGGTTTGGAAGAAACTGTTATTAAATCCGTTACTACTGATTCAAGAAAAATTACAGAAGGCTGCCTTTTTATACCTCTTAAAGGAGAAAGGTTCGACGGCCACGATTTTATAAACCAGGCCTTTGAAAAAGGCGCCGTATGCTGTTTATCCGAAAAAAATGTGGATTGCAGCGGAGTTGTTATATATGTTGAAGATACAAGAAAGGCTCTTCTTGATTTGGCATCTTTTTACAGGGGATTATTTGACATTAAAGTTTGTGCCATAACAGGCAGTGTAGGCAAAACAACAACAAAAGACATGATAGCTTCTGTTTTAAGCCAAAAATATAATACACTTAAAACACAAGGCAATTTTAATAACGATATAGGTCTTCCTCTTACAATTTTTAATCTGGAAGAAGAACACCAGGCGGCAGTTTTTGAAATGGGAATGAATAATTTTGGCGAAATAAGCCGTTTAACGGCAGTAGGCAGACCTGATGTTGCCGTTATTACAAATGTTGGTGTTTCTCATATTGAAAATTTAGGCAGCCGTGAGGGCATACTTAAAGCTAAGTGCGAAATATTCGAGTCCATGGACGAAAATGGAATTGCCATATTAAACGGCGATAACGATATGCTCTCTACACTTAAAGGCAAAGAAAAGCTTAAAACAATATGGTTCGGTATTGAGGACAAAAGCGGTTTTTATGCCGACAACATAGCTGAAAAAGGCATTGAAGGCGTTTCATGTACAATTCATTATAAAGAAAAGAGTATTGATGTTAATATTTCCGTTCCGGGAAGCCACATGGTGCTTAATGCCCTTGCTGCGGCAGCTGTTGGCTACTGCTTTGGTTTAAGCATGGAAGAAATAAAAAAAGGCATTGAAAGCTTTGTTCCTACTGGCATGAGAATGGAAATTAAAAAAATGCCTTGTGGTGTTACTCTTATAAACGACTCATATAATGCCAATCCGGTTTCAACAAAGGCGGCTATTGATGTTTTGGCAAAAAGTGAAGGCGTTAAAACTGCCGTTTTGGGGGACATGCTGGAGCTTGGTACATTTGCCGAAAAACTGCATTTTGAAGTAGGCCAGTATGCGGCACAAAAAGGAATAGACAATATAATTTGCATAGGCAAAATTTCGGAAAGCATGTATAAAGGTGCTATTTCAGTTAAAAAAGAGGGAGTGAAATATTTTAAATCGCTGGATGAATTTTTTGAAAATGGATTTAATGATTTACTTATAAAGGACAGTACAATGCTTATTAAAGCATCACATTCCATGTCCTTTGAGAAAATTGCCGAAAGACTGCAAGGGGTGAAATAAAATGGAATTAATGAGATATTCCATATATGCTGTTATAATTTCTTTTATTGTTGGGGTTATACTTTGTCCGGCACTTATACCGGTGCTTCATAGGCTTAAATACGGACAGACTGAAAGGACAGACGGGCCGCAGAGCCATTTGAAAAAAAGCGGCACGCCTACAATGGGCGGTATAGCTATTCTTGGGGCACTTTTAATATCAAGCATGTTTTTTGTACGAAATAATAATGACGGCCTTGTAGTGCTTGTTGTAACTGTTGCTTTCGGAATAATAGGCTTTATAGATGACTATATTAAAGTAGTTAAAAAGCGCTCTTTAGGCCTTAGAGCATACCAGAAAATAGTGCTTCAGTTTATTGTTTTTATATTCTTTGCTTACTATATGTATAAAACAAATGTGGGTACAAAAATATATATTCCTTTTACAGACGGATATATGCTGGATTTAAAAATTATTTACTGGCCGTTTATGTTTTTTGTGCTTTTGGGCACAGTAAACGGTGTAAACCTTACAGACGGTCTTGACGGCCTTGCCGGCGGTGTTACAATGATTGTTGCGGCATTTTTCCTTGTAGAAGCATGGGCAATGTCAAACGGCATATCAATGATTTCCGGTGCAGTAATAGGAAGCCTTTTTGCATTCCTTATATTTAATGCTTACCCGGCTAAGGTGTTTATGGGTGATACTGGCTCCCTTGCTTTAGGCGGATTTGTAGCGGCTTCGGCACTGCTTTTAAAAATGCCTATATTTATTGTTTTGGTAGGCCTTATATATCTTTGTGAGTCAATATCCGTAATAATTCAGGTACTTTATTTTAAGGCTACAGGCGGAAAGAGATTTTTCAAAATGGCACCTATTCATCACCACTTTGAGCTTTGCGGCTGGAGTGAAACTAAAATAGTATTCGTGTTTTATATAATTACGGCTCTTATGTGCCTTATAGCTTTTTTGGGAAGCTCATTTATATTCGTTTAATATGGAAGGAAGTATTGTGTTATGGAATTTAAAGGCAAAAAAGCTCTTGTGTGTGGTATGGCAAAAAGCGGTATTTCAGCTGCAGAACTTTTAAAAAGACTTGGCTGTGCCGTTACATTGCAGGATTTGAAAAAAGAAGAAGAGCTGGGAGATGTTTCATATTTAAAAAATCAGGGCATAGAGCTTTATCTCGGCAGCAATCCTGATGATATAGTTACTGATTTTGATTTTGTTGTTTTAAGCCCGGGTATACCTTGTGATTTGCCTTTTATATTTAAGGCAAGAGAATTAAAAATTCCGGTAATAAGCGAAGTTGAGCTTTCTTACAGACTTACTCCTTGCCCAATAGCTGCCATAACAGGCACAAACGGCAAAACAACAACTACAACACTTGCCGGAGAAATGTTTAAAACACAGTATAAAAACTGTGCAGTTGTAGGAAATATAGGTGTGCCTTATTCGTCAGAGGTTGAAAGACTGACAAAAGATGACTATGTTGTAGCTGAAATAAGCAGTTTTCAAATGGAAACAGCCGTTGAGTTTCACCCTCATATAAGTGCAGTTTTAAATATAACACCGGATCATTTAAACAGGCATAAAACTCTTGAAAACTACATAAGCATGAAAGAAAGAGTATTTGCCAAACAAAATGAAAATGATTTCTGCGTGCTTAATTACGAAGACGAAACAACAAGGAAAATGGCTGAAAAAACAAAGGCTAAAGTAGTGTTCTTTTCCAGCCAAAGACGAATTGAAAACGGAATTTATCTTAACGGAAAAGATATTATAATAAACCGTAACGGTAAAGATACAAAATTAATATCAACAGATGATTTGAAAATACTTGGTGTGCATAATTACGAAAACGTAATGGCAGCTTCTGCAATAGCTATCTGCGGCGGAATAAGCATTGAAAACATAGTAAATGTTCTTAAAAATTTTGCCGGAGTAGAGCACAGAATAGAGTTTGTTAAAACGGTAAACGGAGTTGATTACTACAACGACTCAAAGGGCACTAATACAGATGCAGCTATAAGAGGTGTTATGGCTATGGTTAAGCCATGTGTGCTTATAGGCGGCGGATATGACAAAGGCTCAGAATATGACGACTGGGTTGAAAAGTTTGACGGCAGAGTTAAAAAGCTTGTTTTAATTGGTGTAACTGCCAAAAAAATTGCTGACTGCTGTGATAAACATGGTTTTAAGGATTACTGCTTTGCCGATAGTTTTGAGCAGGCTGTTGATATTTGCAAAAACACGGCTAAAAGCGGCGATTGTGTACTTCTTTCACCTGCCTGTGCTAGCTGGGATATGTTTAAAAGCTATGAGCAGCGTGGAGAGATATTTAAAGATTTAGTTAATAAAATGTAATGTCTTTTAGGCACATATATTTATATAAGTTTTAATGGAGGAAATATGGCTTGAGAACAGGAAATTTAAGAAATTCAAGTTCTGTCAGAAGGCATAACGAATATGGCATAAAACGAAAGAAAAAGAACCAAATTTTTGACATTACGCTTCTTTTTGTTATTATTCTTCTTCTGCTTTTCGGTCTTGTAATGGTTTTCAGCTCAAGCTATTACTACACGCTAACAAGAGCAAAGTTTAATAATGATATGTATTACTTTGTTAAGCGTCAGGCGGTTTGGACTGTTTTAGGCGTTATAGCCATGACTTTTTTTGCCAACTTTCCGTATAAGTTTTTACGGCGCTTTACACTGCCGCTTTATGCCTTTACAAATGTATGCCTTATACTGGTACTTATAATAGGTCAGGATGTAAACGGTTCTAAAAGATGGCTGGGTGTAGGACCTATAGGTTTTCAGCCTTCAGAGGTTGCTAAAATAGCCGTTATTATGTTTTTATCACATTACATAGTAACTCATAAAGGTATACTTAACACAACAAAAGGCTTTATACGCTGCTGTGTTGTTCTGCTGGTTCCTGTTGTGCTTGTTGCAGTTGAAAACCTTAGTACGGCTATAGTTATAGCAGGCATCGGCATGGCTATACTTTTTGTGGCCAGTCCTAAAATATGGTACTTTGTAATGGCAGGCGTTGCAGCTGTTTTAGGCGGTACGGTGGCCATTATGCTGCCGCAGTTTTCTTATAGGTTCGACCGTGTTAAGTACTGGCTTAATCCGTTTTTGGACCCCGACGATAAAGGCTACCAGATAATACAGTCACTTTATGCTGTGGCTTCCGGTGGGCTTTTTGGCTTAGGTCTTGGCCAAAGCCGGCAAAAGACTTATGTTCCGGAGCCATATAACGATATTATATTTGCTATTATTTGTGAGGAGCTGGGAATGGTTGGTGCTGCTATAGTTATTATACTTTTTGTAGTGCTTATATGGCGTGGTATTAAAATAGCCATGAACTCGGACGACCTTTACGGCTGCCTTGTAGCAGTGGGTATAGTGGCTCTTATTGGTATTCAGGTTATAATTAATATAGCCGTTGCCACAAACTCAATGCCTAATACAGGTATGGCACTGCCGTTTATAAGCTACGGCGGCTCAGGTCTTTTGTTTACACTTTCGGCAATGGGTGTTTTGCTTAATATTTCAAAATATCAGAGGAACAGAAGATAAAAAGGCCTTGACAAAAATAAATTTTTTTTATAGTATTATATAAATTTCCAATTATAAAGAAAAAAGCTTTGATTAAGAGGAGTAAGCGGCATAATCATTAAGAGAGAAAAATCCTTGGCTGAAAGATTTTTTATGAGTAAACCGCTGAAGGTAGCTTATGAGCTCCCGCTGCGAAATAACAGTAGCTTCGGGCGTTGCAGTTACGTTACAGCTGAAAGAGTGTCTGTTATATACAGAAATTAAGGTGGTACCGCGGGTTTTCGTCCTTACGCTGAGTTTTTATTGGCATAGGCGAAACCCTTTTTTTATTTGCTTTAAAAGAAAGTATGTTTATTTAAAATAAAATGCCGTTATGGGTATTTGTAATTTATCAGGAGGTTAAACTTTTATGATTAAAGAACTTGCTAAAGTTTACGACCCGTCTGTGGTTGAAGAACGACTCTATAACAAGTGGCTTGAGAAAAAATATTTCCATGCCGAAGTTGATAAAACTAAAAAACCGTATTCTATTGTAATGCCGCCGCCAAATATAACAGGCCAGCTTCACATGGGCCATGCTTTGGATAATACTATTCAGGATATACTCATAAGATGGAAAAGAATGTCAGGCTACAACACTCTTTGGGTTCCGGGTATAGACCATGCCAGTATTTCAACAGAAGTTAAGGTAGTAGCTCAAATGGCTAAGGAAGGCCTTAAAAAAGAGGACATAGGCCGTGAAAAATTCCTTGAAAGATGCTGGGCTTGGAAAGAACAGTACGGAAATATTATTCTTAACCAGCTTAGAAAACTTGGCTCAAGCTGTGACTGGGACAGAGTACGTTTTACAATGGACGAAGGCTGTTCAGATGCCGTACTTGAAACATTTACACGTCTTTACAACAAGGGCTATATTTATAAAGGCGAAAAGCTCATTAACTGGTGCCCTAAGTGTATGACAACCATTTCCGATGCAGAAGTTAACCATGAGGATAAAGAAGGCCATTTCTGGCATATTAAATATCCTATTGCAGGCGAAGAAGGCAGATTTGTAGAGCTTGCTACAACAAGACCTGAAACAATGCTTGGTGATACTGCCGTAGCTGTTCATCCTGATGATGAAAGATATAAGGATTTAGTAGGCAAAAATGCAATTCTTCCTATAGTTAATAAAGAAATACCTATAATAGCCGACAGCTATGTAGACCGTGAATTTGGTACAGGCGTTGTTAAAATAACACCTGCTCACGACCCTAACGACTTTGAAGTTGGTGTAAGACATAACCTTCCAAGAATAAATGTAATGAACGATGACGGCACAATGAACGAAAATGCCGGTAAATATCAGGGCCTTGACAGATACGAAGCAAGGAAACAAATTGTAAAACAGCTTGAGGACGAAGGCCTTCTTGTACGTGTTGAAAACATTACTCATGCAGTAGGCGTTCATGAAAGATGCGGAACTGTTGTTGAACCGCTTATTAAAAAACAGTGGTTTGTTAAAATGGATGAGCTTGCAAAGCCTGCTATTGAATGTTTTGAAAAAGGCGAGTTGAGATTTATTCCTGACAGATTCGGCAAAATCTATCTCCATTGGCTTAATAATATTCATGACTGGTGTATTTCAAGACAGCTTTGGTGGGGCCACAGAATACCGGCTTATTACTGTGATGAATGTGGTGAAGTTGTAGTTGCAAAGAGCATGCCGGATAAATGCCCTAAATGTGGATGCACAAGCTTTAAACAGGATGAAGATACACTTGATACATGGTTTTCATCTGCATTATGGCCATTTTCAACTTTGGGCTGGCCTAAAAAGACAGAAGAACTTGAGCAGTTTTACCCGACAAGCACAATGGTTACAGGCTATGACATAATTTTCTTCTGGGTTATAAGAATGGTATTTTCCGGTATGGAACAAATGGGTGAGGTTCCGTTTAAAGACGTATATATCCATGGCCTTATAAGAGATGAGCAGGGCAGAAAATTCTCCAAATCACTTGGAAACGGCATTGACCCACTTGAAGTAATTGAAAAATACGGTGCTGACCCATTAAGATTAATGCTTATTACAGGAAACACAGCCGGAAATGACATGCGTTTCTTCTATGAAAGACTTGAAAACAGCCGTAACTTCTTAAATAAGCTTTGGAATGCATCAAGATTTATACTTATGAACCTTGATGAGGATGAAAGCAACTCTTTAATAATGCTCACTCCTGCCGATAAGTGGATTATTTCTAAAGTAAATACCCTTGCCAAAGAAGTAGAGGAAAACCTTGAAAACTACGACCTTGGTCTTGCGGCATCAAAGATACAGGACTTCCTTTGGGACGAGTACTGCGACTGGTATATTGAAATGGTTAAACCACGTCTTTACAACAAAGACGACAAAACACGTAAGGCCGCTCTTTGGACACTTAAAGAAGTGCTTATAAATGCTCTTAAACTTCTTCATCCGTTTATGCCGTTTATTACAGAGGAACTCTTTACAAACCTTCAGAGCAAGGAAGAAACAATTATGCTTTCTAAATGGCCTGAATACCGTGAGGAATGGAACTTTAAAGACGAGGAAAAAGAAATTGATGCCATTAAAGAGGCTGTTAGAGCTATAAGAAACGTTCGTGCAGAAATGAATGTTGTGCCTTCTAAGAAAACTAAGGTTTATGTTGTTTCTGATGACGAATATGTAAGAATGGTATTTACAAGAAGCGAAGTATTCTTTAAAACACTTGCTTATGCCAGCGAAGTTTATGTTCAGGAAGACAAAAACGGCATAGGCGATGACGCTGTTTCATGTGTAATTCATAATGCAACTATTTATATGCCTTTTGCCGAATTAGTTGATGTAGCTAAAGAGCTTGAAAGATTAAACGGTGAAAAAGCCAAAATGCTTAAGGAAATAGAACGTGTTGAAAAGAAACTTTCAAACGAAAGCTTTGTAGCTAAGGCACCTCAGAAAGTTGTAGACGAGGAAAGAGCCAAAGGCGAAAAATACAAAGACATGTTAAAACAGATTGAGGAAAGAATTTCTCAAATGACAAAATAAAATCTAATAATTAGGCTTAAAGCGTGGATTTATAAATATAAATTCACGCTTTTTTGTATTTCAAAAATAATAAAGTTAATAAACTTTACATAATTTTTGAAATTAATATGATTTTGTGACTTTTGCCACAGTTTTATTTTAATTTCAGGATATAATAATAATCAAGAAACATAAATATATATAAGTTGATTAATGAAAGGAGAATAAATATGTCAGTATTAAACGTTACAAATACAAATTTCAATAATATATTAAGTTCTGATAAACCGGTATTAGTTGAGTTTTCAGCTCCATGGTGTGTTTACTGCCGCAGACTTGAGCCTGCTGTTGAACGTACATCAGAAAAAATGGCAGACAAAATAACAGTAGCTCAGGTTAATATTGATGATATGCCTGAGATTGCTGCAAAGTACGGCATTGACACAATTCCTTCACTTATGTTATTTAAAAACGGAACACATGGCGAAAAATTAGTTGGACCGCCTTCACAGAGAGCAGTTGAAGACTGGGTAAACAGACAGCTTTAATTTTAAGCCTAAAAAGAAAGGGAGGTCTGCCAAATGGAGAATAAAAAATACGGCGCTGTAGTAATAGGCGGCGGTCCGGCAGGTTATACGGCGGCTATGTACTGTGCCAGAGCCGGAATAGATACGCTTGTGCTTGAAATGCTTTCTCCCGGCGGCCAGATGGCTACAACAAGCAATGTAGAAAATTATCCGGGTTTTGAAGACGGCATAGACGGCTTTGAGTTAGGCGAAAAAATGCAGAAAAATGCCGAAAAGTTCGGGGCACAAACGGAATATGCCGAAGTAGTATCATTGGATGTTAATTCCGTACCGAAATTAATTACTACTACAGAAGGCGATATACTTTCAGATACGGTTATAATAGCTACAGGTGCAAACCCGAGAAAGCTTGGTCTTGAAGGCGAAGAAAGCCTTGTAGGAAAAGGCATTGCATACTGTGCATACTGTGACGGAATGTATTACAAAGGCAAAACTGTTGCTGTAATAGGCGGCGGAGATTCAGCGGCTGAAGATGCACTGTATCTTTCTAAAATCTGCAAAAAAGTATATCTTGTTCACAGAAGAAATGAGCTTAGAGCGGTAAAGAGCTATGTAAAAAGTTTGAACAATACTGAAAACATAGAATTGGTATTAAACGCCAAGCCTTCAAAGCTGATTTATGACAGCAAATTAAATGCCATTGAGCTTGAAGACACATCAGACGGACATAAATTTACATTGGATGTTGACGCGGTTTTTGCCGCTGTAGGCAGAATACCTAATACAGACCTTGTAAAAGGCAAAGTTGAAACAGATAACAGCGGCTATATCATAGCCGACGAAACAGGCAGAACAAATGTACCGGGAGTTTTTGCCGTAGGCGATGTAAGAACAAAGCATTTAAGACAGATTATAACGGCGGCTTCCGACGGAGCCAATGCTTCCAAATTTGTTCAGGAATATATAGATTCAATTAAAGAATAAAAAATCATAGCACAATATAAAAAAGGTGTTCCTTAAAAAGGAACACCTTTTTGTAATATAGTAATTAAAGTTTATAGTTTAATATACTGCTTACAACATTAAAGCCTAATTTTTTATAAACCGGCTCACCAAAAACCGAGGCCTGAAGGCTTAAAATGTCACAGCCAAGTTTTTTAGATTCATTTATTATGTGCTTTATTAAAGCTGTGGCATAACCTTTGTTGCGGTATTCCGTTAAAGTTGTTACTTCATGTATACCGCCGTTGGTGCCGCATACGTTTAAAAGAGCTGTGGCTACTATTTTTCCGTTTTCTTTGTAACCGTAAAAATAGCAGTTTTTATCGTGTATAAATAAATTAAATGCCGGGGCTGTATTTGACTTGCCAAAACCGTTTTCACAGGCTGAAATCCATTCAGGCAGAGTCTTTTTTGTAATAAGCACAATGTTTGAGTTCTCCTCATAAACCGGTGCATCTTTTAAGTCATAAAGCATGCCTTTTTGAGGTTTAACAACTGTAAAGCCGGCTTTTTTTAAGTCATCATCAAAGCCTTTATATACATCTTCTTCGGCTAAGCTGAGATATTTAGGACTGGCAGGCTCGGAACAAAGCGTTTTAATACGTTCAAGCATTTTTTCGTCTTTAGACGGCATTTTGTTTATATTAAGTCTGCTGTACCATGAAAGGTAAGTAAAATTTCGGTAAAAACAGAAATACTCGTTTTCCTCATACTCACGGTTTTTAGTTATGCTTGCTTTTTTCGATAAATCAATTAAGCTTTCAAAAGCTAAAAATGAAGGTGTTTTTTCCATATTTCTTCCCCCTCACATTAAATTTCAGTCTTTAGGCGGTATTATCTCTATCCAGTATCCGTCAGGGTCACCTATAAAATAAATGCCCATTTCAGGGTTCTCGAATATTATACAGCCCATTTCTTTGTGTTTTTCGTGAGCCTTTTGGTAGTCTTCGGCTTCAAATGCAAGATGAAACTCACATTCGCCAAGGTCATATTTTTCCTTTCTGTCTTTAAGCCATGTAAGCTCAAGAGTAAAGCCTGTTTTTCCGTCCCCAAGGTAAACAAGTATCCAGCTTCCGTCTGGGGCTTCTTTTCGGCGAACTTCCTTTAAGCCCAATGCTTTTGAATAAAAATCAAGGCTTTTATCTAAATCAAGTACGTTGAAATTAAAATGATTAAATGTAAACATATTTTCTCCTTTCTGATTAATGCTCATGGCCGCATGAGCAGTTTTCATCGTGGTGGTGGTGTTCATGGCCGCAGGAACAGTTTTCATCGTGATGATGGTCGTGACCACAAGAGCACTCGTCGTCGTCATTTTCTGTATGGTAGTTAAAACCGTTTCGTGCAAAAGCCATGCCGGCTTTATCTATAATAAGCAGGCTCTGCTCAAAGCTTGAAGCATTGTCTATGCCGTCTTTTATATAATCCATAAGTGAATGGACATCAAAGCTGAGAGGAAGTGAGCCTAAAAGCTTTTTAACGGAAGCTTTAGCCATAGGCAGTGAAAGAGTTGACAGGTAATCTCTCATATACTGTATAAACTCATCTATGCTTTTGTTAAGATATTCACTGCCGGCAGGAGATGCATTTTCATCCGGTGTAAAGTTGAATATCTCCTCGTTTAAGTCGTCATAAAAGCATGAACGGATAAAGCCTTCTGTTGAAAGTGTCTTTATTGTATCATCTGAAAATGCTGAAAAATCGTCTATTTTTTTGAGTGTTTCCATTATTTTTTTGTTCAGATCATTTGCCGTATCCAGCACAGGCTCAATATATTCTTCCAGCATGTCCTGCAAAGTTTCGTCAAAGGCACTTTCACCTTTTGTCTGTATAACTTCACATACCTTGTGATATATGTCGGAGTAGCCGTAGTTATCCTCACTGAGCTCATCAAGGGTGTAGCCCATATAAAAAATTATAATAAGTGAGTTAATGTCGTTTAACATTTCCTGACAGTAGTCCTCAATTTCGTTTAAAGAGTCAAGAACACTGTTTAAATCGTCAAGCTCCTGAGCAAGGCTTTCATCAGAAAGCTCTTTTACTTTTATGTCGTTTCTTGCTTTAAAAAAGTCGGCTATTTCAGGGAAATATTTTCCGTAGTCTTTAGAGTTTTCCGGGGCACAGGCATTTTTAAATGAGTTAAGCGAAAAATCCAGCTCGGTTTTGGAAGCTTCGGCAAAGGCTTCTGAAAGGCTCTGCTTAATTAAGGCAAAATACTTATCCCTTGTCATTTTAAGTGGAACACATTCAAAAAGCTCACCTATATGGTGTTTAAGCTCTGTAGGGTTTTCAGCTGACTGTATAAACTCTATACAGTCGGTGTAAAAAAGTGAAAGCTCTATTTTTTTATCTTTGTTTGCCGGGTCTTCGTGATATTTTCTGACTGCTATTTCATCGCTTACCATACCGGAAATAATATTGAATTTTGTAAAATAGCGGTATATAATTTCGTAAATTGAAATAATGCTTTTTTTCATTTCAAGGCATTTATTTAAAGCCTTTTTTTTCTCTTCCTGGTCTAAAAGAATTGTTTCCATATCTATCGTATAATGGGTGATTTTGTTTTGCAGTTCTTTTAAATCATTATCAAGCTCATAAACGGATGTAAAAGCAGTTTCTTTGTTTCTGCGCTCAATATGGCTTAAAAGAAGAAGCAGAAGGCTTCCGACAGTTTCGTTAAATATATATTTTTCGGATAAGCCGGAAATTGTTTTTTCGATTTCCATAAAAATGAAAGCTCCTTTCAGATTTGTTAAAAACATTATAATTCAGAATAGAATTAATAACAACAATGAAATTTGAAAAATGGCAAAAGCTGTTTTTGCTTTGCAAAATACATATAAAATTATTAAAACAGATATTCAGAATAAAACAAAGAGGTAAGAAAAATGACATATAACAAAATAAAAAAAGGAATATTTATAGATAGGCCCAACAGGTTTGTAGCACATGTACTTATAGACGGCAAAGAAGAAACGGTGCATGTAAAAAATACCGGCAGGTGCCGTGAGCTTTTAATTAAAGGCACAGAAGTTATACTTGAAGAAAGCGATAACCCAAAAAGAAAAACAAAGTATTCACTTATAGCTGTTTACAAGGGTAAAAGGCTTATTAATATGGATTCTCAGGCACCAAACAGTGCGGCTTTTGAAGCTGTTAAAAACGGAGTTATAAAAGAAATAAGTGTTCCGGATTATGTAAAAAGAGAAGTAGCATATTCAAAATCAAGGTTTGACTTATATTTTGAAAAAGACGGCAAAAAAGGCTTTATTGAGGTAAAAGGCGTAACACTTGAAAAAGACTCAATGACATATTTTCCTGATGCACCTACTCAAAGAGGAACACGGCATTTAGAGGAGCTTATAAAAGCCTTTGAGGAAGGCTATGAAGCCTATGTGCTTTTTGTAATTCAAATGAAGGATGTTATAGGTTTTTCACCTAATTATGAAACTGATTTGAATTTTGCCAAAACACTTAAAAGAGCTCAGGAAAAAGGTGTAAAAGTTATTGCTTATGCCTGCAATGTTTATGAAAACAAAATGGAGCTTAACCTGCCTGTTAAAGTAATATTATAAATTTTAAAGGCATAAAATTTATTGATAATCGTATTGAGGGGTCGAGTTTTATTGTTTAGGATAAAACGCTTTTTGGCGGTTTTGTTTACATTAGTTTTTTTATTTTACATACCTGTTAATGTAAAAGGTGAAACTCAAACACCGGAACCGGAGATTTCTGCCCAAAGTGCCATTTTAATGGAGGCATCAACGGGCAAAGTACTTTATGAAAAAGACAGCGACACGCCTTTGCCGCCTGCCAGTATTACAAAAATTATGACTATACTTCTAATTTACGAAAATCAAAAAGCCGGTAAATTTAACTGGGACGATAAGGTTACTGTAAGTGAGCATGCTGCATCTATGGGTGGAAGCCAAGTATTTCTTGAACCGGGTGAGGAGCAGACAGCCTCAGAGCTTACAAAATGCATTGTAATTGCCTCTGCCAACGATGCTGCTGTGGCTATGGCGGAGTTTATAGGCGGAAGTGAAGACGGCTTTGTTCAGATGATGAACGATAGAGCAAAAGAATTAGGCATGAACAATACTGTTTTTATTAACGCCTGCGGCCTTGATACCGACGGCCATGTTTCCAGTGCCAAAGACATTGCTATTATGAGCCGGGAACTTATAACTAATTTTCCGGAAGTAAGAGATTATACAACTACATGGATGGACACCATAACACACAAAACGAGAAAAGGTGAAACGGAGTTTGGCCTTACAAACACCAACAAGCTTATAAAGTGGTACAGCGGTGCAACAGGTCTTAAAACCGGCTCAACAGGTCTTGCCAAATACTGTTTAAGTGCAACAGCAGAAAGAAACGGCATGGAGCTTATAGCTGTTATAATGGCTGCCGAAAACAACACAGCCAGATTTCAGGAGGCAATGAAGCTTTTAGATTACGGATTTGGCAATTATGAGGTTAAAAAGCTCTGTGACAAAGGCTCTGACTGCGGCACAATACAGGTTTTAAAAGGCGGTGCTGAATATGTTCAGGTAAAGGCCGCTTCGGATGTAACAGCGCTTATTAAAAAAGGTCAAGGTCAGAACATCACGGAGCAGAAGCAGATTTATGAAAGCCTTGAGGCACCTTTTGATGCCGGAAGCAAGGCCGGGGAGATAGTGTATTATTTTTCAGACGGAACTGAAGCCGGAAAAACCGACATTATAACATCTCAGGGTGTTGAAAAGGCCGGCATTGAGCAGAACATAAATACTGTTATTAAAAGATGGATTTATTAATTACATAAAAAACGGCGTTTTCAAAAATAATTTGAACCGCCGTTTTTACTTTTTTAAGTATTAGCTGTTAAAAAATATTATCTGTCAAAATATGGGCTCTTTCCAGTTGCTGAAAGAGGAATAGCCAGTACCTTTAATGTTTTTTCGCCTAAAAGCTTTAAATTTGTAGCAGCTATGCCGGCTGAAAGCATTACACGGTTATCAACTCTTTCATCTGCAGCACATGAAACAGCAGAGCCTATAGCTATGCCAAGGTCTATATCGTCAAAAGCGCAGTGTCCACCGGACTGAGCCATTTCTTTGCAGCTTTCGTAACCACAGTATGAACAGTTAAGGCCTTTGGCTCCGCCTGTAGTACCTATTAAAACTACGGCTTCACTGTCACTTATGTTTTGGGAGTCACGTTTATAAAACGGCATTCCGGTTTCGTCGAATAATCTGAGCATTTCTTTGGCTAAAGCATCTTTCTCATCGCTTGTAACTATGCCTGTAACTATTTTATCAACGCCTTTGGCCTTAGGAGCAGTCCTTGCCGCAAGACACATTTTTTCAGCAGCTGAAAGTAAAAAATTCTTTTCTGCCTGTGCACCACGAATAAACATATTCAACACCTTCCTTAACCTAAATTTTATTTTATTTAGTATAACATTTTTTTGTCATATAATCAATAAAAGGCTCAAATCATTGGAAAATTTTAGTGTGTTAGTTTGGTTTTTTGATAACATTTTTTTGCATATTTAATACAGATGTTAAAAGAATCAAAACAGCATTTAACATTGACAAAAAAATTGTTGGTTTTATAATATTTAATATAGGAATTTTACAACGGGTTAGGGGAACGGGAAATGGAGATAAAATCTATACAAACGAAAAAAATATATAAGAATATAGTTGAGCAGATAGTTTACCTTATTAGAGAAGGCAGCCTTAAATGTGGAGACAAGCTTCCGCCGGAGAGAACACTGGCTGAAATGCTCAATGTAAGCCGTGCCTCATTAAGAGAAGCTTTAAGCGTTATGGAGATAATGGGCATTGTGGATATACGTCCCGGTGAAGGCTCTTTTGTGTCGGATTTTAATGTTCAGCCGTTTTTGAGCCTTGTTCTTCCGCTTTTGCTTAAAGAAGGCAGCACTGAAGACGACCTTATAGAATTTAGAATGCTTCTTGAAATTGCCGGTATACAGCTTGTTATTAAAAATGCCGACAGCAACATAGACCAGCTTAACGAGCTTAAAGAAATATTAAACGAAATGGAACAGAAAATAGACGATGCCGATGCCGGTGCAAGGCTTGATGTTAAGTTCCACAGCATACTGTTTTCTATGTCAAACAACAAAGTGCTTATTAAGGTTTTGGAGTATATAGGCTTTATACTTGAAAGAAGCGTTAAGTTTAACCGCTCTGTAATACTTCAAAAACATGACAAGGCAAGGGATATTTTAAACTGCCACATGAATATTTACGATGCCATACTTAAAAGGGATATGGCTCTTGCCCAGCAGGCGGTTGAAAAGCACTTTGAGCTTGTCCATAAATGTATGTAATTATATTCCCGGAATTTCTTTTCCGGGTTAATTTTATTTAAAAGGCGGATTTGATATATGGTTAAAGATGTGAAAAAACCATTTGAAGGCTTTGACAGCCGTATGAGTGAGTTTTTTATTGAGCTTAGGTTTAATAACAGCAAGGAGTGGTTTGATTTAAACAGGCAGAGATATTTTGAATATGTTAAGGAACCTATGGATTTATTTGCAAGGGAAATGAATGATGAGCTCTGCCGTTTAAGCGGGATTAAAACTGTTCCTTCTGTTTCAAGAATAAACAGAGATATACGTTTTTCAAAGAACAAGGAGCCTTATAGGGACCACCGTTGGGTAGTATTTAAAAGGGACTCAGGACAGTGGAAGAACAGACCTGTTTTGTATTTTGAAATAGGTGCTGACTATTATTCAATAGGTATGGGAATGTATGAGTCTAAACCGGAGTACATGACAAACTTCAGAAAAAAGATAGACG
>CALWSS010000047.1 GCA_944384255.1 uncultured Clostridia bacterium
GGTAAAAATATAAAACCAAACATAATTAAAAACTATGACGGTTCTGTTATAAAGCTTTCTAACAATAAAGAACTTTCTCCAAAGGATTTCCCTGATTTAAAATTATATGTTGGTCAGGATATTATAACAACTGACGGAACCACTCTTTTAGGTGCCGATGACAAAGCCGGTATTGCCGAAATAATGAGTGCAGTTGAGTATTTAAAAGAAAACAGCACTATACCACACGGAGAAATTGCTATAGCCTTTACACCAGATGAAGAAATAGGCAGAGGAGCTGATAAATTCGATGTAAAAGCATTTGGTGCAGACTTTGCCTATACTATGGACGGCGGCAAAATTGGAGAACTGGAGTTTGAAAACTTTAATGCCGCCAGAGTTAAAATAATAATAAGCGGCAGAAACGTACACCCGGGATATGCTAAAGATACAATGATTAATGCTTCTTTAATCGGCAGTCACTTAGTTTCTTTATTCCCTAAGCACGAAACACCTTCCACAACAGAAAAATATGAAGGCTTTTATCATTTATGCTCATTTAACGGAACTGTTGAGGAATGTACTATTACCTATATTTTAAGGGATTTTACATCGGAAGGTCTTGAAAAACGCAAGCAGTTTGTTTTAGAAACAGTTGAAAATCTAAATATAACATACAATAACGCTATAGAGCTTGAAATCCGTGACGAATATCGGAACATGTACGAAAAAATCAAGGATAAAAAGTATATAATAGACTTAGCAGAAAAAGCAATGCTTAAATGCGGCATTACACCTATAAAACAGCCTATAAGAGGCGGAACCGACGGAGCAAGGCTTTCTTATATGGGTCTTGCCTGCCCTAATATATTTGCCGGCGGACATAATTTCCATGGTGTATATGAGTTTATTCCTATAAACTCTATGGAAAAAGCCAGAGATGTTATAATTAATATATGTACTATGGCAGAAGGAATAAAATAGAAATCATGTCTTGACATGTAAATTTTAATGTGTTATTATAAGCAAAAATTTTAAAAGCTGTGATTGAGTTATATGGGCGGCACCGGTTACAATATCAGAGAGCAGTGCGGTTGCTGAAAGCATTGCAGTACGGTATGTCGTAAATTACGCCTCATGAGCTCCGGAGAAGAAATAACAGTAAGCTTCGGCGTTTTAGCACACGTTACAGTGCAAATGAGTGCCTGTAAAACAGGTAATTAAGGTGGTACCACGGTCTTTCCGTCCTTTTGGACTGAAAGGCCTTTTTTATTTTAGTTCGTTCTTATATATTTTAGGAGGTTTAAAAATGGAAAACGTATTAGATGTATTGCAGGAAAGAGGATTTATTGAACAGCTTACTCACGAAGACGAAATAAGAGAGCTTTTAGGCAAAGAAAAAATCACTTTTTATATTGGTTTTGACCCTACAGCCGACAGCCTTCATGTAGGTCACTTCCTTACAATAATGGCAATGGCACACATGCAGAAAGCCGGTCATCGTCCTATAGCTCTTATGGGTGGCGGCACAGGTATGATTGGCGACCCTACAGGAAAAACAGATATGCGTAAAATGCTTACTGTAGAACAGATAGACCATAATGTTGAATGTTTCAAAAAACAGCTTTCAAGACTTATTGATTTTTCAGACGGCAAAGCTCTTATTGTTAACAATGCTGATTGGATAAGAAACCTTAATTATATTGATTTTCTCCGTAATATTGGTGTTCATTTTTCAGTTAACCAGATGCTTACTGCTGAATGTTACAAAACAAGACTTGAAAAAGGCCTTTCATTCCTTGAATTTAACTACATGCCTATGCAGGCAAACGACTTTCTTGAATTAAATAAACAATACGGCTGTGTAATGCAGCTTGGCGGCAGTGACCAGTGGGCAAACATACTGGGTGGTGTAGACCTTATCCGTCGTAAAGAGCATAAACCGGCATACGGAATGACATTTAAACTTCTTACAACAAGTGAAGGCAAAAAAATGGGTAAAACAGAAGGCGGCGCTGTATGGCTTGATGCCCAAAAGACAACTCCTTACGAGTTTTACCAGTACTGGAGAAATGTAGGCGACAAAGATGTTGAAAAATGCCTTGCCCTTCTTACATTCCTTCCTATGGACGAAGTACGTAGACTTGGTGCCCTTGAGGGCAGTGAAATAAACAAAGCAAAAGAAATTCTTGCTTTTGAAGTTACAAAAATTATACATGGTGAAGAAGAAGCCAAAAAGGCTCAGGAAGCAGCAAGAGCACTTTTTGCAGGCGGTGCTGAAGGCGGTTCAATACCTACTACAGAAATTACAAAAGACGAGCTTGCAGACGGTATGGACATACTCACACTCCTTGTAAAATGTGGACTTATTGCTTCAAAAAGTGAAGGCAGACGTCTTGTTCAGCAAAACGGTTTAAAACTTAACGAAGAAAAAGTTACAGCTTTCGACTATATGGTAACAGAAAAAGACTTTGTTGACGGAAAAGCTAAAATCCAGAAAGGCAAAAAAGTTTTCCACCACGCAAAACTTATATAATAATATTGTAAAATAACAAAAACAGCATGGATTCCTTAAAATCAGGATTTCATGCTGTTTTTAAAAATATTCAAAAGTCAGTCAAGTTCGCCTTTACCTACTCTCATCATAAGCTCAACAACGGCTTCTTTAGCGTCTTTGCCGTCAAAAAGAACCTGATTAATAGCTTTTGTAATAGGCATTTCAACATCATATTTAACAGAAAGGTCGTAAGCTGCTTTTGCTGTATTTACTCCCTCTACTACCATGTGAACCTCATTAAGTGTTTCGTCAAGTTTCTTGCCTTCTCCAAGCAGAATACCGGCACGGCGGTTTCTTGAATGCATACTTGTACAGGTTACAATTAAGTCACCCATTCCCGAAAGACCTATAAATGTTTCAGCTTTGCCACCCATTTTAACACCAAGGCGTGATATTTCCGCCAGACCTCTTGTCATAAGTGCTGCTTTTGTATTATCGCCAAATCCAAGACCGTCATTCATTCCGGCTGCAAGAGCAATCACATTTTTAAGGGCTGCACCCAGCTCCATGCCTATCATGTCGCTGTTTGTATAAATTCTGAATCTTTCGTTCATAAACTCATTTTGAATCATTTTTGCTGTTTCCATATCTTTGCATGAAACAACACAGGCTGTAGGAATGTTTCTGCCTACTTCTTCTGCATGGCTTGGACCTACAAGAGTGCAAATCTTACATTTAGGCAGACACTCTTCTATAACCTGTGAAAGTCTTAAAAGAGAGCCGTCTTCAAGACCTTTTGCTACATTTACTATTACTTGATTTTCATTTATAAAAGGAGCAAAATCCATCATGTTTTTACGTACAAATTTTGACGGAATGGCTGTAATTATAATATCAGCACCGTTAACGGCTTCTTTTCTGTCTGTAAGTATTTTAATGCTTTCGTTTATTTTAACACCCGGAAGGTATTCCTTATGTTCATGTTCAGTCTTAATTCTGTCAGCTTCTTCCTGTTTCCAAGACCAAATAGTTACATCATGACCATATTTATCAAGCATAACAGCAAGAGCCGTTCCCCAGCTTCCTGAACCAATAACAGTAATTTTTTTCATCAGCACAGCCTCCAATTTATTTTCTAACAAACAGTGCGTTTTCACTGCCGTTTAGTATTCTTGATATGTTGGATTTATGTTTAATTACAGCAATAGCAGCCATAATAAGCGTAACAGTTGTAACTTCTACCGGAGCCGAAAGAATAAAGCACATTACAGGCACAGTTACAATAAGGAATATTGAGCCCATTGAAACATATCCCTTTATAAGTAATCCTATAAGACCCATAACAAAGGATGCAGCCGTAACAAGGGGATTAAAAAATATCATAAGGCATAAATCCATACCTATAGAAGATGCAATGCCCTTTCCGCCTTTAAATTTAAGATAAAACGGAAAGTCGTGGCCTAACATAACCCCTAACGAACCATAAATCCCGGCTATAAGTCCACCAAAAAAATGATAGCATAATACAAAAGCTATTATACATTTTCCAACATCACAAATAAAAGTAGCCGCTCCGGCTTTTTTCCCCAATACCCTCAAAGCATTTGTTGAGCCAAGGTTTCCGCTGCCGTATTTTCTTATATCCTTACGCATAAAAAGGCTTACAAAATATGCAGACTGAAAACATCCGCAGGCATAGCCTATTAAAACACAAAAGATTCTGAACATTTTAAGAATTCTCTTTCCTTTCCCTTACAACAAAATGAATAGGTGTACCTGTAAAACCAAAAGCTTCCCTTAACTGGTTTTCGATATACCTTCTGTATGAAAAGTGCATAAGTGTTCTGTCGTTTACAAACAAAACAAATGTAGGTGGCTTAACACTTGCCTGTGTAATATAATAAATCCTCAGCTGACGTCCCTTGTCGCTTGGCGGCTGCTGCATTGCCATAGCCTCTATAAGAACATCATTAAGCACACCTGTGCTTATTCTTAAATTGTTGTTTTCTCTTGAAGCTTTAATAAGCTCAATCATTCTTGGTATTCTCTGGCCTGTTTTAGCTGAAATAAATACCTTTGGGGCATAAGACATATAAGAAAGCTCTGTGTCTATGTCTTTAAGGAATTTATTCATTGTTTTGTCGTCTTTTTCTATAGAATCCCATTTATTAACGGAAATAACAGCGCCTTTACCTCTTTCGTGGGCAATACCTGCAATTTTAGTATCCTGATCTGTAACGCCTTCGTTGGCATCAACAACAAGCACTGCAACATCACATCTTTCAACTGCCGCTACGGCTCTAATAATACTGAAGCGCTCAATATCCTCTTTTATTTTACTTTTTCTTCTCATTCCGGCTGTGTCTATAAACACAAAATCCGTTCCGTCTATTGTAATTTCAGTATCTATGGCATCTCGTGTTGTACCCGGTATATTGCTTACAATAAGTCTGTCTTCACCAAGTATTTTATTAATCAAAGAAGATTTACCAACATTGGGTTTACCTATAATGGCAACTCTTATTTTGTCGTCGTCTTCTTCCTTAGATGTTCCTTCAGGAAATTTTGATATTACTTCATCAAGCAAGTCACCAAGCCCAAGCATCTGTCCTGCCGAAACCGGTATAGGATCCCCCATGCCAAGTGAATAAAACTCATAAACATCAAGGTTTTCAACACGCATGTTGTCCACTTTGTTAACGGCAAGTATAACAGGTTTTCTTGCCCTTCTTAAAATATCTGCAACCTTGGCATCTTCATCTGTAACACCCTGCTTAACATCTGTAACAAATATTATAACGTCTGCTGTTTCAATGGCTATTTCAGCCTGATTAAGTATTTGTTTAAGTATAATGTTTTCTGCTCCCGGTTCCATACCGCCTGTGTCCACAAGAGTAAAATAATTGCCAAGCCATTCAACGTCGGCATATATTCTGTCCCTTGTAACACCAGGTGTATCCTGAACAATAGAAATCCTCTGTCCGGCTATTTTATTAAAAAGAGTAGACTTGCCAACATTAGGCCTTCCTACAACCGCTACTATAGGTTTGCTCATTTTAACCCTCCGTAATTGTTTTTATAAAATCACTGCCGCTTTGGCCAGTGGTTTTAATTTTTATGTTTAATTCTCTTTCAATATCTTTCAAATCCATATCATCCAAAAGCACTGTTTCTCCGTCTCTTAAAAGGTTTTCAGGCAGGCATAAATATTCACCTAATTCCTTGTTTTTAAGCTGTTCAACTATATCCTTTCCTGTAAGAAGACCTGAAACTGAAATTTTGCCGCCAAAAAACTCGTTTTTTATAGCATAAACATTAA
>CALWSS010000048.1 GCA_944384255.1 uncultured Clostridia bacterium
TGTTGAAACAGTTGTAGAAACGGCAATTAAAGAAGATGTTAAGCTTGTTGGTTTAAGTGCACTTATGACAACTACACTTAAAAGCATGAGTGATACTATTGAAGCATTAAGAAAAAGCGGACATGAATGCAAAATAGTTGTTGGCGGTGCCGTACTTACAGAGGACTATGCCAAAAAAATAGGTGCTGACTGCTATGCTAAAGACGCTAAACAAACAGTTGATTTTGCAAAAGAGATATTGGGATAATAAAAATTTCACAAAGGGGCAAGGTATGAATATAAGAGAATATTTAAAGGACAATGTGCTTGTTTTTGACGGCGTAATGGGTACATATTTTGACGCTAAAAGCCGTACACCTTTTGAAAAATGTGAAACAGAAAATAATATAAATACAAACAAAATTTATGATATACATACAGAATATATAAATGCAGGCTGTAAAGCCATTAAAACAAATACTTTTGCAGCTAATCTTGATAATTTTGACGGGGACTATGACTATTTAAAGAAAATAATAGAAAGCGGCTGGAATATTGCAAATAAAGCAGCCAAAGACAGAGATGTTTTTGTTTTTGCCGATATGGGGCCTGTTCAAAGCTCAGGAGAAAGGGAAACTTCCGAAAAATATATAGAAACTGCTGATATTTTTATTTCTTTAGGTGCAGAAAACTTCCTTTTGGAAACACTTTACAATGATGAGGGTATATACGAAACAGCAAAACATATTAAAGAACATGTGCCTAATGCCTTTATAATTACGTCTTATGCCGTTCAGCCTGACGGATACACAAAAGACGGATGTCTTGGTTATGATATTATAAAAAAATCTGCACAGTGTGAATATATTGATTTTGTAGGACTTAACTGTGTTTCCGGTCCTCATCACACAAGGCAATATTTTAAAACACTTAAAAAGCTTAAAGCAAATTTCAGTGTAATGCCTAATGCCGGATATCCGACTGTTATTGACAACAGAACATATTTCGGCAGCAGTCCTTCATATTTTGCAGCAAACATAAAGGACATAGTAAAGGAAGGCGCCAAAATTGTAGGCGGCTGCTGTGGTACAACACCGGAATACATAAAAGCAACAGTTGAAGAACTTAAAACGGGTTTTGACGAAAGCGAAAGTGAAAATTCAAACGGTGCAGTTGCAGAAGAAGAAAAAAAGCCTAAAAAAGTAAACAGGTTTTATGAAAAGCTTTTTGGCGGTAAAAAGGTTATAGCCGTTGAACTTGACCCACCTGCTGATGCTGACAGCGCTAAATTTGAAAAAAGCGCAAAAATGCTTAAAGATGCCGGAATAGACATACTTACTATAGCCGACTGCCCTATAGCAAAGGCAAGAGCCGACAGCAGTATACTTGCCTGCAAAATAAAAAGAGAACTGGATTTGGATACACTTCCGCATATTACATGCCGTGACAGAAATATTAATGCCACAAAAGCACTTCTTTTAGGTCTTAATATAGAAGGTGTGAACAATGTTCTTATAGTAACAGGCGACCCTATACCTTCGGCTATGAGGGATGAGGTAAAAAGTGTATTTAACTTTAACTCAAGAATGCTGGCAAAATATATTTCTACATTAAACGAAACTGTTTTTGAGCAGGAATTTTTAATATGTGGAGCACTTAATGTTAATGCCCTTAATTTTGATGTTCAGCTTAAAATGGCTAAAGAAAAAGAAGAAAACGGCATTAAAGTTTTTCTTACTCAGCCGGTTATGACTGAAAAAGGATTTAATAACCTTATTAGAGCAAAAAAAGAGCTTAAAAGCAAGATACTTGCCGGAATAATGCCGGTTGTAAGCTACAGAAATGCATGCTTTATGGAAAGCGAAATTTCCGGTATAAATGTAAGTGAGGAGATTATAAATCTTTTTAAAGACAAGGGCAAAGAAGAAAGCGTAGAGCTGGGAATTAAAATAGCAGGCGAAATTATAAAACGTGTTGACCCTTATTGTGACGGATTTTATCTTATGACTCCTTTTGGCAGAGCCGAAATAATTTGCAGAATAATAGAAAACATCAATAAATAATAACAAAAAGCACGGAATATAAAAATATATTTCGTGCTTTTTTAATGCTTTAAATTATGTGATTTGTTATTTGCCTTTTTTAAACTGTATGTATTCAAAAGGCTCAAAACCAAGTCTTTTGTAAAGAGCAATAGCTCTTGTGTTGTCCGGCTCTGTTTCAAGGCGGAAACGGGAAGCTGTTTTATAATGTTCATTTAAAAAGTCGAAAAACTCGGCTCCAAGACCATGGCTTCTGTATTCAGGCTTTATAAAAAGCTCCTCAATCCATACAACAATGCCGCCGGATTCCTGGGAAAATGTTTTGGCAAGAAGTCCAAAGCCTGCTGTTTTGCCTTCAAACTCAATAAAATATCCGTCAACATATCTGTCAGTAGAGATCATTTCGTTAAATGTAGCTTCTATATTTTCTATTCCCACCGGTGCTATAACAGCGCCTGAATGGTAAAAATCTGTTGCCATTTTTAAATACTCGTTTTTGTCTTTTGGTTCGATTTTTCGTATCATAATTAAACCTCCGATTATAGTATTGGATTAATTATACAAT
>CALWSS010000049.1 GCA_944384255.1 uncultured Clostridia bacterium
TTCGGCAGCTTTTTTGTAAACTTCTGGAGAATAAATATCACTCAAGTTTTCAATATCTATTTCGGCTTTGTCAACATGTAAAAAAGAATAGGGATTATTTTGTGTTAAAGCTTTTGCTTCTTGTGAGTTTAAAACATCGTAAGGCGGTGCAGCTACAAGGCTTTCTTTGCCTTTAGCTGGTCTAAACGCTTTAAAAGGCAGTATTGTTGCCATTATAATTACCTCCGTTTAAAATAACAGCGCGGATATAAAGTCCGCGCCATTTAATTTTATTTTTAATTTAATTTAATTTATTTTATTTTATATTATATTATTTTTCTCTTACTATTCTTGATTTAACAACGCCTTTTAATTCTTTAAGTTCTTTAAGAAGGCTGTCGTGTTTATCGCCAAGTGAGTCAAAATCTATAATAGTATATGCCCAGTTGCCTTTGCTCTTATTAATCATGTTATCAATGTTAAGGTTTTCTTTAGCAAATATAGCTGTTATTGAACCTACCATGTTAGGGATGTTCTGATGAGCTATTGTAACTCTTGCTTTGCCTGTATAAGGAGCCTCGCAGTTAGGGAAGTTTACTGAATTTTTAATGTTTCCAAACTCAATATATTCCTTAAGTTCAAGAGCAGCCATAACAGCACAGTTTTCTTCCGACTCAGGTGTTGAAGCTCCAAGATGAGGAAGTGTAATTACGTTTTCTTTTCCAAGAAGTTCTTCAGCGGCAAAGTCTGTAACATATTTGCTTAAAATACCTTCATCAAGAGCAGCAGCTACAGCAGCAGGGTCTACAAGTCCACCACGAGCAAGGTTAATAAGACGAGCACCTGTTTTGAACTTTTTAAGAAGTTCGGCATTAATCATTTTCTTAGTTGAATCGTTCTGTGGAACATGAATTGTTACATAATCACTCTGTGTAACAACTTCTTCAACACTCTTTGCCAATTCTACCTGACCTGATATATGCCAAGCTGAATGAACTGAAAGGAATGGGTCGAAGCCTATAACTTCCATACCAAGGGCAAGAGCTGCATTTGCTACACGTACACCTATGGCACCAAGACCGATTACACCTAATTTCTTGCCTGAAATTTCAGGACCTGCAAATTTCTTTTTGCCGCCTTCAACAAGTTTATCCATGTCAGGCTGACCTTTAAGTGTTTTTGTCCACTCGGCAGCTTCTGTTATTTTTCTTGATGAAATAAGAAGAGCAGCCAAAACAAGCTCTTTAACAGCATTGGCATTTGCACCAGGTGTATTAAATACTATAACACCTTTTTCAGCACATTTTTCAACAGGAATATTGTTTGTGCCTGCGCCTGCTCTTGCTATACATAAAAGTGAATCTGGAATATTATATTCGTGCATGTCTGCACTTCTTACTATAATTCCGTCCGGATTTTCAAAGTCTGATGAAACTTTAAACTGCTCCGGTGGAAGTTTGGCTAAACCCTTTGGAGAAATAGCATTAAGTGTTAATATATTATACATTTTATTTACTCTCCTTTGCTTTTATTATTATCTTTCTCATAAATTCTAAATACACCGTTAAAAAAGAACACAACTGAAACTAAAAGTGCTATACCGCAAAAACCAAGGCTTGCAGAATTTGTAATGGAAATCGGTACCTCAGCACTTTCTGTATCTACTGCGTTGTTAAACATGCATCTTAGAAAAAATAAGAATGAAACTGAAGCTGATACAGTTTGAAACAGAAAGTACTTATAATAAACAGCTTTTGTTTTTAAATACATAAAAAGAAGTATTATAAAGGAAACAATAATTATAACTGATACTCCTAAAATAAACATAAATACTGCTTCTTGTTCAAACATGGTATCACCTCATTAATCAAATACCATATATTACTTGTTTTCAATTTCAAATTTGCCCATAAATTCAACAAGTTTTTTAATGCCTTCAACTGGCATAGCGTTATATATAGAAGCTCTCATACCGCCTACTGTTCTGTGGCCTTTAAGGTTTACAAAACCGTTTGCTTTTGCTTCTGCTATAAATTTAGCATTAAGGTCTTCTGTAGGAAGTACAAAAGGCACGTTCATAAGTGAACGGTCCTGAGCTCTTACTGTGCCTTTGAAAAGTTTTGAGTTATCAAGGAAATCGTAAAGTATAGCGGCTTTTTCACGGTTTATTTTCTCCATAGCGTCTATACCACCCATTTTTTTAACCCATTTAAATACAAGACCGGCAAAATAAATTGAATATGTAGGTGGTGTATTGTAAAGTGATTTTTCTTTAGCATGTGTAGCATAGTTAAGCATTGTAGGAGTAAAGTCCATTGCGTTGCCTATAAGGTCGTTTCTTATAATTACAACTGTAACACCGGCAGGACCAAGGTTTTTCTGAGCTCCGGCAAATATAAGACCGAATTTTGAAATATCATATCTTTCAGCAAGTATGTTTGAGCTCATGTCGCCTACTTTTGGAACATTGCCAGTGTCAGGTATCATATTGTCTGGAATATGAGTGCCGTAAATTGTGTTGTTAAGTGTCATATAGAAATAATCAGCATCTTTATCGAATTTAGCTGGGTCAAGCTCTGGAATGTAAGAGAATGTTTTATCTTCTGATGAAGCTACAACATTTACAGTGCCGTATCTCTGAGCCTCAGCAATAGCTTTTTTAGACCACTGGCCTGTTTTAACATAGTCTGCTTTGTTGTTTTTGTTCATAAGGTTTAAAGGAATCATAGCAAACTGTGTTGAACCGCCGCCCTGAAGGAAAAGAATAGTATAATTATCCGGTACATTCATAAGTTCTCTTAAATCAGCCTCGGCACCGAAAATTATGTTTTCGAAATCTTTAGATCTGTGGCTCATTTCCATTACTGACATACCAGTGTCACCGTAGCAAACAAATTCTTTCTGTGCCTGCTCAAGAACTTCCAAAGGAAGCATAGAAGGACCGGCTGAAAAATTATAAACTCTGTTCATTGACATAATAAAAATCCCCCTCTTTGTATTTTCGATATTAATTAATATAATATTTTATAATAAAAAAACCCGTCCCAGTACAATAAAAACTGGGACGGGATTACCCGCGTTGCCACCCGCATTGACACAGTAAAACTGCATCCGCTCATACAAGCTGTAAAGGGCTTTCCCTTCCGATTCATCACCGGCGGCTAAGAAAATGGAACACCTTTTTGGCTGTACGGCTTGCACCAACCGCCGATTCTCTAAACAGTTACAAAGGTTTAGTTTTCCTCAACGTCATTTTAACTAAACTTAAATTGAAATTAATGAAGATTATAACACACTAAAAAAATATTGCAAGAGAAATTTCAAATTTTTTGCAAAAAGTATTATTTTACTTATTGCAAGTATGTGAAGTAATATTTTTTCAGTAAAAATATTGATTATTTTTGGTTAGAATGATATACTAATTAAGTTGATGATGCCAAAATAAGGTTTGTCGGCAGAGCATGTAATTCGTAATTATTAGGTCGCTGGTTATACATAAGGATAGTAGATTTAATATATTTAATATGCCGGAATAACTCAGTTGGTAGAGTAACTGATTCGTAATCAGTAAGTCGTGGGTTCAAGTCCCATTTCCGGCTCTTTGCAAAAAAACGGTTAAAACCTTAGGTTTTAGCCGTTTTTTTCAGTCACAAATTTATTTAAGTATAGACGAAATAGTTCCATATCTGTTTCAATATCCCTTGTAATAAACCTTCTTGCAAGCTCTGCTGACATACCAATCAAAAAAACTTGAAAGAGAGCAGGGAAGAAAACACTTCAAAAGCTTTTCTTTGAAACATTTCATTTTTTCTATTCCAATTAGTTCAGTTAATTTTTCTTCTGTCTGACTTAGGTCTACAATGTCAACAGCGGAGCCAAATTCAAATGACTTTTTTCTATAAATTCATTAAGTGCTTCATTTAAAAATTTATCGGCATTTGATAACAGAAAAAGTATTTGCCTTGTATGTTCTTCCTGAAAGCTGAATATATTTTCTGTTTCGATGCTGGAAATGCTATTCATAATATCAGCTATTTTTTCCGATGCTT
>CALWSS010000050.1 GCA_944384255.1 uncultured Clostridia bacterium
ATAAATGTGTCAACATTTCGGCTTGGAATTTCAAGAACAGTTTTATGAAAAATAGGGTCTATATAATCCGGTCCGCATTTAAAAGATACAACTTTTAAACCACGTTTTTTCAGTATGTTAATAAGGGCACATGTAATAATAGTTTTGCCGCTTCCGCTTTTAGGTGCTGCAATAAGTAGTCTGCTCATTTTTACTCTCCTTTACCGGTAAAAGAAATAATAAATACCGGATTAAGCCCCATCATTAAACTTAAATCACCAATATTTTTTGCTCGGCTTACATTTACATTTACTATTTCCAAATCTTTACAGCCTAAACTTAATGCCGCTTTTTTAGCTTCAAGTACTGTTTCAAGCGTTATGGCATTTATTACAAATCGAGCTTTAGAATTTTTTTCTAAAACAGTTTTTACAATACCAAAAAGTTTTCCGCAGCTGCCGCCTATAAAGCAATGAGTTGGTACTGGAAGGATTTTTAAACACTCCGGAGCTTCTCCTTTAATAACATTTATATTGCTTTCTTCAAATTTAGAAATATTATTATTGAGACACTCTATAGCACTTTCGTTTTTATCAACAGAAAAAACTTCTCCTTTATAGGCCATTAAGGCACACTCTATGCTTACAGAGCCTGTACCGCTTCCCACATCGTAAACAACCGAATTTTCACTTAACATAAGTTTAGACATAGAAACAGCCCTGACTTCGCTTTTTGTCATAGGAACAGAGTTTCTTTCAAATGAATCGTCGTTTAATCCAAATGAATAAATACGACTTACGGCCTTTGGATTTTCAATATATATAACAGAAAGCTTATTATTTTTATAATTAATAAAATCTTGTGCCTTTCCAGTAGTTATTTTTTCATTATCATAAGAGAGATTTTCACCGATAAAAACATCGGCATTATTCATGTTGTTTTTAGCAAGCTCTGAGCATATTTTGGATACATCGTTTTCTTCACCTAAAAGAATAAGTGTCTTATTATTAGTTTTAACAGCGTCAACAAAATTAACATCTCTGCCGTGGATGCTTAAAAACAAAACATCATTTTGAGTCTTATTTATTTTATCCAAAAAATACACATAAGAAGAAATGCCACTTATTTTATTAACACAATAGTTTTCTTCATTAAGAATTGAAACAAGCTTTTTTGCTCCGCTGTAAAAACCTATATCACCGGAAAAAACAACAGAAATATTTGTATCTTTATTTTTATCTATTATATTTTTAATTTCATCCGAATTTATGGCATACTCAATTTTTTTGCCTGTTAAATCAAAACAATTTAAAACACGTTTTGAGCCTATAACAAGAGAACTGCTTTCTACAGCTTTAACAGCTTCAAAATTTAAGAGTTCTCTTTTCCCCGGTCCGGCACTTACCAAATTAACAGTCTTTTTTTCTTTAATATTGAATAAATTATTTATTATATTTTTAAATTCAGCAAAGCTAACTCCTTCTTCTTCCGGGGCTTTAATAACAACTGCCTTGGCTCCTGCTTTAACTGCCGCTGATATTTTTTCGTCAAATCCCCCTGCTGAGCCTGTCTGCTTTGTTACAATAAATTTTGAATTTGTTTCTTTAATACAAGCAATGTTAAATTCTTCACTAAAAGGCCCCTGCATACATATAATATGTGCCGGATTTATGCCGGATTTAAGGCATTTATCCAAAGATTCTGCCAAAGGAAGAACACGAACAAAAACACGTTCTTTTAAACTGTTATCTTCTGTATAATCCTTTAAATTGTTGCTGCCTGTTGTTAAAAAAACATTACCTTCTTTATTTTTTAAATACTCAGCAGCTTCAAAATGATTTTCAACATATACACAGTTCAAATTTTCTTTATCAGAAGTGTTTCTTAAAAGCCGTATGTATTCAGTTTTTGTATTTTTGCAGGCATTTTGTATGTTTTCAGTAACATTTGGGCAAATGGGTGTGTAGCGTCTACCACAAGCTTATATTTGTTTTCAGTTATAAGCTTTTCCATTTCATTTTCATCAAACCTGCCGGATATAACATTTATAAAATCATTGTTTTTTTCAATAATACTTTTTCCGTACTCTGTAGCTGTTAACACATCAGTTTTAATGCCTGACAAAGACAAAAATTCGGCAGCTTTTCTTCCTTCGGTAGTACCTGCAAAAAGCAGAATTTTATTCATTTAAAAATCTCCTTAAATAATGTATCCTCTTGGTGTTACAATATATCCGTCTTTTACATAAGTATTGGAATTGCCAACAAAAACAGTTGTAAACATATCTGCTTCATAATCTTTGAGTTCTTCAAGAGTCATTATAAGTTTTGTTTCTTCATTTCTGCCTATGTTTTTAACAATGCCACAGACGGTATCGGGTTTTTTATATTCCAGCAAAATATCACAGGCTTTTTTTAAATAATCTTTTCTTTTTTTGCTTGAAGGATTATAAATGCAAATTGCAAAATCACCTATAGCGGCACATTTTAATCTTTTTTCTATTACCTCATAAGGCGTTAAAAGGTCGCTTAAGCTTATAACAGCAAAATCATGTCCCAAAGGTGCTCCCAAAAGTGCTCCGCCGCTTAATGCTGCTGTAACACCGGGAATTATTTTAATATTTACATCATCATCTTTTTTAAGCTCCAATATAAGCCCTGCCAGAGCATATACTCCAGCATCACCACTGCAAACCATTGCTGTGTCTTCTTTTTTTGCGTTGTTTAAAGCCAAAATACATCTTTCTTTTTCCTGCTTCATAGCAGATGAAATATAATTTTTCTCTGGGAAATTTTCTTTTAACAAATCACAGTATACAGTATAACCTACAATAGTACTGCATTTTTTTAAGGCTTCAACAGCTTCAACAGTCATTTTATTAATTTCTCCTGGGCCTGTACCAACTATATATAAATCAGCCAAAATCAACACTCCATTTCTCACATGCAGCAGCTAAAGTTATGCCGTTAAATGCTGTTTTCCCAACAATCAGTTTTCCGTTTCAGGAAGAAAGCACAGCAGCTCTTTCACACACATTATCTGTACCGGTTACTTTTTTTACAAATTCAGAAGAATTAAAACTTCCTTTTACTGTATTTAGTTCCTCGGCAGTAAAGTATTTAACCGGCCAGCTTTTTTCACTGCAAAAATCATTAATGCCCTTCTCGTTCTGTTTAATTGTAATAGTTGAAACTGATTTCACAGCTTCTTCAAATATTCCGTTTTCTTCCAAAAAACTCTTAACTGCTTTTTCTATACTTTCTTTAGGTGTATCCTTTTTGCACCCAATTCCCAAATGAACCTTTTTAGGAACAAGATTTAAGTTTATATTGTATAATTTTTTGTTGGATACCGAAATAACAAAACCTATATTCCCTTTATCAAAATTTTGAATACCTTGAGGGATTTTTCCGTAATACTCCGAATCACAGCAAAAAGAAATATTCTCTCCCGAAAGCAAAGCCGATGAAATTTCTTTAGCAGCTTTACGCCGAATTATTTTTAAATTATTTTTTACAGCAAAAACATCAACAGCAAATTTATTATTTATATCTGTAGCTGTTGTTATAACAGGAACGGCATTTGTTATATTACACAAAACTTTTACAAAGTCTACAGCTCCACCAACATGTCCACATAATAAAGGTATTGCAAAATTTTCTTTTTCGTCTAAAACTACTACTGCCGGGTCAGTAAACTTATCTTTTATATAAGGCGCAATTCCTCTTACGGCAATTCCAATAGCACTTATAAAAAGAAGTATGTTGTAACTGTTAAATACATTTTCTACCCATTTGATATATTCTCCATTTATAGTTTCAAAACCCAACTTTACAGCAAATTTTTCAGGAGCAAAACAAGTACACAAATATCCTTTTTCGTTAAGGACACAGCTTAAATTTTTTCCAACAACGCTTCCTTTTTGGGTAAAACTAATAACTGCAACTTTAGTGCTCATCAGATTTTGTTTCTTCCTTTCTGAAAAGGGTCGAAAATGACGGGTCATAAAGACAGCTTCTGTCATAATCTGAATTTATAACATTTCCTATTATAATAAGAGCTGTATTCTTAATATTATTTTTTAAAACAGTATCTTTTAATGTTTCGACAGTGCAAACAAACTTTTTTTCATCAGGCCAACTGGCTTTATATACCACAGCTGCCGGAGTATATTTGCTGACACCGGCTTTATACAGTTTATTTACAACGCTTTCAATTAAGCCAACACTTAAAAACAAAACCATTGTGGCACCGTGCTTTGCCAGTTCCGATATATCCTCTTTTTCAGGCACAGGTGTACGTCCTTCTGCCCTTGTAATAATTACCGATTGGGAAACAGAAGGCAAAGTATATTCCAAATTTAAAGCGGCGGCCGCGGCACAAAATGAACTTACTCCCGGGCACACTCTATATTGAATTTTTTCTTTATCAAGTATATCCATTTGTTCACGTATTGCACCGTAAAGTGAAGGGTCGCCTGTATGAAGTCTTACTGTTTTAAGTCCGTTTCTTTCTGATGAAATCATAACTTCCATTACTTCTTCAAGTGTCATATAAGCACTGTTATACACTTTGCAATCCTTTTTTCGGCAGTTTATAACTTCTTCATTTACAAGAGAACCGGTGTATATTATTACATCTGCTTCCGATAACAGCTTATGGCCTCTTAATGTTATTAAATCCGGTGCCCCAGGGCCTGCTCCAACAAAATCAATCATGTTTTTCATTCCTTTACTATAAAAGTAGTAAAATAGCCAAGTTTATCCGTTATATCATTAATATCAAAAAATATTTTTTCCGTATCAAAGCCGCAGTCAGTAACAGCATAAGCCTTTTTGATAAGTCCGTTTTCCTGTACTACTTTTTTCAAATCCTCAGCACTGCTTCCGCTTTTCATAAAAACTTTTGTTCCGTCAAGTTTAATGCTTTCTTCAATATCCCCATGAACAGCCGGTATAATGTGGACAGGCCTTTTCATATCCGTAAGGCTTATGCCCAAAGCAGAACTTACAGCACAAAAGCTTGGTATACCCGGAACCATTACAGTTTTATATCCCATATCTTTTACAATGCTGTTTATGTAGCCAAATGTTGAATATATTGAAATATCACCAAGGCTTATAAAAACTACATTTTCCCCTTTTTCCAAGTAACTTATTATTAACTGAGCACTTTTTTTGTGGCTCTCAGTTAGAAGTTTTTTATCAGTTGTAATAGGGAAATCAATATATAAAATCTCTTTATCCGAAATATCTATAACATTAGAAACAATATCAAGAGCCGTGTTTCTTTCACCTTTTGTCTGGGGCACAGCCAAAAATCTGTTTTCTTTTAATATCCTTAAAGCCTTTAAAGTTAAAAGCTCACTGTCACCGGGGCCTATACCCACTCCGTAAAGCAAACCTTTCGACATTTTAACCTCCGAATTTTTCAATCAATTCTCTGCCTTTTTCACTTGTTCCCAAAATTCCGTATTTATTTGTATATATAAGCACTCCTGCTTTTATATCTTCAGGAATTTTTTTATCTATATTAGTCTGAATTTTATTTATAACCGATTTTATTACATTATTAAAAACCGTATTGTCATATTTTAAAATATCAAGAGCGGCATCTACCGTTGCACAGCCCATTATATTTTTTAAAATTTCATTGGGAACGCCACACAAAACTCCATGGGCACACAATATTTCCATTCGGCAGTCACCGTAAAATGAATGAGTATTAAACATACCCCCTGCCAATTTTACAAACTTTCCTAAATGCCCACAAAGAAGTATATTTTTAAATCCCAGTTTAACGGCTTCGTCTAATGTATCACCTATAAAATTAGAGCATTTAACAAAAGGAACATTAAAATTCATTGTATTTAAAAAGCTTTCTCCGTAATTTCCCGGTGTAATAATTACACTTTCGTTTCCGGCAGTTTTTAAAACATTTAATTCAAGTTTAACAGTATCAAATATAGCCTTTAAGCTTCTTGGCTCAACAATTCCCGTTGTGCCTATAATTGAAATGCCACCAGTTATGCCGATATTAGGATTAAATGTTTTTTGGGCTATTTTTTCACCTTCCGGCACAGAGATTGTAATTTTTATGCCGCCTGTATAGCTGTACTTCTCACAAACTTCTTTAACACAATCTGTTATCATTTTGCGTGGTACAGAATTAATGGCAGTTCTTCCCACAGGCTGGTCAAGTCCGGCTTTTGTAACTTTTCCCACACCTTTACCGCCTTCAATTATTATACCGGTTTCTGTTTTTTCGGCAGTTGAAACAATTTCTATTCCGTCTGTAGCATCTATATCATCTCCGGCATCTTTAATTACCGAAAAAGACGCTTTATCACAGCACAAATATTTTTTGATTGTTTCAACCTCTACTTTTATACCTTTTGGAGTAATTATAAAACAACTCTCAAGCGATTTACCGCTTAAAAGTGCTTCAACAGCGGCTTTAGAAGCAACAGCGGCACAAGTTCCCGTTGTATAGCCGCATCTCAGTTTTTTATTAGGCCCGTTTTCAACATATAAATCAAACATTAAACCACCTTACAAACCCATATAGCTTTTTATGTGTTCAATATACATTTCAGCTATTCCGTTATATTCTCCAAGACCCTTAACAACGGCTCTTGCTGAAATTCCGGCTTTATTAAAAACACTAAGCCAGCTGTCAGGCTCATTTGATGACATATCATTTAAAGCATGGTCACCAGCAACAATCAAAAGCGGAAGTATAACAGCTTTTTTAAACCCTGAGTTTTTAACAAGTCTTAAAACAGTTTCTATATCCGGATAGGCTTCAACAGTGCCTACAAAAAAGTTATTGTACCCTTTTTCTTTAAACATGTAATCAAGAGAAGCATAAACTGTATTTGCAAAATGTTCGCTTCC
>CALWSS010000051.1 GCA_944384255.1 uncultured Clostridia bacterium
TACTGAAAGGCTTTGCCGAAACAGATATAGAAAAACGGTTAAAGCCTTCTATTACGTTAAGAAATGCCAAAAGCATTATTGTTTTAAGCAAAAATTACAGGCTTAACAATAAATTTCAATATGACGGAAAAATACGGGGATATATTTCAATGGGTGCTGTGGGAGAGGATTACCACATTTATATATCTGAAATGTTAAAAGGCATTTCGGAAATGATTGAAAAAAACTACAATGCCAAGTGTGTTTATTTTACTGATACAGGACCGTTATGCGACAGAGCGGCGGCAGTAAGAAGCGGAATAGGGTATTACGGAAAAAGCGGCTGTGTAATAACCGATAATGCTGGGGCATGTGCATTTTTGGGATACATCATAACGGATTTAAAGTTAAACTTTGACGAAAAAAGCAAAAAAGACTGTGGAAAATGTGATTTATGCATTAGAAGCTGTCCTTCGGGAGCAATAAGCGAAAATGGTTTTGACATGACAAAATGTATTTCTTATATAACACAGCTTAAAAGAGAACTGTCGGAAGAAGAAATGTTTTTAGTCGGCAAAAACTTATATGGCTGTGATGTATGCCAGAGAGTTTGTGCCAAAAACAAAGGATATGTAAATGAAATAGACGACATTAATATTTCAATGCCTGAAATTAAAGAAATACTGAGTATGTCAAACAGGCAGTTTAAGGAAAAATATGGTAAAACGGCAATGGGTTGGAGAGGAGCTTCTGTTATTAAAAGGAATGCTCTTTGTGCTTTATTGCAGTACAAAAACAATGAAGCGGAAGAAGTTGCCTATATTGGATTAAAAAGCGAAAGTGATTTGGTTAAAAATACGGCTGAGAAAGTTTTGGAAATTATAGAAAAAGCAAGGTGATATTATGGGTTACTGGAACACAAGAGGCCTAAGAGGAAGCACATTTGAGGAAATTATAAACTTTACAAACGACAGGTACAGAAGTGCAGGCCTTGCTGTTATACAGAAAATTCCTACGCCTATAACACCAGTTGATTTTGACACCAAAAAAAAGGTAATTACTTTAGCTTATTTTGACAAACAGTCAACAGTTGACTATGTTGGTGTGGCACAGGGGCATGCTATATGTTTTGATGCCAAGGAAAGCCGGCAGAAGAGTCTGCCTATACAGAATATACACAGCCACCAGATAGAGTTTATGAGGGATTTTAACTCTCAGAGCGGAGTGGCGTTTTTATTGGTGCACATGGCATTATATGGAAAGTATTATTTTCTGCCATTGGAAGTTTTGGAAAAATACTGGACAGCAGCACTTAAAGGCGGAAGAAAATCTATACCTATTGATGCATTTGATGAAAAGTATGAGATTAAGCTTTCAGGCAGTGCTATGCTGGATTATTTGGATGCAGTTAACACTTATTTAGTTGAAAGAAAAAGCAAAATAGATGAAAAAGAGTAAATTTTCTGTTAAATAAAGGACATAATTTGTATGGTCGTTTGACAATCTCGAACGACCTGTTTTTTATGTATACTGTATTTTATATTCACTCAGAAATGTACTTTACAACTTGTTTTTTTCTTGAATTTTAGGCAATTTTCACTTTTTTTGTTTTTTTTTAAAGACAACTATTCTTTTATTTTTATTCTCTATTTTGTGAAAACTACACAAATTTCGTATTTGTACTATTTTTATCTTGACAATTTTATAACAAGATTATAAAGTAATGCTGTAGGTATTTATATCTGGCAGGAATGGCGTTGGAGGCGGTTGAGTACGGTTGTGATATAAATCTTAAAAGCACACTCTATTTTTGTGTGTTTATTTTTATCATAAATAATTAGCGTGCCAACTATTTTGAATAAGTAATGTATCGCTTCCTGTTTTTGTCTGCTCGGATTTTATACAAGCCTAAGATGCTTGTCATGTTTAATTTTTCAAATAGGAGGATTTGAAGATGGAAGGTTTTAAATTAACAAAAACACAGGAACTTCAGCGTGAATTATTCTACAGATTCGCAGAGAACGAAATCAGACCAATCGCTAGAGAAATGGATGAAACTGAAGAATATTCTATGGAGCTTGTAAAGAAAATGCAGAAATGCCATTTCTTTGGCATTCCTTACAGCAAAGAATACGGCGGTGCAGGCGCTGATGTTCTTACTTACACACTTGCTATGGAAGAAGTTTCAAAAGTAGACGCTTCTACAGGCATCACTCTTTCTGTTCATACATCACTTTGCTGCTCATGCATTAATGAGTTCGGTACAGAGGAACAGAAACAGACACATTTAAGACCTCTTATTGACGGAAGAAAAGTTGGTTGCTTCGCTTTAACAGAGCCTAACGCTGGTACAGACGCTTCTGGCGTTCAGAAAGAAGCTAGAAAAGAAGGAGACCATTACGTTCTTAATGGTACAAGTATCTTCACTACTAACTCTGGTTTTGCTGATACTTTCATTGTATTTGCTCTTACAGATAAATCTAAAGGCTCTAAAGGCATGTCAGCTTTCATTATTGACAGAACAATGCCTGGTGTTACTGTTGGTAACAACATCCCTCGTATGGGTATCAGAGCTGCTTCTAACTGCGAAGTTGCTTATGAGGACGTTATTGTTCCTGCTGACAGACTTCTTGGTGCTGAAGGTCAGGGCTACAAGATTGCTATGACTGCTCTTGCTGGCGGACGTATCGGTATCGGTGCTCAGAGTGTTGGTATTGCTCAGGGTGCTCTTAACGAGGCTATTAAGTACGTTAAAGAAAGAAAACAGTTTGGTAAACCTATTTCTAAATTCCAGAATACACAGTTCAAAATTGCTGAAATGCAGACAAAGATTGATGCTGCAAGACTTATGGTTTGGAGAGCAGCTAACGCTAAAGACAACCATGAAAACTATGCTCCTCTTGCCGCTATGTGCAAACTTTTCGCTTCAGATGTAGCTAACGAAGTTACACGTACTTGTGTTCAGCTCTTCGGTGGTTACGGTTACTCAAGAGAATATCCTGTTGAGAGAATGATGAGAGATGCTAAGATTACTGAAATCTACGAAGGCACATCAGAGGCTATGAAGATGGTTATTTCCGGTTCTATGAAACTTTAATTTAAACCATTAACTATTATTTCGGAAGGAGATAAAAAGATGAAAATCGTTGTATGTATTAAACAGGTTCCAGATACTGTAGAAGTTAAAATAGATCCTAAAACAGGAACTCTTGTAAGAGACGGCGTTCCTTCAATTATCAACCCTGATGACAAAACTGGCATCGAGGCTGCTTTAGAGTTAAAAGAAAGAGTTGGCGGTACTGTAACTGTTATCTCTATGGGACCTCCTCAGGCAGATGTTGCTTTAAGAGAGGCTCTTGCTATGGGCTGCGATGAAGCTATACTTGTTTCAGGTAGAGAATTCGGCGGTTCTGATACATACGCTACAAGCGGTATCCTTGCTGCTGCTTTAAGAAAAATCGGTTACGATATTATAATCACTGGCCGTCAGGCTATCGATGGTGATACAGCACAGGTTGGTCCACAGATTGGTGAAAAACTTGGTATCCCTCAGGTTTCTTATGTTCAGGAAATCAAAGAGGCTGCTGAGGATCATCTTATTGTTAACAGATATTTTGAAGATGGTTACCACATCATCAAAATCAAAACTCCATGCCTTCTTACTGCAATAGCTGAGCTTGCTAAACCAAGATACATGACAGTTAGCGGTATTGTTGACGCTTACGAGAAAGAAATCAAAATCATCGGTTTTGATGACCTTAAAGATGACCTTGAGCTTGACATGATCGGTTTAAAGGGTTCACCTACAAACGTATACAAATCATTTACTAAAGAAGTTAAAGGCGCAGGCACTATCCTTAAAGATGTTTCAGCTGATCAGGCTGTTGCAGCTATTATGGAAAAACTTGAAGCTAAGCACATTATCTAATTTTATTTAGTTTAAATTATAAAACGAGGAGGAGAACCCTACAATGAGTAAAGGAATTTATGTAGTAGTTGAACAGAGAAACGGCAAAGTTCAGAATGTAGGTCTTGAGCTTATTGGTGAGGCTACAAGATTAAAAGCTGACCTTAACGAAGACGTTGTTGCTGTATTATTAGGCAGTGATATAAAAGGCGAAGTTAACAAATTATATGAGTTTGGCGCTGACAAGGTTATTTTAATTGACCATCCATACCTTAAAGAGTATGTTACAGAGCCTTACACAAAAGCTCTTGCTCAGGTTTGCAAAGAGTATGAGCCACACATTATGCTCTTTGGTGCTTCTTCAATCGGCCGTGACGTTGCTCCTAGACTTGCCAGCCGTATCAAGACAGGTCTTACAGCTGACTGCACAGGCTTAAGAATTGCTAAGACAGACGAAGAACTTGCTAAAGAGGAAGCTCTTGGAAATTCAGATCCTAAGAGAGGTCTTCTTATGACTCGTCCTGCTTTCGGTGGTAACATTATGGCTACTCTTATGTGCCCAAGAACAACTCCACAGATGGCAACTGTTCGTCCTGGCGTTATGAAGAAAATCGACAGAATCCCTGGCAGAACAGGCGAGCTTATTGAAATGAATGTTGATTACACAGAAGCTGACATGAATATCGAAATTCTTGAAGTTGTTAAAGCTGACAAGAAAACTGTTGATATTACAGAAGCTAAAGTTCTTGTTTCTGGCGGCCGTGGTGTTGGCAGAAACGGTTACGATATGCTTAGAGCATGTGCTGACGAGCTTGGCGGAGAAGTTGCTTCTTCAAGAGCTAACGTTGATGACCCACAGTGTGAATGGGCTAAACCAGAAATGCAGGTTGGACAGACAGGTAAAACAGTTAGACCTGACCTTTACCTTGCTTGCGGTATTTCAGGAGCTATTCAGCACGTTGCTGGTATGGAAAACTCAGACCTTGTTATTTCTATTAACAAGAACGACACAGCACCTATCTTCCAGGTATCTGACCTTGGTATCGTAGGCGATGTTAAAGTTATTCTTCCAAAACTTACAGAAGCTCTTAAGAAATACAACGCTGAGAAAGTTGTTAAATAATTAAGACTTATATTTGGGCCTTACCTTTGGGTAAGGCCTTTTTTTGTTGTGCGTTTAAGCAAGACAAAATCACTGGCTAAGCTGGTGGCAATGATTGAGTATAGAATGTTTTCATTGGGTATTTGTACTAATTAGCTGTGGCAAATTGCACAAAAAATACTTTGTTATATGGACTTTTATATATTTTTTGATAGAATTGATTTATAAAGCTTTTATGTAAGGAGGATGAAGTTATGAAATCATTTTTATCAAAAGGTATCTCTATTTTTATGGCATTTGCTGTAAGTGTTTCGGCTATGCCTGTGGTAGCTATGGCATCTGACACGCCTTCTGACTGGGCAGCAAATCAGGTAAACAGTGCTATTTCCTACGGGCTTATACCAGAAACAGTTCAAGGCAGGTACCAGGACAACATTACAAGGGAAGAATTTGCTGAGCTTTTAGACGAAGTCTGCAACGATTATTCCGGCGGAAAAATGACGTTTATACATTGGAAAAACTACAACGGTATTGAAGAAAATCCATTTACTGATACGGAAAGCTATGCAGTAAAGCGCATGTATTGTGCTGGTATAATGTCTGGAACTGGTGACGGAAAATTCAGTCCTAATGCGTCGTTAACAAGGGAACAGGCTGCTACGATGATAAATAATTTATTTACTTTCTGCAGCAA
>CALWSS010000052.1 GCA_944384255.1 uncultured Clostridia bacterium
GCCACTATTATAATAACACTGGCTATACCTATTATAATGCCAAGCATTGTAAGGAACGTTCTCATTTTATTTGAAAACACATTAAAGAAAGATGATTTAATGCACTCGTAAATATTCAAGACACTATTCCCTCCCTTAATGTACGGTTTTCAACCGGTTTATCGCTTATTATGTCGCCGTCTTTAAAAACAACTATTCTTTTTGTAAACTGTGCCACATCAGGCTCATGAGTAACCATTACAACAGTAACGCCTTCATCATTTAACTGCTGGAATATGCCCATAACCTCATAAGTTGATTTTGTATCAAGGTTACCTGTAGGCTCATCAGCCATTAATATAGAAGGGTCGTTAACAAGTGCTCTGGCTATGGCAACCCTCTGCCTTTGGCCGCCTGAAAGCTCGTTTGGTTTATGATAAATACGTTTTTCAAGACCTACTTTTGTAAGGGCCTCTATTGCTCTTTCACGGCGCTGTTTTCTGCCAACACCGGCATAAACCATAGGCAGTTCTACATTTTCTACTGATGAAAGCTTTGGCAGAAGATTAAATGACTGAAAAACAAAGCCTATTTTTTTATTTCGTATATCAGCAAGTCGGCTTTCGTTAAACTGTGCCACATCTTCGCCTTCAATAAAGTAATGACCTTCCGTCGGCCTGTCAAGACAGCCTAAAATATTCATCATTGTGCTTTTGCCTGAGCCGCTGGTGCCCATTATAGATACAAACTCGCCTTTTTCTATAGTAAGGTTTATATTTTTAATGGCCATAACGGCAAGTTCGCCCTGATTATATTTTTTACAAATGTTATCTAATGTCAGCAATGCCATATTAACACTCCCGTTTCTTTCTAAGTATTAACCTCTTGGGCCGCCGCCTCCGCCGCCCATAGGCATACCGCCTCCGCCGCCGGAAGGAGCACCGCCGCCTCCGCCGCCTAACATACCGTCAAGCATACTGCCTTCTGAGGATTCATCTGACGACTCGCTTGGTGCAGACTGCATTGTAGCGTAATCTGAAAGATTCTTGCCTGCTTCCATATTTGAATCCGGGCTTTCAACTATAACGTCATCGGCTGTAAGACCGCTTGTAACCTGTATATTCATATCGTCGCTTACACCAATTTCAATGTCACGTCTTTCAATAACGCCTTCATCATTTACAACATATACATAGTGGCCGTCAGTTTCGGTATCTGCCATTACGGCTGAAATAGGAACATAATCGGCATCCTGCAAGCTAACGGTTATAAATTCCATATCAAACTCCATGCCCGGCTTTATAAGGTCATCGTTATCTGTTAAGTGTACAAGTACCGGAACAACGGTTTCGCTTCCGCTTATAGTGCTTTGACTTTCGGCGGTTGGCTCTATTTTAGTAACTGTGCCGTGATAAATTTTATCTTCTATGCCGTCGGATGTAAGCTCAACATCCTGGCCAACAGCAATTTTAGCTATGTCGTATTCACTTACATAAGCTATTACATCAAGATTTGTTAAATCAGCAATTTTCATTATGGCTGTTGAGTCTGTAAGCATCTGGCCTTCAACGGCACTGCTTTCTATAATTGTGCCGCTTATAGGGCTGTATGTAGATTCCGTAAGCTTTGATAAATTATCCTGTGCTTCGGCTAAATTCATTTGAGCTGTTTCAACAGTATTAAGCTGTTTTTCATAGCTGTTTTTTGTTGAAGCATCATTAAGTCTGTTCTGGCCGTTTTCAAGATTAAGATTTGCCGTTTCAAGAGCAAGCTGTGCTGATTCAAGGTTATCTTCCAATGTTTCCTTATTTTTAACTAAGTCGTTATATGTCGTTTCAGCTGTGTCATACTCACTTTGACTTATACCGCCCATATCAAGCATTTGTTTTGAGTAATCCAAGTCTTCTTTAGCCTCTGTTATATCTTCTTCGTTGTCTTCAATGGCCTTTTGTGCCTCTGTTAATGCCTGCTGGGCACTTACAACTTTTGATTTAAGGTCTAAAAGCTCTGTGCCTTCAGCCGGAGATACAATGCTTTCCAATTCAAGGTTAGCATTATCAAGTGCTATTTGGGCTGATGTTACTTGATTTTGAAGTTCTTTTTTATCGTCTTCAATATCGTATGTAACAAGAAGCTGGCCTTCCTCTACATAATCGCCTACCTCGGCAAAAACTTCCTTTACTTCCTGTGAAAGCTCAATAAAAATTGAGTACTCGTCGGCTGCCTGTACTGTGCCTGATGCCGTTACCCTCTGCTCAATATTGCCCTTTTGCAAACTTGTTGTAGTCGGCATAACTGGTGTAGGCTCTGATTTTTTACTGTTTTTATTGGCTGCCCACACAGCTACTGCCGCTATTATAACTACTGCTACTACAACAATGGCTATTACTTTTTTCCGTCCTTTCATATCCGGTACCACTCCTAAACACAAATAATTAACACACTATATCTATATTAAAAACAGCTTACGTGCTGCCCTTTGATAAAATTATAGAGCGCTTCTTTGTTTTAAGTATGACTGCAATGTGACGGTTATGTGAAAAAATTTATAAAATACTGTGTTTTTCATTGACTCATTTGTTAAAATAGCAGACAAATAAAAAACAGCAAAAAGAAAAAAAGCCCTCCGGATAATAAATATCCAAAAAGCCTTTTTTCGTGTGTGTGTGTGTTTCTTTTGTGGTTTTATATGGTTGGTAAATTACTTAACGTAGTCATAACCAGCCTCAAGAGCCTTAATGTTGGCATCTACAAGGGCAGGTTTCATTTTCATCTTGATAACTTCTCTTGCATCATCAAGTGTAATTATATCAAGTGTTTTAACAACGGCACCAAGAGCAACCATGTTTGCTGATTTAGCTGTAGCAACTTCTGTAGCTATCTCTGTAAAAGGAATAGCTACTACTTTAATGTCTGTTCTGTCAGCTTTTTTGTCAATCATAGAGCTGTTTATAATAAGAGTACCGCCTGGTTTAACTTTGCCTTCGTAATCGAGAAGTGATTTTTCATCCATTACAAGTACAGTATCAGCCTCTGAAATAATCATAGAGCCAATCTCTTCTGATATTACAACCTGGCAGCTTGCACGTCCGCCTCTTTTTTCCTGACCATAAGCAGGTGAAAGAGTTACGTTATATCCTTTTTTTGATGCGGCTGTGCAGGCCATTTTTCCCATAAGGATAGTACCCTGTCCGCCGATACCTGAAAAAATAAGTTCACTTTTCATAATTATTTCTCCTCCTGTCCGCGATCCTTGAATACGCCAAGTGGGAACTGTTTTGTAACTACATCATCAATCCACTTGATAGCCTGTACCGGTTTAACTTTCCAGCCTGTAGGACATGGGGAAAGAATTTCTACAAATGAAAGTCCTTTGCCTTCCATCTGATATTTGAAAGCTTTTTTAATAGCTGCTTTTGTCTTTCTGATGTTTGCAGGTGAGTTTACAGTAACACGCTCGCTGTAGTAGCACTCTGGAAGGTTACCTATAATTTCAGCCATGTTTACAGGGTTACCTGTATTAACTTCGGCACGGCCGTAAGGTGTTGTTGTTGTAACCTGATCCATAAGTGTTGTAGGAGCCATCTGGCCGCCTGTCATACCGTAAATTGCGTTGTTTACGAAAATAACTGTAAATTTCTCGCCTCTGATGCCGGCATGCATAATTTCTGCCATACCTTCAGAAACCATATCACCGTCGCCCTGATATACAATAACAAGGTCCTCTGGACATGATCTCTTAAGACCTGTTCCAACAGCAGGAGCACGGCCGTGAAGAGCACAGATAGAGTCTGCCTTGAAATACTTGTCAGCATAAACTGAACATCCGATAGGCCAGATAAGAACAGTTTTCTCAACAAGATTTTCTTCCTCAATAATTTCACCGATAAGTTTATTAATAATACCATGGCCGCAACCGCCGCAGTATTTCATGTATTCATCTGTAAAGACCTCAGGTCTCTTATATACTATACTCATCTTATTGTCACCTCCTGATTATTTGTAAAGCTCGCAAAGCTTGTTGTAGATTTCTACAGGTGACGGAATCATACCGCCCAGTCTGCCGTAGAACTCAACAGAAGCGTTATCGTTTACTGCTATCTTAACATCGTTTACCATCTGGCCGGCATTAAGCTCTGCTACAAAGAACTTCTTGCCTTTTCCTATGTAGTTAGCAAAAGCTTTTTCTGGGAATGGCCAAATTGTAATAGGTCTTATCATACCTACTTTTAAGCCGTCTTTTCTTGCGAGCTTAATAGCATCAAGGCAAACTCTTGCCATTGTGCCGAAAGCAACAATTATAATATCAGCATCAGCTGTATCAATTTCTTCCCATCTCTGCTCGTTTTCTCTTATTTTAGCAAACTTAGCCTGAAGGTCGAGGTTGAATCTCTCCCACTGCTCTGGACCGTCACCACAAGTTGTAATGTCGTTGTGATGTCCTCTGCCGTTAATACCGTCTACAGCCCAGTCAGCTCTGCCCTTAGGCTCTACTCTTTCAGGAAGAACAACGTTTTCCATCATTTTAGCTATTGTACCGTCGCTGGCAATAACTACAGGGTTTCTGTATTTTTCAGCAAGGTCAAAAGCAAGTGGTGCAAAGTCAGCATATTCCTGAACTGAATAAGGTGCAAGAACTATTGTGTTGTAGTCACCATGGCCGCCGCCTTTTGTAAGCTGGTTGTAGTCACCCTGTGAACCAAGGATTTCACCATCGGCAGGACCCGGACGCATACAGTCAACAATAACTGCCGGAAGGCTTGCCGCTGACATATAGCTCATAGCTTCGCAGCCAAGTGAGAAGCCAGGACCAGCTGTAGCTGTCATACCTCTTTTACCTGTAGCAGCAACACCTGCTACCATGTTAAAAGCTGAAACCTCTGTTTCTGCCTGTATAAATGTAAGTCCCTCTGCAGGAGCTTTTTTAGCATAATATTCTGGAATTTCACTAGATGGTGTAATAGGATAACCAAAGAAAAATTTACATCCTGAACGGATAGCCGCTTCAGCGAAGGCTTCGTTACCCTGCATAAAAACTTTATCTGCCATTTTGAACCCTCCCCTTAAACATTCTTTTCTACTGTTATAGCGCCTTCAGGACAAACTGTAGCGCAGATAGCGCAGGCGATACAATCAGTCATATCAACGGCTTCAACAGCATAATATCCCATTTTATTAACAGTTTCGCTCTTTTTAAGTATTGTCTTTTTTGGACAGAAATGCAGGCAGTACTCGCATTCCTTGCACATTTCCCGGTTTACTGTAACTCGGTTCATATTAAAACTCCTCTCCAGTTATGTATTTCCGGCCATACCGGAATTGACTGATATTAAAGCGTGCCTCAGACGGCTGCGCTAAAGTTACAAGGCCAATTGTTCTAAATATTAGAAAGCCTTTCTGTTTTTCTTACAACATCATTATAATTATCATTTTAATTAATGTCAATGATATTTTAATAATAAAACGTAACAGATTTTCTTTACAATTTTGATATAAATCTATATAATAGTTATATCATTCTATTATTCAGAACGGAAGTGAGGTAATTTTAATGAGTGATTTTAAACATGTGCCTAAATATCCTGTACAAACTTTAGGTAAAGCACTGGACATTTTGGAATACATAAAAAACAACCCATCAAGCGAAGGCATATCCCTTACAGAAATAAGCTCCGCTCTTAATATAGGAAAAAGCGGAGTCCACAGGCTTTTGGACACACTTATGGCCTATGACTTTGTTGAAAAGATAAACGGTGTTTCACCTGCCTACAGGCTGGGCTGGGGCCTTTTTAATGCAGGAAATGCCGTTCCTAAACAGCATACACTTAACGGAGCAAACTATGTTCCTACTATAGAAAAACTCTGCAACACGTTTTTTGAAACGACAAACCTTGGCATACTTAATAATTACGAGGCTATTATTATATGCAAAATGGAGCCGGCAAGAATGCTCCGCACAAACACACAGGTAGGCGAAAGAGAGCCTATATACTCTACAGCCCTTGGCAAACTCTTTATGAGCGATATGCCGGAAAAAGATATTGATAATTATCTGGAACGCACAACACTTAAAAAATTAGCTTCCAATACAATAACCGATCGTCATAAGCTTATGGAAGCTTTGGAAAAAGTGCGTCAGCAGGATTTTGCAGTAGATAACGAGGAATTTGTTGACGGAATGATTTGCCTTGCTATGCCTATACGTGACTTTACAGGCCATATTGTAGCCGGCATAAGCATAAGCGGACCATCCAAAAGAATGACAAAAGAAAAAATAGGCGAAATTTCACCTGTTTTAAGGCAGGCATGTCTTGGAATTTCTCAGTTCTTGGGTTATACTAAGTAATTATTGAATAATTACTTCTTTAAATGGAGACATAACCCTATGAACACTATAAGCGTAAGCTTTAAATCGGCAACTATAGACATACGTGCCAAATTTGCTTTTACAAAAGAAGAACAGGAAATATTTTTTAATAAAATTAAAAACACTCTGCCTTTTATCTCACAGTGCGTTATTATAAGCACATGCAACCGCTGTGAGATTTATTTTGACGGAGAAAAAAGCGCCATACGACAAATGGAGCTTTTTATTTGCCGTTTTAAAGGCTTAGACATAGAAAAAGCATTAAAATATTTCAATATATACACATCTCAAACGGCAGTCAGCCACCTTTTAAAAGTAGCCTGCGGCATAGACTCCATGGTTTTAGGTGAAGACGAAATACTGCGTCAGGTTAAGGAAGGCTATTATACTGCACTTAAATCAAACATCACATCTTTTGAGTTTAACACCATATTTAAAATGGCCATTACAGCCGCCAAAGAGATTAAAACCCTGACAGGTCTTTCAAAAACACCTGTTTCAATAGGCACTCTTACGGCAAACGAAGTCTTTAATTTCCCAAAGTATAATAAAAACGTATTGATAATAGGCATTACAGGCAAAATAGGCTCTATTACTGCCAAAAACATTGCTTCACACGGAGATGTTAAAATTACAGGCACATCACGAAGCCACAATGCCGAAAACTTTTTCCCGTCTTATCCACAAATAGAAATTAAGGACTTTTCGTCACGCTATGAATTAATAAATAATGCAGACATTATAATAAGCGCCACATCAAGCCCTCACTATATAATTACAAAAGAGGAGCTTAAAAAAAGCCTTACAGTAAAAAAACAGCGGCTTTTTATAGACTTGGCAGTTCCAAACGACATTGATACGGAAGTCAGTCAAATGGATTTATGCACTCTTTACGACATAGACTATTTTAAAAAGCTTTCGGAAAACAACAATAACATAAAGCTTAAAGAAGCCCGTTTTGCCGAAGAATACATTGAAAAATGGACAGACGAAATTTTAAAAGAGCTTTCATTCAGGCAGATAATACCTCTTTTGCCAAAATTAAATAAATTAATTGAAGAACGAAGTGTAAATCATTTAATTTATTCACTTAGAAAGCTGGCAGACCGAAACGAAACAGAATGTGTTTTAAACTGGCTTGAAAAATATGTTGATGAATGGGGGAAATAAAAATGGCATATTTTCCTTTTTTTACAGATATAACAAACAAAAAAGCTGTTATTGCCGGCGGTGGACAAACAGCCCTCAGGAAAGCCGAAATACTTCTTTCATTCGGTGCAGATGTAACGGTTGTTTCCCCTGAATTTGTTTCCGGCTTTGAAAGCCTTAAAAGAAGCAATGAAAATTTATTGCTTAAAAAACGAAAATTTGTTATTACAGATATAGACGAAGCATTTATGGTTGTTGCCGCCACAAACGACAATTCTCTTAATGAGCAAATAAGCAAATCTTGTTTTGAATTAAAAATACCTGTTAATGTGGTAGACAATACTCCCCTCTGCTCTTTTATATTTCCTTCTATAGTAAGACAGCAGGACATAGTATGCGGTATTTCCAGCGGCGGAAAAAGCCCTGTTATTACTCAGTATATTAAGGAAGAAATAATTAAATTCATGCCATGTTTTTTAGGTGATATTAATAACCGTATGGGTGAAATACGTGACAGAGTTAAGCAAAAAATAAACAGTCAAAAACTCCGTGCCAAAACAATGAAGCGTATATTTGAAACACTTTTAAAAAGCCGAAATTTAAGCAGTGACAACGAAATAAGCGAAATAATAAACAGTATGGGTGATAAAAATGACATCAATTAACATAGGTACCCGCGGCAGTGCCCTTGCCCTTAAACAAACGAAAATGGTTATAAAAGAGATAAAAAAAGCCTTTCCGGACATAAAAACAGAAACTATTGTTTTAAAAACAACAGGGGATAAAATAACCG
>CALWSS010000053.1 GCA_944384255.1 uncultured Clostridia bacterium
TTCAAATTCATCACTTTTAAGCCTTCCGGCACCAAAATCCATGTATGCCTTTGCCAAAGCATTTTGAGCGGCATTGTTTCTTATATTTGTGTCTGTTTTATTGCAGTTTGCTTTATTGTCTGTAAAACTATTGTATTTAATATATAAGTTCTTTTCATCAATATTTTTATCTAAAAATTCATGTATTATATCTTTTACAGCTTTTTCTATGTCGTCATACTTAACAGATTGCATTGTACAGCCTTCATTTTTGGCCCTTTTAGGACACCTTAAATATATAACCGAATGACAGTTGTTCCTTACAAGAGCACAGCCGCATTCCATACAGTAAACCTTTCCAATTAAAATACCGCCTTTTTTATCTGCCGGCTTTTTCCGCCTTAAAGCCATTATATCCTCTGCTTTTTTAAATGTATATAAATCAATAATGCTCTCATGGCAGTTTTCAACCTCTATCCACTCCTGCGGTTTTGTTCGTATAATTTTTCGGCTTTTATAGCTTACTTTCTTTTCACGGCACTGTATAAGACTGCCGGTGTATGTTTTGTCTTTAAGTATTTTCCGTACAGTACTTGTGCTCCAAATACCGAAATTTTCGCTTTTTGCCGCCGGATTGAAGTAATTTATTCCCATACTCATTTTGTACTCATAAGGCGTTTTTATACCGTCTTTTGTAAGGCTTTGGCATATTTCCTTTACAGATGTTCCTTTACAGTACATGTCAAATATGCCTTTAACAATAAAGGCCGCCTCAGGGTCTACTTCAAGCTTTTTGCTGTTACCCGGCATCAGTCTGTAGCCGTAAGGGCACCAGAAACCCAAATACTGTCCGTTTCTCTTTTTTATATTAAGAGCGGCCTTTACGTTTTCCGAAATATCCTCACAATACCATTCATTAATAAGGCCGTTTATCTGCCGGGCTTTTTTTCCGTATTTATTCAGTGTGTCGGCATTGTCAACTACTCCTATAAACCTTATGCCCCATATAGGCAGAAGGAAATGTATGTATTTTTCTATAACCTCCATGTCACGGGAAAACCTTGACTGATTTTTGCAGACAATAACATCAAACTTTCTGGCTTTGGCATCTTTAATAAGGCATTTAAACTGTGGCCTGTTTATATCAAGGCCGGAATAATCATCATCACAGTATATATCATAAATTTCCCAGTTGTTTTTAAAACAGTACTCCTTTAAAAGCATTTTCTGGTTTGTAATGCTTTCGCTTTCGTCATTAAATCCGTCATCTCTTGAAATACGGCAGTATAAGGCGGCTTTTAATTTACTGCTCTTTTCCATGCTCTCCGCCTCCTGCATGTTCTTTAATAAGCTTTATAAGTATGTCATTTAGCTTTTGCACACTTTCCTCTTTGGTTTTGGAAGCATAAACATTAATTGTGTTTGCTTTAAATTTACCCAAAAACAAAACCTCTTATTTTTTGTTATATTACTTTGTATGTCTGTAACTCTTTATCAATTACAATAACTTTTTATACCAATAAAAAACAGCGGAAAAACATCTCAAAATGAAATATTTCTCCGCCTTTTAATTAAATTATATTAATAAAATTTTTAGCTTAAAGCATAAGTCTTTTTGTATTCATCATACATCTGTTTAAATTCAGCGTCACCACTTGTTCTGATGTCTGTAACATAACCGTGGGTATCAAAGCTTCCTCTGTTAACTTCTATTATGGCAAGAGCCACATTAGAACAGTGGTCTGCTATACGCTCGTAATTGTTTATTAAGTCAGAAAGGACAAATCCCAGCTCTATTGTACATTCACCCACTTTAAGCCTTTCAATATGCCTGTTTTTAATTATTCTCGTAAGGTCGTTTACAACCTGTTCCAAAGGCTCAACACGCTTTGAAAGCTCAATGTCGTTTTTGGCAAAAGCCTCAACTGAAACATCTACAATTTTTCTTACAGCTTCTTCAAGTACATTAAGTTCTATTTTTCCTTCACTTGAAAAATGTATTGCCTTGCTGTTCATCTCCTGAGCGGCTTTTTTAATATTAACTGCATGGTCGCTTATACGCTCAAAATCACCTATTGTATGCAGTATTCTTGAAATTTTCCTGCTGTCATCATCAGACATATCCTTATTTGAAAGCTTAACAAGATAAGTGCCTAAAACGTCTTCATACTTGTCAACTTCTGTTTCAAACTCTTCAATTTCTTTTATCTTGTGGTCATCATAATTTTTAATTACAGAAATAGCATCCTCAATAGCCATTTGAGCAGTTTTAGCCATTTTAACCGCCATAGATTCGCTCTGGCTTACGGCAACTGAAGGCGCTGTAAAAAATCTCTCATCCAGTACAATGCTTTCCTGTGTTTTTTCGTTTTTGTCTTTAACAGTTAAGCATGCAAGCTTAACAAGGAACTTGGAAAACGGAAGCATAACGGCTGTTGCTATAACATTAAATAATGTGTGCACTACAGCTATGCCCATTTGAGTAACCGGCTCTGTGATAAAATCAAAGCCTATAATAGCTTTTAAAACATAAAATAAAGTAAGAAATACAATAACGCCTATGATGTTAAAATATAAATGCACAGCCGCCGCTCTTTTGGCGCCTTTGTTAGCACCTATTGACGATAAAATGGCAGTTACACATGTACCGATATTCTGACCCATAATAATAGGTATTGCATTTCCGTAAGTTATGGCACCTGTAACAGAAAGGGCCTGAAGTATACCTACAGAAGCCGATGACGACTGTATAATAGCCGTAAGTATGGCACCGGCTAAAATTCCAAGTATAGGATTTGTAAAGAGTGTGAATAATCTTGTAAACTCAGGAACATTAGTAAGCGGCTCAACAGCATTTGACATCTGATCCATACCAAACATAAGCACTGCAAAGCCTAAAAGTATAGTGCCTATGTTTTTCTTTTTGTCGCTTTTTGAGCTCATAAAAAGTACAATACCTATAATGGCAAGAAGCGGAGTAAATGATGTCGGCTTAAGCATCTGCATAAGTAAGCTGTCACCGCTTATTCCGGAAAGGCTCAGTATCCATGCCGTAACTGTTGTACCTACGTTGGCACCCATTATAATGCCTACGGCCTGCCTCAGCTCCATAATTCCGGCATTAACAAAACCTACTACCATAACCGTTGTGGCCGATGACGACTGTATAACGGCTGTTACACCAAGGCCCAGAAGGAATCCCTTAAAAGGATTATCGGTAAGCTTTTCCAAAAGAACCTGTAATTTGTTTCCGGCCTGCCTTTCAAGACCCTTGCCCATAATGTCCATACCAAAAAGGAACATGGCAAGTCCGCCAAAAAGAGATATTACTCCAAAAATGTCCATATTAAACCCCCGTTTAAACATAACTTACACTTTTAAATATCATATTTTTACATATTTTTATTTTACTTTAAACAAAATACACTATAAAGCATATTTTTGTAAAATGAATGTTAAATCTATGTAAAATATAAAAAGAGCCATAACAAACTTTTACGTTTATTATGGCCCTATATTTATGTTTTAAGTCATGTTATGTTAAATTTTCCCCTTGTCAACACATTTAAACGTGATAGTAACGGTTGTGCCCTTGCCTAATGTACTGTGCATATCAATTTTTGCATCATGTATAGCCGCTCCATGCTTAACTATTGAAAGACCAAGGCCTGTGCCGCCTATTTCTTTTGAATGGCTTTTATCCACTCTGTAAAACCTCTCAAAAACACGTTCCTGCTCATCATAAGAAATGCCTATTCCTGTGTCGGATACGGAAAAGACTGCTTTGTCGCCTTCTTTGGTAAGTGAAATATCAACCCTGCCGCCTTCTACATTGTACTTAACTGCATTGTCGCAAAGGTTAAACGCTATTTCCTCTAATATGGACGGTATTCCGCTTACTATACAGCTTTCAGTTGACAAATTAACGGATATGTTTCTCTTTTTGGCTTCTTCCAAAACTGCCTGTGATGCTCTTTTTGCTATAGACTGTAAGTCAACATCTACCTTTTCACTGCTGAAATTGTTTTCGTCCATTTTAGAAAGCCGCAGTATGTCACCTACAAGTGTAATAAGCCTTTGAGCCTCGTTATATATATTAGTTGCAAAATGCGGTATGTCCTCCGGCTTTATAAGGCCGTTTTTCATAATCTCCGCTGTACCGGAAATAGTTGTAAGAGGTGTTTTAAGCTCATGAGAAACATTAGCCGTAAATTCCCGCCTGAAAGACTCTCTTTCTTCCTTTTCCGAAACATCAAGTATTATAATAACTGCACCTATTACCTTGTTTTCCTGATAAACCGGGTTAGCCAAAAGATGATATGTCTTTTCTTCCAGCTTCATCATCTGTTCGTTGTGCTTTCCGTTTAAAGCAAGGTCTATAGCCTTGCAGAAGCTTTCACTCCTGTTCAGCTCCAGAACATTTTTGTTTTCCACATTGTTTTTAATTCCTAAAAGGTTTAAAGCACTTTGGTTATGTGAAAGTATTTTAGCCAGATTGTCCACAACAAGAAATCCTTCGCTCATGTTTTCCGTAATTGTACTGAATTCCTCTCTCTGCCTTTTAAGCTCACCCATGTTTTTGGAAATTTCTCTGTTCTGATGTGCTATACGTTTTAAAAGCGGTGTTATTTCATCGTAAGAAACGGCATTTTCCGGATGCTCAAGGTCAATTTCGTTTAAAGGCTTAACAATTCTTTTTGACACATGATAAGTTATAATTGCAGAAATTATAAAAGCCGCAAAAAGCACAACAAGTATAGGCTGTGTCATGCCAAGAAGTATTATCCAGATTGAATACTGAGTAGCCGCAACCCTTATAACAGAGCCGTCATTAAGCTTTAAGGCATAATAAATTGTTTTTTCCGACAATGTATTGGAATACCTTATGCTTCTGCCTACAGATGATTCAATAGCCTCTTTAAACTCAACACGGTCTGAGTGGTTATCCATCTGTGCCGGGTCTGCCACACTGTCGTATAATACCGTACCGTCGCTGTCTATCCATGTAATCCTGTGGGTTTTGGCATTAAGCCCTTCCAGATAGTCCATGCCTTCCATCTCAATTCCACGGGCAATATACACCGCTTCCTGAGAGAGCTCATTTGTATACTGTTTGTCGAAATATGCGTAAAGCACTCCCATTATTACGGCTATACATGATATAACCATAAAAATGGCAACGCTTACGGTTGCCCTGAATATACGGCTTTTCAAACGGCTTCGCCTCCTATACGGTATCCCGCTCCTCTTACGGTTTCAATAAGGCTTCCGCATTTGCCAAGCTTCTGCCTGAGTGTTCTTATGTGTACATCAACAGTACGGCTCTCGCCGTCATATTCATAGCCCCAAATTTCGTAAAGCAGTTGGTCACGGCTGAAAACAAAGCCCTGTTTTTTAATCATAAGGCATAAAAGATTAAACTCTTTAATTGTTAATGTTACATTTTCACCAGCAACTTTTACTATGTGCTTTGCCGGATTAACGTATAAATCCCCCAGCTCGTATGACTCTCCAGCGCTGTCTTCGGTCTTTTTGGCACGTCTTAAAATAGCCTTAACTCGGCTTACTAATTCCATCATGCCAAAAGGCTTTGAAATATAGTCATCGGCACCGCCGTCAAGACCTACTACCTTATCATATTCCGTAACCTTGGCAGTTATAATAATAACCGGCAGGTTTTCAGTTTCCGGTTTGCTTCTTATTTTTTTAAGTATGCTTAAGCCGTCTTCTTCAGGCAGCATAATATCCAAAAGCACTAAATCCGGCAATGTTTCGTTTAATTTCTTCCAGAAAAGGGAAGGCTTAGAAAAGCCCTCCGCCTCAAGACCGGAATTATTAAGTGTATAATTAACAAGTTCCCTTATGCTTGTGTCATCTTCCAGAATGTAAATCATATTTCTCCCTTTCTGTGGGTGCCAGTAAGCGAATACTCAACCCACTCGGCTATATTTACGGCATGATCTCCTATACGCTCAATATATTTGGCAATCATTAAAATGTCAATATAATCTTTGCTTCTTTCTTTATCTTCTCTAACGGCATTAATAAGTTCGTCTTTTATTTTATCAAAACCGCCGTCTACATCGTCATCCATGTTAATAACCGCTTCAGCAAGCTGGGCATCTTTCTGCACAAAAGAATCTACACTTTTAGTCACCATTTTAAGCGCTGTTTCAGACATAGCCTTAATATGTATTTTGTTCTCGTAATCAGTGCCTTCCATATTAACGGCAATATCTGCTATATCCTGAGCCTGATCTCCAATTCTTTCCATGTCAGAAATCATTTTTATAGCAGATGAAATAAGTCTTAAATCCCCGGCTACAGGCTGTTGGCGGAGTATAAGCTTCATGCATAAATCCTCTATGTCACGTTCTTTGGCATCTATTTCCTTTTCAAGCTTAGTGGCTATAGGCGCCTTGCTCTTGTCGTGCTGAAAGAATACCTCAAGAGCCGAAGTAACAGCCCTTTCACAAAGTGCTCCCATTTTAATAAGCTCCGTATTAAGGTAGCTTAATTCATCATCAAAACGTGCTCTAATACTCATATCAGCCAAACCTCCCTGTTATATAGTCCTCTGTTCTCTTGTCTTTAGGCATAGAGAATATTTTTTCTGTAGAGTCCATTTCAACCATTTCGCCTAAAAGGAAAAATGCAGTTTTATCGGAAATTCTGGCTGCCTGCTGCATATTGTGTGTAACCATTATAATAGTATAATTCTTTTTAAGCTCCATAGCAAGTTCTTCAATTTTAGATGTAGAAATAGGGTCAAGGGCACTTGTAGGCTCATCCATTAAAAGCACTTCCGGCTCAACGGCTAAAGCCCTTGCTATACAAAGCCTCTGCTGCTGACCGCCGCTCATGCCAAGGGCACTTTTTTTAAGTCTGTCTTTAACCTCGTCCCAAATGGCAGCGCCTCTTAATGATTTTTCCACAATGTCGTCTAATTTAACCTTAGAACGTATGCCATGGGTTCTTGGGCCGTAAGCTATGTTGTCGTAAATACTCATGGCAAAAGGATTAGGCTTCTGGAAAACCATGCCGACTCTTTTTCTTAAAATATTAACGTCCATTTTGCCGTAAATGTCCTCACCGTCAAGAGTAACCTTGCCGACTATTTTGCAGCCTTCAACTAAATCATTCATTCTGTTTAACGACTTTAAAAGGGTACTCTTTCCGCAGCCTGAAGGCCCTATAAAAGCCGTAATCTCTTTTTCCTTTATGCTCATGTTTATGTCTTTTAGAGCTTTGAAATTACCGTAATATAAATCAAGGTTTTCTACCTTAAACTTCTCTTTTTCATTGTTTGCATTAATAGTAGTATTATCCATTTTATCACCTCTTAACCTCTGTTTATCTGTTCTTAACAATGGCTTTTGCCAGTTTAGATGAAACAGCGTTTATAACTATAACCATAACAAGTATTATAACTGCCGTTGCATAAGCCTGCTCAATGTATAATCCCTCTGTAAGGAGTGAATACATGTGAACGGCAAGTGTTCTTGTAGATGAAAAAATATTGCTTGGCACAGCTGCTTTTGTACCGGCAGTAAATATAAGGGCTGCCGTTTCACCTACTATACGTCCTGTACTAAGTACGACACCGGAGAATATGCCCGGTATAGCCGAAGGCAGTACAATTCTGAAAACTGTTCTCAGTTTTCCGGCACCAAGGCCGAAGCTTCCTTCTCTGTATGAGTCAGGAACGGATTTAAGTGCTTCTTCTGTAGTTCTCATAATAGTAGGCAGAACCATTATGGCAAGTGTAAGAACACCGCCTATAAATGTATAGCCCCATTTAAAAGCCGAAGCAAACATAAGAAAACCGAAAAGACCGTAAACAATAGACGGAATACCGGCAAGTGTTTCAGTTGTAATACGTACAACAGAAACCAGTTTGCTTCCTTTTTTAGCATATTCCACAAGATAAACCGCTGAAAAAACACCTATAGGCACAGCTATTATAAGTGTTGCAAATGTCATAAGGAATGTATTTATTATAGAAGGCATCATAGACACGTTTTCTGTTGTGTACTCCCATTCAAAAAGCTCAGGCTTAATGTTTGGTATGCCTTTTACAAATATGTAGCCTATAAGCAGTAAAAATACAAGTATTGTAATAAGGGCTGCAAGGCTTACAAGGGCTAAAAGGAAAAATGAAAAAGGTCTGTTCTTATAGCTGTTAGCCCTGTCTTTTAAAGTTACTTTGTTAATAGCCTCTATATTAAGGCTCATCTCCTGTGGAGTAAAATTTCCCTCAGGCAGCTTTCCTACAGCTTCCATTTATTTATCTCTCCTTTTTAATTACAGAAAACAAAAGATTTATTATAAGTATAAACACAAAGAGCACAACACCCGTACCTATAAGGGCTTCTCTGTGCAGTCCTGTGGCATATCCCATTTCCATAACAATGTTAGATGTCATTGTTCTAACACCGCTTAAAACCGATGTAGGTATAATTGTCTGGTTGCCGGCAACTATAATAACCGCCATTGTTTCGCCTATGGCACGGCCGACACCAAGAATAATACCGGCTAATATACCGCTTTTAGCCGCCGGTACAACAGCTCTGAAAACAGCCTGCTCGTGAGTATCACCAAGAGCAAGAGCGCCTTCGTAATAGCTTTCAGGCACACTTCTTACAGCATCTTCCGAAACACTTATTATTGTAGGCAGTATCATAATACCCAAAAGAATTGAGGCTGTAAGAACACCTTTTCCGTTTGTTCCGAATATATCCTGAATAATAGGCACTATAACAACCAAACCAAAGAAACCATAAACTATAGATGGAATACCTGCAAGAAGACCTATAGCCGGCTTCATTACAGAATATAACTTTTTAGGGCAGAACCTTGCCATAAATACGGCACAAAGTACACCAACAGGCACACCTACAATAATAGCTCCTGCCGTTACATATATACTGCCTATAATCATAGGGAAAATCCCGTAAAAACCATTAGACGGCTTCCATGTCATGCCGAAAAGGAATTTAAAAACTCCTATCTCGGCAATAGCCGGTACACCGTTTACAAACATGAAAAAGCAAATAAGTATTGTAGATAATATAGACACACACGCCGCTATAAGAAATACAAACTTCATTAAGCTTTCTCTTACTTCATTCATAATTTACTCAAACCTCATTTCCATCAGCTATATCTCCAACATTATTAGCAATTACTCTCGGACCGTAAGGGAAATTTTTAAGCATTTCTCTTGATGTAACACCTGTAAGTACAAGGCATGTATCAAGACCCGTTTCTATTCCCGCGATTATGTCACTGTCCATTCTGTCGCCTACAATAGCGGCTTCTTCCGAGTGTACATTAAGCATTCTTAAAGCCGTACGCATAATAAGCGGATTAGGCTTTCCAACAAAATATGCCTTTTTGCCTGAAGCTATCTCAATAGGTGATATAAGGCTTCGGCATGCCGGCACAAGCCCGAATTCCATAGGCCCGGTAGTATCTGTATTTGTTCCTATAAGCTTTGCACCGTTATTAACAAGGGTTACGGCTTTTACTATTTTGCTGTAGTTGTAGCTGTCAGTTTCGCCTACTACTACATAATCCGGATTTCTGTCATTAGTTGTAATGCCGGCGTCATAAAGAGCATTAAGCAATCCCCCGGCACCTATAACGTAAGCACTTGCATTAGGGTTCTGGCTTTTAATAAAAGCCGCTGTTGCAAGGCCGCTGGTGTAAAACCTGCTTTCGTCAACATCTATACCCATATTGGCAAGCTTTTGCTGATATTCCTTAGGTGTAAGCTGGCTGGAGTTGGTAAGGAAAACAAAGTTCTTGTTTTCACTGTAAAGCCAGTTTACAAATTTTGTTACACCAGGCAGTATTTTGTTTCCGTGGTATATAACACCATCCATATCACATATAAAACCTTTTTTACTTCTAAGCTGTTCCAAAAAAACACCTCTATCTTTTTAAACACAATTTTTCAATAAATAAAGCCTTCAGATAAGAATTTATCTTCAGGCTTTATATTTTAAGGAAAGGCTGTGCTTTTGGCATACCCGCTTTTGCGGTTAAAAGCCTGAAAGGTTTTTTGCCAAAGCACACTTTATGAATTACTTAATCAGTTTAATTCAGACCAGTCTGTAACAGCACCTGTGAATATGTCTTTAACCTGTGAAGACTCAAGAGCTGAGATAGGGTTTTCGTTGTTAACGATTATTGCAATACCGTCCATAGCTATTACCTGACCTGTAACACCCTGAGCTGTTTCTTCTTCTTTAATCTCTCTTGAAGCCATACCAATGTCACAGATACCTTCAATAGCTGATGTAACACCTGTTGTTGAGTCTGACATCTGAACTTCGATTTCTACATTAGGATTAATTGCTTTGTAAGCCTCAGCAAGTTTTTCCATAACAGGAGTTACAGAAGATGAACCTGCTACTGTTACTTTGCCGCTTACTTCTCCGCCTGCAAAAGCACCTGTTGAGCCCTGGCTTACATAGCCGTTTTCCTCAACTACTGCCTGTCCTTCATCACTCATAATAAAGTTGATAAAGTCCTGAGCTGTTTCGCTTACATCGCTTTTTGTTACAATGTTAAAAGGTCTTGCTACCTTATATGTACCGTTTTTGATGTTGTCTACTGTAGCTTCAACACCGTCAATCTGAAGTGCCTTAACTGAATCGTTAAGTGAACCAAGTGAGATGTAACCGATAGCTGCCGGGTTACCTGCTATAGTTGTCATCATAACTGCTGTTGAGTTTGTGATTTCTGCTGTGTCAACTGTTTTATCTACTTTGTTGCCGCTTTCGTCTTTTTCCTCAACACCCATAAGCTCAATGAAAGCGCCTCTTGTGCCAGAACCGTCTTCTCTTGATACAACTGATATTGCTCCTGACATACCCTCTGTGCTTTCGCCTGAAGCTGCTGCTGAACTTTCAGCTGATGTAGCTGATGAAGAAGCTGCTGAACTTTCCTCGCTTGTTGAGCCGCTTGAGCAGCCTGCTAAAGAAGCTGCAACACATAATGCTGCCATACTTAACGCTATTAATTTTTTCATGATTAAATTCTCCTTTTTAATTCATACTGATTTATAACCTTTGTTTGTTACAGGTATTATTATAAAAATCAAAAGTAAAATCCGATACCGCACTGATGTTAAATGTATGTAAAAGTAAACGGTTTATTTAAAGGCAAAAAAATAAAATGTTAAATTTTACATTTAATTTAATTTAAAATTTAACATTTAACAAAACAGACTTTATGATTTTTGCGTACTATAAAGCACGGCTCCCAGCCCCCGTGCCCGGCGTCAATAACTATAATACGGTTATTAAGCGGCATATAAACGGCAGTGCTTTTTTTAACTGCCACAGAACTTAAAACACCGGCACAGCACACAGCCATTGACAGCATAAAAACAAAAAACGCTTTTTTATTGTTTAAATTCAATTAAAAACACCCCCTTAAACCAATTTATTCAAAAATAACACCGGGTATTATTGATTTTTTATTAACAGAGTTTTATAATTAAACTGTATTGTTGCAATACGGTACATATATAAAGGAGGACAAATCAAATGAAATTACTTGAACTCAAAGACTCTATTAAGAATCTTATTATCGAAGTAGAAGACGGCATAGCTGTAGTTACAATGAACAGACCAAAAGCAAATGCTTTAAACACAGAAATGCTTCTTGAAATCGAAAGCGTTTTTAAATGCATGGCAGAAGACGACACAGTAAAAGGCGCTATTGTTACAGCTCCTGGTGAGAAATTCTTTGTTGCCGGTGCTGACATAAATGGTTTCCTTGCTCTTGACGGTATGGGTGGAAGAACAGCTTCCAAACTTGCTCAGGACGCTTTCCAGGCTATTGATGACCTTGAAAAACCTGTTATCGCTGCTGTAAACGGCTACGCTCTTGGCGGCGGAAACGAAATAGCTATGGCATGCGATATAAGAATTGCTTCAACAAAGGCTATATTCGGCCAGCCGGAAGTTAACCTTGGCCTTATGCCATGCTTTGGCGGCACACAGCGTCTTCCAAGACTTGTAGGCTACGGCATTGCTAAAGAGCTTATATTCACAGCAAGAAACGTAGATGCTCAGGAAGCTTACAGAATCGGTCTTGTTAACAAAGTAGTAGAGCCTGAAGAACTTCTTCCTGCTGCTAAAGAAATGATGAAAGTTATACTTTCAAAAGCTCCTTTAGCTATAGGTGCTTGCAAAGTTGCTATTAACAAAGGCAAAGACCTTGATATGGCAGACGGCCTTGAGCTTGAAAGAAACCTTAACGGCCTTCTTTTCTCAACAGCAGACAAAAACGAAGGTGTTGGTGCTTTCATCGAAAAGAGAGCAGCTAAATTCTCTGGTAAATAATATATGTATTTATTGCCACTCCGGAATATTCCGGAGTGTTTTTTTATTACTTTTTCTAATTTTTTCTAACTCTTTTTAACTTTCCTGACTTTTTACTGCTCCTTTTCGCTTTCTTCCTCAACTTTTTGTATGTCTGCACCAATGGCTCTTAGTTTTTGCTCAATATTGCTGTAGCCACGTTCTATATGATAAATGTCGCCTATTTCAGTAGTGCCCTCAGCTGCTAAAGCTGTTATTATTAATGCTGCCCCTGCCCGTAAATCCGGTGCCTTAACTTTTGAGCCTGTAAGCTTTTTAACGCCTTCTACCACTGCAACACGGCCGTCTGTTTTAATGTCGGCTCCCATACGCTTCATTTCTGCCGCCTGTAAAAATCTGTTTTCAAATACCGTTTCAGTAACCATGCTTGTGCCTTTTGCTATTGTCATAATACTCATAAATATAGCCTGCATGTCTGTTGGAAAGCCCGGAAAAGGCATTGTCTTTATGTTAAAAGCCTTTCTTTTGCCTGCCGAATACACCCTTAAACCGTCCTGACTGTTTTCAACACACATGCCGCATTCTTCCAGTTTTGCCGCTGCCGGCTTAATATGGCCGTATACTGCATTTTTAATTATAATATCACCGTTTGTAATTGCTGCCGCTGCCATAAAAGTCCCGGCTTCTATTCTGTCCGGTATAACGGTATGCTCCGCTCCATGAAGTTTTTTAACACCTGTTACTTTTATTGTGCCGTTGCCTAAACAAAAAACACCGGCACCCATTTTATTCATAAAATTAATTAAATCCATAATTTCCGGTTCAAGAGCAGCGTTTTCAATTACAGTAACACCGTCGGAAAGTGCCGCCGCCATTATAATATTTTCCGTAGCTCCAACACTGGGAAAGTCCAGATAAATATGTCCGCCTTTCAGTTTATTGGCTTTTGCCTCTGCCGTACCGAACTCCTGCTTTATTTTTGCTCCTAATTTTTCAAACCCCTTTAAATGTAAATCAACTGGCCGGCTGCCTATAGGACACCCGCCGGGAAGAGGCAGCTTAACAAACCCGTTGCGTGAAAGAAGCGGGCCCATAACAAGAAAAGACGCCCTCATTTTAACTGCTTCATTTTCTTCCGATATATCCTCTGATGTATTTTCGGCTTTTATTGTAACTTCCTGAGTTATCTGGTTATACTGGGCTATAGCGCCTGTTTTTTTTATAATATCCAAAAGTATAAAAACATCGCTTAAAGGCGGCACACCCTTTATAACACACTGCTCATCTGTTAAAAGGCAGGCACAAAGTATAGGCAAAACTGCATTTTTAGCTCCGCTTAATGTAACTTCTCCGCTTAAAGGGCCGCTTTTTTTCACAATAAATAAAGACATACTAAAATCCCCCTTGACTGTTTTGATTTTAGTATGTCTTGTTTGATGTTTTTATATAAACTGAAATTAATGTTATTTGTTAAGTATAAGCCTGTCAAATAAGCTTTTTCCCGTTTCAGTTACAAAATTTTCATTTTTTATACGGCTGTAATCTGCATTAGGCCCAAACTCGCCTTCATCTATGTTGACAATTAAATCTGCCTCAATAATAATTCTCAGCAGTTTATTATCTTTAATATTGTATGTATGGTGATGAGCTATTATATAATTAATTTTTTCTATATCTTCATTATTAAACCCAGCTTTTTCCAAAATAGGCAGTGCAACTTCCGGCCCCAATTGTTCCTGATAAATACCTGCCGGAGAATTAAAGCGTTTTTCGGCTTCATGTATGCCTATGTCGTGAAGCAGAGCTGCAGTTTTTATAATAAGTGTTTCATAATCATTTAAATTTTCACCACCGGCAATATATTGGGCAATTCCGTATACTTTTAATGCATGATTTATTCTTCTTAAATCCGGTGCATTATAGTCTGTCATTAATTTTAATATATCTAATGATTTTTCCATCTTTTTCTCCTTCTTGAGCTGTTTTTTTACTAAATGTTATACTGTATATTCTTTTTTAACGCAATATAAATTATGTATAAAATTAAAAATTTGTTTTTTTTCATGCCGTAAAATTATTTATGCATTGACACGGAAAGTTTAAGTTGATATAGTTAAGCCAAATGGATTAAAATAAATATTATGATATGTATGGAGAGGAGAATTTCAATGTATTGTGTAAGGAACATAACTGATGATATTTATTGGGTAGGCGCCAATGACAGACGTCTTTCACTTTTTGAGAACATTCATCCTATACCAAAGGGAGTATCATATAATTCATATCTTCTTTTAGACGAAAGCACTGTTCTTTTTGATGCTATCGACTGGTCATCATGCCGCCAGCTTATAACTAATATAGAACATCTGCTTAACGGCCGAAAACTTGATTATATAGTTATTAACCACATGGAGCCTGACCATGGCGCTTCCCTTCAGGAACTGCTTATCCGTTACCCTGAAGTAAAGGTAGTAAGCACACAAAAGGCTTTTATTTTAGCTAATCAGTTCGGCTTCTGCACAGAAGGCCATGAGTGCATACCTGTTAAGGAAGGCGATACAATGTCCTTCGGCAAACACAGCGTAAAATTCTTTACAGCACCTATGGTTCATTGGCCTGAGGTTATGGTTACATTTGACACAACAGACGGTGTTCTTTACTCAGCTGATGCTTTCGGTACATTCGGTGCCCTTAACGGCAAACTTTTTAACGACGAAATGGATTTTGAAAAAGAATTCCTTGATGAAGCCCGCAGATATTATGCCAATATAGTAGGCAAATATGGTCCTCAGGTACAGGCTCTTCTTAAAAAAGCCGCAGCAATTAAAGACCAAATTAAATATATATGCCCGCTTCACGGCCCGGTTTGGCGTTCAAACTTTGATTATATTATAGATAAATACAATAAATGGAGCCTTTATGAGCCGGAAGAAAAAGGCATTATGATAGCCTATGCTTCAATGTACGGCAATACTGAAGCAGCAGCAGAAGCATTGGCAACAGAGCTTGTTAAAAAAGGCGTTACAAATGTAGCTTTGTACGATGTTTCAACAACACATGTGTCAGAGCTTATGTCCGAGGCTTTCCGTCTTTCACATATCGTTTTAGCTTCCGTAACATATAATATGGGTATATACCCTGTAATGCATAACTTTATAGCCGACATGAAAGCCCTTAACTTGCAAAAACGTACATTTGCCATTATAGAAAACGGCTCATGGGCATGCAATGTAGGCGGACTTATGCAAAAAGCCATAGAATGCGACCTTAAAAACTGCACTGTTATTGAAGAACGCCTTTCTCTTGCTTCTTCAATGCTTTGCAATAAAGCTCCTGAGCTTGATGTTCTTGCCGATACTTTAGTTGATTCTCTTAATGAACAATAATAAATAAAAATACAAAAAGCTGTGGGTTAAAATAATCCACAGCTTTTTATAACCGCACCTTACAGGAATCGAACCTGCGGCCTTTCGGTCCGGAGCCGAACGCTCTATCCCCTGAGCTAAAGGTGCCCGTTTTTTAATTTTAACTGTTTTTATCTTTTATGTCAATGAAAAGTACCGGGCACCGTTTTTGGCATAGTTTATATTCTTGCCTGCTGTAGGCTTCTTTCAACAGCCTGAAGTATCAGCTGGCTTGTAACCTCAGTATCGCCCTCAGGCACATAACTTAATTCCTGCTCGTTTTTCAAATGTTTTTCCACATCTTTTGCTGCACTTTCAAAAAGCGGATAAAAAACCGGTATATCCTCAGAACAGTTTGTAAGCTGAACTGACTTTATTTTAGTCTTGGACACTTTAACCTCAACTGTCATTGTGCCGTTATCCAGAACTATGTCCGATGTATATGTACCTGGGTTATAAACCTGTTTTTTGCTTTCCTGCGATGAAAAGACAAAATAAACGGCTAAAAAAATAATAAGTACTCCCAGCACGGCAAACACGGCAGTTTTGACTATATCCTTAAACTTAAGTACCATAAATCTGTTAGCGCTCATATAAGTCCTCCAAAACACTTTATATAGCTATATTTATTTCCAATTAACGGTTTTATGCATGTTATATTGCAATAAACAATTATTTTTTATATTATTAATATCAGTAATGGAGGTGCTCTTATGGGTTTAAAATTTATAACCGGCAGAGCCGGCAGCGGCAAAACATCTTTGTGCCTTAAAAGCATAATAGATGCTGAAAATAACTGCTCTCAAACACCAATTTATTATATTGTGCCTGAACAGTATACACTTCAGGCAGAAAGGGATTTAATATCCTATTCCAAAAACGGCTCTGTTATGAAAGCTCAGGTTTTAAGCTTTAACCGGCTTTGCTATAACATATTTTCCCGTTCCGGCGGCCTTTGCCAAACGCCTCTTGACGATATAGGCAAAGCCCTTGTTATTAAAAAAATAGTAGCCGAAAATAAAAACGACTTCCTCTATTTTAAAAACTGCTGTTCAAAGCCGGGCTTTATTGAACAGCTCTGTGATGTTATAACGGAATTTTTTAAATACGGTGTAACACAAAAAGATATTGAGGAAATGATAATAAATTCCGATGAAGAAGCCCTTAAAAGCAAGCTTAAAGACTTGCATATAATTTATTCAAAATTTTCCGACTATATAAAAAGCGGCTATATATCTTCCGATACAGCCCTTGATATGCTTTATGAAAAAATAGATTCCAGTAATTTTGTAAAAGATGCCTTTGTATGGATAGACGGCTTTTCAAGCTTTACACCACAGGAATTAAAAATTATAGAAAAGCTTCTTGTGCTTTGCCAAAACGTTACAGTTACACTTACTATAGGCAAAGCGGCTTTAAATAACAGCTCCTTAAGCCCCAGCTCCGTTTTTTATGAGCCTAAAGAAGCATTTAATAAAATACTTCAATCAGCACAAAATCATAATATTAAGGCAGAAGTTACATATATTGATAAAATTTACCGTTTCACAAACCCTGCTTTAGCTCATATTGAAAAAAGCCTGCTTACATATACACCGGCACAGTTTAAAAACTCCGAGGGAATATATATTTATGAAGCTCAGGACAGATTTGACGAAGCCGAAAATGTTGCCTGCCGCATAATATCCCTTGTTAAAGACAAAAAACTGCGTTTTAGCGATATAGCCGTAATTACCGGAGATATGGAAAACTCCGTAAGTATGCTTAAAAACGTGTTTTATCAAAACAATATACCGTTTTTTGCAGATATTAAGCGTGATATAACCATATTCCCTTTAATACGCCTTATAAGCGCTCTTTTTGACTGTGTTTTAATGTCTATGAGTTATGAAAGTGTATTTTCACTGCTTAAAACAGGCCTTCTGCCGTTTACTAGCGACGAAATTGAAACACTTGAAAACTATGTGCTCTGCCATGGCATTAAAGGCTATAAATGGCACAGCCAGTGGCAGTACAGCGATGTACACAGCACCCAAAGCGATTTTAACGACAATATAAACTTACTGCGACAAAGATTTCTTGATTTAATAGATATTTTTTCATCAAGCTTTGAAAAAGGCGAAAGCACAGTTAAATCCATAAGCACAGCTCTTTATAACTTTCTTGAGATGACAGGTGCAATAGAAAAACTGCAAAATTCATCCGATGAGTTTGAAAAAAACGGTGATTTTACTAAATCATACGAAACACATCAAAGCTTTAATGCCTTAAGTGCCATACTGGATTCCATGTGCTCCATAGCCGGAGATGAAAAATGCTCTTTAGCACAGTACAAAGAAATGTTTCAAAGTGCCGCCGAAGTAAAAAAAGTAGGCATTATACCGCCTGAAACCGACAGCGTTATAATAGGCGATACAGAAAGAACAAGACTTCCGGAAATTAAGGCTTTGTTTATAATAAATGCCAACGAAGGCGTTTTTCCTAAAAACACAGCTAAACAAAGCGTTTTTTCTGATAACGAAAGAAGCTTTATGCTCTCAAAAGGTTTAAAAATTGCTTCCGACTCAAAAGAAGCGGCATTTTTACAGCAATACAGTGCATACTTTGCCCTTACCCGGCCTAAAGATGAGCTTTACATAAGCTATATAAAAACAGATTCCTCAGGCAAAAGCATTGCACCTTCAAGTGTTATAGAGCGAATTAAAAAGGCACTGCCGGATATTGAAGTTTCATCTTCCCAAGATAGTTCTTCCCGTGCTCTTGCCCTAAAGAGCCCATACAGCATTATGCATTCAATGGGCAGAGAGCTTCAAAAAGGCAGAAAAGAGTATAAAGAAATTTATAACGCCTTAAGCCAAATACCCCTTTGGCAGTCCAAAACAAACATTATAAATAAGGCTCTTACAAATTCCGGGCCTCGTGAGTATCTTTCAAAGGAAACATCGGAGAAATTTTTCTCAAATACGCTTTTTTCAAGTATTTCACGCCTTGAAAGATTTTCATCCTGTCCGTATATGTACTTTATGTCATATACAATTAAGGCATCAGAGCGGCCTATATATAAACTGAATACCCCGGACCTTGGCATACTTTTCCACAGTGTTATAGAAAGCTTTTCCAAAACACTGCAAAATGAAGGCATTAACTGGGACAATGTTTCACAAGACGACGTCTATAAAATAATAGCAGACTCCGTTAAAACCGGGCTTTCATCATTTAATAACGGTATTATGATGTCGTCTTATACAATGAAATATTTAATGTCACGCTTTAGCCGTGTATCATCAAGAGCAGTAAACACTTTAATTAATCATGTTAAAAAAGGCTCTTTTTCGCCTTATGCCTTTGAAGTTAATTTCGGAAGCGGCGGCCTTGCACCAATAGTAATAGATTTGGGCAACGGCAGAAGGATGTTCCTTACAGGCAAAATAGACCGTGTAGACATAATGGAAAGCGACGGCAAACTCTATGTTAAAATTATAGACTATAAATCCGGCTCAAAATCATTCAGCCTTCAGGACATATACTACGGCCTGCAGCTTCAGCTTATGATATACATAGACGCCATAATAAAAAGCGGTATATTCCGGGATAAAACACCACTTCCCGGCGGTGTATTTTACTTTAAAATTCAGGACCCGGTGGCCAAAACAGTGGATGAACTCTCTTTTGAGGATATTAAAGAGCTGATTGAAAAACAGCTTAAAATGTCCGGCCTTGTGCTTATGGACGAAAATGTCATTCGTGCCATGGATAACTCTTTTGAAAAAAAATCGGATATAATACCGGTTTCATATAAAGCCGACGGCAGTATATCCCAAAGCTCATATACCGCCAGTGAAAAGGACTTTTTATCTATAATGGACTACTGCCGACATAAAGCCACAAGCATAGGCAACGAAATTTTAAAAGGCAATATTGCCCCTGAGCCTTATGTTAAAGGCCAAACAATGCCTTGCAGTTACTGTGCATATAAAAGCGTATGTGATTTTGACAGAGAAAACAGCCGTGGACGTTTCCTTAAAACTTTAAATAAAGACGAAGCATTGGAAAAAATAAACAATGAAATAAACAACGAAAAAACAGAAATATAATAAATTCAGACAAACAAAAATCGTTCTTTGATACATACCAAAGAACGATTTTTATATTTTAAATGTTTTTAAAAACTCCAAAGACTTTATTTCACTGCATAAATGTGTACGGACATAAATTTCAATAAATGTTTCAACTTCTCTTAGTACACTGTCTGAAAGGCCGAAACGGAATATATTTTTCCCTTCGTTATTTAAAACATGACTAATGGCCTTTCTTGCTCCCTTTGTAATAGGGTATCCACCGCCGGAATTTTTAAGGCAGTCTTTGCATATTATTCCGCCGCCTCTTACACTGAAAAAATTCTCCTGATTTTCAATGTTTTTGGAGCAAATAGCGCAGTTGTTGCCGCCAGATATAAGACCAAGTATTCCCAAAAGCTTAATCTGGAATATAACCGAAGCCAGTCTTGGACTGAAAGAAGTTGAAGCCATAACGGCAAATGTTATAAGCAGAAGATGAAGCACACTGTTATTTTCCATTTCATCCGGTACAGATTTTTCAGTGAGCTCACATATAAAAGAGCCATAAGCAAACTTTTCCATATCACTTCTTAAGGCATAAAACGACTCTATAATTTCAGCCTGTGAGGCATTATAGAAGTTTCTGTTTTTATATGCCGTAAAAGAGCTGTACGAAAAAAGCTGGCTTGGTGCCGAAAGGTGGCTTTTGGCGCTTTTGGCGCCTTTAGCCGATACAGTTATTTTGCCTAAGTCTTTGGCCAAAACCACAAGGCGTTTGCCCGTTTCACCTAAAGGCGTCTCCCGAAGCACAACGCCGTCGAATTTCTCCTCAGCCATTAATATTACCTCTTATATGTTTTTGGCATCATATCCGAAGTTTTTAAGCAGAAAATCACTGTCACGCCAGTCTTTTTTAACTTTAACCCAAAGCTGTAAATTAACTTCACTGCCTAAAAGAGCCGTTATGTCCTGTCTTGAAAGAGTGCCTATTTTTTTAAGCATAGCTCCGCCTTTGCCTATTATAATGCCCTTGTGTGACTCTCTTTCGCAGTATATAACAGCCTGAATGTCAACAAGGTTTCTGTCTGGGCGCTTTTTCATGGAGCTTACTTCCACAGCCGTTCCGTGAGGTATCTCATCTCTTAAAAGCTTTAATGCCTTTTCCCTTATAAGCTCAGAAACTATCTGTCTTTCCGGCTGGTCTGTTACCATGTCGTCAGGGAAATATTTCGGGCCTTCCGGAAGGTATTTTTTAATTACCTTCATAAGCTCGTCTGTATTTTTGCCGCTTACGGCCGAAACCTGAACTATATCGGCAAAGTTATAAGCTTTACTGAAAATTTCAGTTGTTTTAAGGACTTTTTCTTCATCAAAACAATCTGTTTTGTTTATAACCAGTATAACCGGTGTTTTAACTTTTTTAAGACGCTCTATTATGTTTTCGTCCTCAGGAAGAATTTTCCCCAAAGGCTCTGTAAGCATAAGCACAGCGTCGACCTCGCCAAATGTAGTTTCTGCCGCCTTAACCATGTAATCGTCTAATTTGTATTTAGCCTTGTGTATTCCCGGTGTATCAATAAATATTACCTGAAAATCATCTTTTGTAAGTATGGCATTTATTTTATTTCGGGTTGTCTGAGGCTTTGGCGAAATAATGGCTATTTTCTCACCTATTAAGTAATTCATAAGTGTTGACTTACCTACATTAGGCCGGCCTATAAGTGAAACAAAACCCGAGTAAAATTTATCCTTCAATCTGCTGCTCCTTTCGTAATTCCAAAAGCTTTCTACGTATTTCTTTCATATCCTCCCAAGCCGGTTTTTTCTTAGTCATATCCCTTAAAACCGCCGAAGGGTGGAATGTAGCTATCATGTATGTATTTTTTCTTTCAATCCATATACCACGTTCTTTGGTAATTTTAAAATCCGGATTAATAACGGCCTTTGCCGCTATTCTGCCTAAACAAACTATAATTTTAGGCCGTACAAGCAAAAACTGACGCCTTAAATAGTTTATGCAGGCCTTCTGCTCATCTTCTAACGGGTCCCTGTTATAAGGTGGTCTGCATTTTACTATATTTGTAATATAGTAATCATTTTCATCAAGACCGGCGGCCAAAAGCATTTTATCCAAAAGCTGCCCGGCAGCACCTACAAAAGGCACTCCCTGCAAATCCTCCTGCTCTCCCGGGCCTTCACCTATAAACATTATGTCAGCTTTTTTAGAGCCTTTGCCTATTACCACATTGTGCCTTGTTTGGCTTAATGGGCATTTGTGGCAGTTAAGGCACATGCCCTCAAGTTCTTCCCAGTTTAAATCCAATAATATCACCTGTCAATCAACAACCAATTACAGCTTAAAGGCATAAGGCAAAAGCTCATTTAATGCAAACTCCTTTATACCCTTTTCCTCTGAAAAAAGCACAATACTGCCATTGGGCATAAACTCGCTTAAAACCTGCCGGCAAATACCGCAAGGGAAAGTTAAGCCGCCTTTTTCTGAAACTATGGCTATTTTTACAAAATCCCTTTCGCCTTCCGAAACAGCTTTAAATACTGCCGTTCTTTCGGCACAGTTTGAAGCACCATAAGAGCTGTTTTCCACATTACAGCCGGTATACACATTGCCGCTTTTACACAAAAGAGCAGCACCAACTTTAAAATTAGAATACGGTGCATAAGCATTTTGGGCGGCTTTTTGTGCCAGTTTAATAAGATTGGCATTATCCATGGCTTTTCACCTTCTTTTTACCGTGTTATGCCTAAGTTGTTTAATATGGCTTCCTGCTTTTCAAACATTTCCTCTCTCTCGTCATCTTCCATGTGGTCGTAACCCATAAGATGGAGCATGCTGTGAGCCGTTAAAAAAGCCAGTTCCCTCTTTAAGCCGTGGCCGTATTCTTCAGCCTGTGAAACGGCTTTTTCTATTGAAATTATAATATCCCCAAGCATAATTTCGTCTTTTTCGTTTACGTCGGCCTGTTCTCCTTCTTCAAATGTAAGAAGAGGAAAGCTTAAAACATCCGTCGGAGCATCTATATTTCTGTACTGTTTGTTTATTTCCTTTATCTCATCGTTATTTACAATAGAAAGGCTTATTTCACACTGAGGGTCAAACTCCTCATATCTTAAACTTTCTGCTATAACGTCGTTAAAAAGTTTCTCTGTTTCAGGTGTAATTTCAAAATCCGTTCTGTTATCAATGAGTACTGTCATCGGACTTTTCCCCCTTTGATTCTTCTTCCTTTTCAAGTACAGCCTCTTTTTCCCTTGCCGCTTTTATCTCTTCATCTTTAGGATAGGCTATTCTGTGGTGATACATACCGTTAAACATTTTCATAAATGATTTTTTAATTATTTCAATCTCTTTAAGGTCAAGACGGCAGTCGTTAAGCTGTCTGTCATCCAACTTGTCCTTAAAAAGCTTATTAACAAGCTCCTCTATTCCTGCCGGGTCGTTTCCGGAAGAAATATAGCTTCTTACAGCGGCTTCTACAGTATCAGCCAGCATAACAACAGCGGCTTCTTTGCTCTGCGGTATAGGCCCCGGATACCTGAAATCCCTCTCGTGTACTATTTCCCCGGCACTTTCTTTTTCCTTAACACATTTTACATAAAAATATTTAACAAGTGTTGTGCCGTGGTGCTGCTGAATTATGTCCTTAACCACTTTAGGCACTCCGGCATGCTCTGACAGTTCCAAACCGTCTTTAACATGGTTTATAATTATTTCGGCGCTTATATATGGGTCAAGCTTATCGTGGATATTAACGGCAAACTGATTTTCACTGAAATACTGCGGATTTTTAAGCTTTCCTATATCGTGAAAAAGAGCCCCAACTTTAGCCAAAGTTTCGTTGGCATAAATCTCATAAGCCGCCGTTTCGGCTAAATTAGCCACAACAAGGCTGTGGTGGTATGTCCCCGGTGTTTCTATTATAAGCCTTCTCATAAGCTCATTGTTAGGGTTAGCCAGTTCTGCCAGTGTAAACTTGGTGTTCATACCAAAAACACCCTCCCAAAGCGGAAGACTGCCTATTACCATAACAAGGGATACTATACCTGTAACACAGGCATACAGACTTTCAGTCAATACCTTAGGCGAATATCCCGACGAGAAAATCTCTATACCGAAATATGTAGCCATGTTTATGGCGCCTATGGCAATAGATACCAGTAAAACCATTGTTCGTTTTTGTGTATACTGCACCAAAACCGATGCAAAACTGCCTGTTATTAAAAAGTATATAAGAAAATACACATCTCCGTTAAATACAAATGTGCCTATAATACATACAAAAGCATTAAGAGCTATGGCTATTTTAGGCTTAATAAGTATTGATGTAAGCATAGCAAAAACACTCAGAGGCACTAAAGCATAGTTTTCAAACTTTTCTGTTACAAAAAGTATTACTATAGAAAGAACATATATAAAAAACAAAAGCACAACTGAGTTGTTTTGGCCCATGGCTCTTTTTTGCAGCGTATAAAGATAAATACCGGCAGCTGCAAAACAAAGAAATGCAATTATAATACTGCCTGCCATGTGTATAATATTTCCGTTTGAACCGGTATTTATAAGGTTTAAAGAAGTAAGTATAGCATATGCCTCAGCCGTTATAACTTCTCCGCTGTCAACTATTTTCTGGTCTTTAAGCACCATAACAGGTTCAACTTCAGAAGCCTTCTGCTCTTTTGCCGCCTCAATGGCATCTTCATCTAATATAAGGTTAGGCACAATAACAGCATCGGATATTGTATAAGCCATAGCCTTTAAAGTATCGTTCCACTGTGTTTCGTTTAATATATTTTCAACTTTGTCAATAGTGCTTTGACGTGTGTCGTCGGTTATTCCCAGTTCAAAGGCATAGTTTACACCGTACTTTATATCTTCAATAAACAGCGCCTTATCATTATCCGAAAGATTATCGTAGGCCTGATACTGACTGGATGTAAAATAAACCGGAACACCAAGGGTTATGTTTAAGTCATAGTCATACTGCGGCTGTGCACTTTCATAGTCCCCGTCCTCAGCACCTACTTTGCTTATGGCATTTTTCCAAGCCGCTTCTTTCTGTGCATTTTCCTTCATCTGGGCTATGCCCTCATCTATTGCAGTAAACATGTCGTCTATCTGCTTTTCGGCATTTACCGCCACATCAGGGTCATGCTTATAAAGATTTCCTACACTGTCTTTAGCTGCCTTAATAAGCTTTTGGGTTTCAACTGTGTTTTCAACGCTTCTTGTTGCCACATACCTTTTAGGCGAAATATCGCCTATATTTATTTTTTCCGATTTAGGTGCAAAGGCACCGGAAAAAATAATCATTACAGTAAACACAAAAGCCAGTACATATAGGGCCGCATTAAACTTTTTGCCTGTAAAATAAACTAAAGGCTTAAATATTTTTCTCATATTTTATCACTTTCGCTTTCCCATAAAGCCATGCTGACGGGCCGCTTTTTCCTCACGTTTTTTATTAACAGCCGAATCATGTTTTTCATAGGCAAGTATTATTTTCTGCACCAAAGGATGCCTTACAACGTCTTTGTTTGTAAGAGTAATAATGTCTATGCCTTCTATGCCTTTTAATATGTCTGCCGCTTCGCTTAAACCGCTTTTTTTGCCTTCTGAAAGGTCTATCTGAGTTATATCACCAGTAATAACGGCTTTTGAGCCGTAGCCTATTCTTGTAAGGAACATCTTCATCTGTTCCGGTGTGGTATTCTGGGCTTCATCCAAAACAATAAAGGCATTATCCAGTGTACGGCCTCTCATATAAGCCAAAGGCGCTACTTCTATAAGACCCTTTTCCATGTTTTTAATAAAGTTGTCGGCACCCATAATTTCGTAAAGAGCATCGTAAAGAGGTCTTAAATATGGGTCTACTTTCTGCTGTAAATCACCAGGAAGAAAGCCCAGTTTCTCCCCTGCCTCTATAGCCGGTCTTGTAAGTATAATACGGTTTACCTCGTTATTTTTAAATGCATTTATGGCAAGAGCCATAGCAAGATATGTCTTTCCTGTGCCTGCCGGGCCTATGCCGAAAACAACTGTGTTTTTTCTGATTGAATCGGCATATTTCTTCTGGCCCATTGTTTTGGCACGTACCGGTCGGCCGTTTACTGTAAGGCAGATTATATCACTGCCTATGCCTTGGGCATTTTCTTCCTTGTGCTCTTTAATGGAATCTATTGTGTAGTTTAAAGACTGCTCTGTAATTTCTATGTTGTTTTTTACAGAATTTATAAGGCACTCTATTGTTTTGGCGGCTCCTGTTACGTCTTGGCCGTTAATTTTTATATAATCGCCTCTGTTTACTATCTTTACATCAAATTCTTTTTCTATCTTTTTTACATTTTTGTCGAACTGTCCGAAAACAGCCGAAATTTCACTGTTTTCAACAGAAAATACTGCTTCGTTTTCCACTAATTATTTTCACCTCGTAAAGTATCATTATTATATGCAACGGGATTTTCAACCCCTATTTTCTGAGAAACTGTAATAAATGCAGTATAAATAAAACTGTCGTTATCTACATCAGTACTTATTTTTTCATCTGTTACATAGGATTCAATGCCGAAAAGCTCTTCTTCCTTAGCCTCAAGATAATCTCTGGCTTTTTCTGCGGCCTCATCCTCTGTAATGTGCTCCAAAACGGTTTCATATTCATTAATGTTATATACCTTTACCGAAAAAGGCACTTTATAATCTCCTATTTTTAAACTAAGGTCGCTGAAAAGCTCTTTGTCGTAATTATTATACCCGGCATCAAAGCCAAGCTCCTTTTTTTGGCCTAAAAACTCTATTTCTAATCTTTTGGTGCTTCTGCCTGTATATTGTTTGCTTTTTTGGTTTAAATTAACCTTTAAAATAAGCTTATGCACCGTTTGGGCACGTATGTAGGCTTCGGCTTTAACGTACTTTTCACCTTTAACCTCGTCGCCGTCTTTTATCTCAAGCCGGCCGGAAACAAGCACATCGCCTTTTTTAACCACATCCCCGGCCCGAACAAGAGGTGTTCCGCTTATAACGGTTATGTTTTCTATTATACCGTCCATATCGGATATTATATCACAAGAGTATGAGTTATCAATAATTTCGGTTTGTGGTATTGTTTCGGCAACGGAAATTAAAGCCTCTGTTCCTTTAACACTTACGGAAGCCCAGCTTATATCCTTAAAATTGGCAATAATCAGTTCCGCCGCCTTTGTCTGTTCAATGTCTTTTTTTAAGGCTCCCGGGTAAATGCCGTTTTGCTGACAAAACTCTTTTATTTCTTCAGTAGGCACTCTGTAATTGCCCTCTACATTAACAGTCCATACAAAACCGGATAAAAAATAAAGCAGCACTGCAAATATAAATGCACCTAAAGCGTAAGCCTTCCTTTTTTTTATTTTTCTAACTAAAACCGGAAGGCCTTTATACTTTATTACTTCGGTGCGGCAGCCGCTTTTTCTTGAAATTTCCTTCAGCTCGTCGGCATCTTTTATGTCGGCTTTTATATAATACGCCTTACCGTCGTTTTTTATATCCCACAAGTTTATGCCGTAATATGATGTCATATTTATAAACTTTCCGGCGGATAGGCCCGATGCCTTTATAATAACATATCCTTTCAAATAATTCCATACAGGTGAGAACATATTTCAAAAGCCTCCTTAATTAAAGGCGTTTTTATTCAACAAATGAAAAAGCGTTTATAACGCCTGTAACCGTTACACACTGGGAATTCATATATTTTATGTCCAGTTTGCTGCCTTCAATTTTTAATACACCGCAGGCAGTACTAAGTGTTATTTTTTCTGTTGAATATTCCACAACACCGCCGTAGTTTTCTATTATCATGTCTACCTGCCCGGTTAAAGTAATAACCGGCAGAGCACTTACAGCCTCTGCCGGAAGCTCAAATGCATCGGCAAAAGTTTTTCTTATGCTTCTGGCCAACTAAACCACGCCTTTTTTTATTCCTTCCTTTAAATTTATGCCGCTAACTTCTTCCTGATACCTGAGATTAGTCAATTAAAATACAGCACAAAAAAACAGGCCCGGTCTAAATCATAATAGTGCCGAAACCCGTTTTTATTTTAATATTTACTTTTCAAACTTTATACTCAGCATTTCCTGCCGCTTATGCCGTTTATGCCCATTATACCCCTGTATTTGGCAACTGTTCTTCTGGATATATCAACACCCATAGATAAAAGCTCATCTGCTATTTTTCTGTCGCTTAAAGGTGCTGATTTATCTTCGTTGTCTATGAGGTTTTTAATCATTGCCTGTATTTTTTCCTGTGTAACACCTTGGCCGAAAGTCTCGGATACTGCCTGCCTGAAAAAGTAGTTAAGGGGATAAACCCCATGCCTGCACTGTATGTATTTTCCTCTTGCAGTACGGCTTACAGTTGATTCATGTATTCCGGCATCATTTGCTATGTCGTTTAAAGTAAGGGGCTTTATGTAGCCTTCGCCTTTATCGAAAAATTCCGTCTGTTTGCTTACAATAGCACTTATGATATTGTAAAGTGTTTCCTTTCTTCGTGAAATACATTTTACAACCCACTGGGCCTGACGTATTTTGGAATAGACAAAATCTTTTGCCTCACCTTCTCCTTCACCCTTAATTATGTCTTTATAAAAACCGCTTATATTAACTGATGCAGAAAAAGAGTCGTTAAGTGTTATGGTATACTCCCCGTTTTTGCCTGTAACAACGGCATCCGGCACTATATACTCCACACTGCCTTCGGATACAAAACCACTGCCGGGCTTTGGGTTAAGGGTCTTTATTATGCCTACTGCGGCACTTACCTCCTCAAGAGGAGCTTTTATTTTTTTAGCTATAAGCTGAAGCTGGTTTTTGCCAACTAAAGCAAGATGGTTTTCAACAATACGGTTTAAAACATCGTTTTCTATGCCCAGTCTTTTAATTTGAAGCATTAAGCATTCCGATAAATTTCTGGCACATACTCCGGCAGGCTCAAGGCTCTGAACAATTTTAACTGCCTTTTGTGCCTCATCTTCGGTTATATTAAGGCTTTTGGCTATCTGTTCATCGTTCTGCCTTAAATACCCCGACTCATCAAGGCATCCGGCTATAAAATCACACACGGCCATTTCTTTTTTAGGTATTTTAAGTACGTTTATCTGGCTTATAATGAATTCCGTAAGGCTTTCTTCAGTGCTCTGGCGGAATTTCCACATATCGTTTTCGTCCTCGTCGTCTTTTTCCTCAGAATAATACATTCTGTTCTGTTCATCGGAAGAATCAAGGTATTCTATCTTCCTTTTTATAATATCAGCAGGCATCTGTTCATAATCATATTTATTTTTAACCTCAAGTACAGGGTTTTCCTCAGTAAGTGTATTTACATAGTCCATAAGCTCAGTTGTGCTCATCTGAAGTATTGTTGTGGACTGGAGCATTTTCTGGCTCATAAGCAGTTTTTGAGTTGTATTAAGCACAAGATTCACAGCATTCACCCCCCGTGGATATATTTTATTATACTACCTATAACCCGAGCCGCCAACTGATTAAAACCCAAAATTGTGCAAAATAAAACTTTGTTATTCAAAACATGACATACAGTAATTTTTATGATTTTTATCATAAGTGAAACTGTTTTTCAACTACATAAATTTCCGTTTACATTATGAGAAAAAAATAGTAAACTCTAATTGAATAATACAAAGGCCTATTTTATGCATATAAATTAATAAGCAAAAATTTTTAAAAAAATACAAAAATATGTTGTTGGATATTGGTTTTTGTATTAAAATAGAAATGTTGATTATAAGCTGGGCTTGGTTTGGTTGGACGTACCTTTCCATATTGCAGCTTATGCAGTTATAATCTTTTTAACCTTATATTCTTTACACTTTTAATGTGTAAAAATCACAAGAACAGAGGGGGATAATATGCAAACTTTAACGTTCAAACGTGGAGTACATCCGCCAGATGGCAAAGCTCTTACACAGGACAAAGCCATTAAGGTTATACTCCCAAAGGAAAATTCCGAATTGTTTTTCCCAATGTCACAGCACATCGGTGCCCCATGTGAGCCATGCGTCCAGAAAGGAGACTATGTAAAGGTAGGTCAGAAAATCGGCGAAGCAAAAGCCTTCATCTGCTCACCTATTTTCTCAAGTATATCCGGCGAAGTTACTGATATCAGACCTGTACTTACTCCTGGCGGCGCTAAAAGCCTTGCTGTAGTTATTAAAAACGACGGCAAAATGACAGAGTACGAGGGCATGAAGGGCGGAGATTATACTCAGATGACAAATGAGGAAATAATCGCCGCAATTAAAAATGGCGGTGTAGTAGGTCTCGGCGGTGCCGGATTCCCTACACATGTAAAATTAGCTCCGCCTCCAGGAACAAAAATTGATTATGTTCTTGTAAACGGTGCAGAGTGTGAGCCTTACCTTACATGTGACTACCGTCTTATGCTTGAGCAGCCTGAAAGACTTATAAAAGGCCTTCAGATTGTACTTAAGCTTCATCCTAACGCAAAAGGCATTATAGGCATTGAGGATAACAAACCTGAGGCTATTAAGCTTCTCAGCGACATGGTAAAAGACATACCTAATATTGAGGTAGCTGCACTTCAGAAGAAGTTCCCTCAGGGCTCAGAAAAACACCTTATTTATGCTATTACAAAAAGAGAAGTTCCATCAGGTGCTCTTCCTGCTTCTGTAGGCTGTATAGTAGATAACGTAGACACTATTATCAGCATTTATAACGCCGTAGCAGAAGGCAGACCTATAATGAGAAGAGTAGTTACAGTAACAGGCGGCGCTCCGGCAAACCCTGGCAACTACCAGATTCGTGTAGGTATGACATTTAAAGACCTTATGGAGCAGATAGGCGGCTTTAAAGTAGAGCCAGCTAAAATGATAGCCGGCGGCCCTATGATGGGACCTACTATGTATACTCTTGATGTTGCAACAACAAAAACATCATCAGCCCTTCTCTGCCTTACACCGGCTGAGGCATATATACCGCCTGAGAGAAACTGTATCCGTTGTGCTAAATGTGTTGAGCACTGTCCAATGGGTCTTCAGCCATTTATGCTTAACCAGTTTGCAATTAGGGGCGACGGTGAAGCTTTTGTGGCTAACCATGGTCTTGACTGTATCGAATGCGGCAGCTGCTCATACGAATGTCCAGCTAAGAGACAGCTTGCTCAGTCCATAAGAGCAACAAAGAAAATAGAAGCCGGCAAGAAAGCAGCGGCAGCAAGAGCCAAAGCTGAAGCTGAAAAGAAAGCCGCAGAAGCTAAGAAGTAATTAAGGGGGAGAAAAAATAATGGATAATATAGTAGTATCGTCAACCCCTCACGTCCGTTCCAGTGAATCAGTACAGAGCATTATGCGTGATGTAATAATAGCTCTTGTTCCTGCTACAGTGATGGGTATTGTATTTTTCGGTATTAAGGCGCTCCTTCTTATCGCTATTTCAATAGTATCAAGCGTTTTCTTTGAATACCTTTATCAGAAAATAATGAAGAAAACCGTTACAATAGACGATTTGAGTGCCGTAGTTACAGGTCTTCTTCTTGCACTTAACTTACCAGTTGGTGCAAGCTGGTGGATGCCTATTGTCGGCAGTGCATTTGCTATATTAATAGCAAAACAGCTCTTCGGCGGCATCGGTCAGAACTTTGTTAACCCAGCTCTTATTGCCAGAGCATTCCTTTTAGCGTCATATCCTACAGCCATGACAACATGGACAGTAGACGGCGTTACAACAGCTACACCTTTAGCACTTCTTAAAACATTAAAAGATGGTGCTGCTGTTTCAGACCTTGGCCTTCCTACACTTACACAGGTAGTAACAGGCTCAGGCATTGGTGGATGTATAGGTGAAACATGCGCTATAGCTCTTGTAATCGGTTTTATTTATCTTTTATTCAGAAAAGTAATTTCTTGGAGAATTCCAGTTATTTACATAGCAGTAGTATTTATACTTACAGCTGTTTTTGGCAGATACGGTACAAGAATGCCTGTATATGAAATATTCACAGGCGGTCTTTTCCTTGGTGCAATATTCATGGCTACAGACTATACCACATCTCCTATGACAGCTAAAGGTCAAGTAATATTCGCTTGTCTTTGCGGTCTTATTACATACCTTATCAGAGTATATGGCGGTTATCCGGAAGGCGTTTCATACTCAATACTTATCTCTAACCTTGCTGTTCCTCTTATTGACAGATTTACAGTAGGCAAGATATTTGGAGCACTTCCAAAAACAAAGGAGGCGAAGAAAGCATGAAACAGATAACAACACCTGCAATTAGATTGTTTGTAATATGTTTTGTATGTGCCCTTTGCCTTGGTATATGTTCAGAAGTTACAAAGGCACCTATAGCCGCTCAGGCTAAGAAAACACAGGACGAGGCTATGGCGGCTGTTCTTCCTGATGCACAGTTCGAGGAAATAGCAGACGCTCCTTTATCAGGCACAGTAACAGGCGTTACAGTTGGTAAAGATTCCAGCGGCAATGTAATGGGCTATGTTGTAAGCTGTACAACAAGCAGTTTCGGCGGCGGCATGCAGATGATGGTCGGCGTTGATACTGAAGGCGTTGTTACAGGCGTTAGAATACTTTCTCACTCAGATACACCGGGTCTTGGTGCCCTTGCTACAAGCCCTGACTTTTATGAGCAGTACACAGGCATGAGCGGTACTCTTGCCGTTGATAAAGACGGTGGTCAGGTTAAATCAATCACAAGTGCCACTATCACATCAAGAGCTGTCACAGTAGGCGTTAACGACGCTATTACTTGGGTAGCAGAAAACGGAGGTGCACAGTAATGAGTAAAAACCTTAAGGTTTTAAGAGATGGTATTTTATTCGATAACCCTGTTCTTATTCAGGTTGTCGGTATGTGCGCCACTCTTGCAACATCAACAAGTATTATAAATGGTTTAGGAATGGGTCTTTCAACAACAGCCGTTCTTTTAGGTTCAAACGTTGTTATTTCACTTCTTCGTAAGTTTATACCAGACACCGTTCGTATACCTTGCTTTATCGTAGTTATTGCGTCATTCGTTACAATAGTACAGCTTCTCTTACAGGCTTACTTACCTGCAATTAATGATGCCCTTGGTCTTTTCATACCTCTTATAGTTGTTAACTGTATAATCCTTGCCAGAGCTGAAGGCTTTGCTTCTAAAAACGGCATTATACCGTCATTCTTCGATGGTTTAGGCAACGGTCTTGGATTTACAATGGTTCTTGCCATTATGGGTGCTGTTCGTGAACTTCTTGGTTCAGGCACAATACTCGGAATGACAATTATGCCGGAAGCATTCCCTAAGACACTTCTTATGATAATGGCTCCTGGCGCGTTCTTCACACTTGGTATCTTCATGGCTATATTTAAACACTGTGTAGCCAGCAGAAAACCGGTTGAGGAAGAAGAATAATAGGAGGGGAAAAAATGCGATTAATATTATTGTTATTAGCAGGAATATTTGTAAATAACTACATATTCTCACAGTTCTTAGGCATCTGTCCTTTCCTTGGCGTTTCCAAAAAGGTTGAGACAGCAGCCGGCATGGGTATTGCGGTTATTTTCGTTATAGTTCTTGCCTGTGCAGCTACATGGCTTATTTACAACCTTATTCTTGTTCCACTTGGACTGGAATATCTTTATAATATTGCGTTCATCCTTGTTATTGCTGCTCTCGTTCAGTTTATCGAGATGTTTATTAAGAAGAGCTCACCTTCCCTTTATCAGGCACTTGGTGTTTACCTTCCTCTTATAACAACAAACTGTGCAGTTTTAGGATGTGCTGTTACAAACATGCAGAATGGCTACAACTTTATTGAAGCCATTGTAAACGGTATCGGTGGTGCCGGCGGTTTCGCTTTTGCAATCATACTTTTTGCCGGTATCCGTGAAAGAATTGCTTACAACGATATCCCTAAGTCATTTGATGGATTCCCTCTTGCCCTTATAGGTGCAGGACTTATGTCAGTATCCTTCTTAGGCTTCTCGGGATTAATCAAACTTTAATCAGGGAGGGAACTAAATAATGGAAATCATTAATGTAGTAACTGCAGTTGCCAGCATTTCCGGTTTAGGCGTTGTATTCGGCGGCTTCCTTGGTTATGCTTCTAAAATATTCGCAGTAGAAGAAGACCCTAAGGTAGGAGAAATAATGTCAGTTCTTCCTGGCGCTAACTGTGGTGGTTGCGGTTATCCTGGCTGTTCAGGCTGTGCTACAGCTATTGCAGAAGGCAAAGCTCCTGTTAATGCCTGCCCTGTTGGCGGCTCAAAAGTAGCTAATAAAGTAGCTGCTATAATGGGTGTTGAAGCAGGCGACGCTGAACCACAGGTTGCTTTTGTTAAATGTAACGGTACTTGCTCAAATGCTAAGAGCAAATATACATACGAAGGTATTTCAGACTGTGTATTTGCTTCCCAGCTTGCAGGCAGCGGTTCTAAAGGCTGTACTTATGGCTGCCTCGGTCTTGGTACATGTGTAAATGTCTGCGACTTTGGTGCTTTATCTGTAGTAGACGGCGTTGCTGTTGTAGATGAAGAAAAATGTGTATCCTGCGGTAAATGCGTTAAAGCTTGCCCTAAAGGACTTATTGCTTTCAAACCTAAGTCAAAGAAAACAGCTGTTAGATGTAATTCTAAAGATGCCGGAAAAGAAGTTATTGCTAACTGCTCAACTGGCTGTATAGGCTGTAAGATATGTGAAAAGAACTGTAAGTTCGACGCTATCCATGTAGAAAACAACGTAGCTGTTATTGATTACTCAAAGTGTAAAGACTGCGGTCTTTGTGCTATGAAGTGTCCAAAACATGCTATTAAAAACGAAAGAGTAGAAGCTATGGCTGCTAAGAAAGCTGCTGAAGAAGCTGCTGCAAAGGCTGCCGCTCCTGCTGCTGATGCTCCAAAAGCTGAAGAAGCTCCTAAGAGCGAAGAATAATAATTGCTTAATTAAAAGACGGGTTTTTGCCCGTCTTTTTTTTATTTCTTATTGTTTAATAACAAAAAAGCGCCGGATTTTGGCGCCTTTTAAAATGCTTTATATGATAGCTATGCTATGCGGATTTTAATTTTTAAACTTATGGTATGCCTTTAAAACTGAGCAAACCTCTCTCCGTAGTCTTTGCACTCACTTCCGGAAGGTGCTCCGTTTACCATAAGACCACTATCAAAAAGTGCTGCACCTCTTGAAGATGCATCATCAGCCCAGTCACGCATCCACTGTCCGTCACCCCAGCCGTATGAGCCGAATAATGCAACTTTTTTGCCTGCTATATTTATACTGCTGTAAAACGGTTCAAACTCGCTTTCTTCCAAAACCTCATCACCCATAGCCGGGCAGCCCAAAGCTACTTTGGAATAATCCGCTATATTTCCTTTAAAATCAGACACATTGTAAAGCTCACAGTCCACTCCGCCTGCTTTAATTCCGTCGCAAATTTCGTTAGCCATGGCCTCGGTGTTTCCGCTGCCGCTCCAATAAATAACTGCTGCTTTTGCCATTTGTATTCCTCCTTTAAGTTAAAAAGTTATATTTAATCAGGCTGCCGATACTATTCTTTGTACCGGTATGCCCTCTTTTGCCATTTTTAAATAACTGTCACGTATTTTCCTGTATGAATTAAACATTTCTGCTGCTTTTAATTCGTCTGTATATACTTTCCAGCAGCCGCAGAACTTATAGTTTTTACCGTCGTTAAATATAAACTCAAATACGTCATCTTTGGGATAACCAAAGAAAAACCCTATTTCATGGGGAAAGCCTTTGTTGTTGTTTATTCTTACCTTCAAAAAATTAATCATATCTGTTATACTGCTTTCAGGAGGATAGCCGCATTTTAATAAAAACGCCTTAACATTTGAGTCGCTTATTATTTCTTTAATAAGTTTTACGTTATAAACAAAAACATGCACTTTATCGGCTAAAGCGTATAAAAACCGCATTTTAAGACCTTTTTCAGATAAAATTTTGCAGTAAATGCAAAAGTCATCCCTAACAGTACATGCAGCCTTTATTGGTATTGAAAACATATTTGATGCTTTTAAACCGCTTATAACCGGTGAAGCATGCAATATAAGCTGTTCCTCAAAGTAAGACATAAATAAACACCTCCGTTATTAGTTTTAAATAATTTATATTAGCTTTAACTAACTATATGGATAGTACCATTTTATTTACTATTTGTCAACATTGTTTAAGGATAATATTTTTCATTAATTATATATAAATTACTCATGTTTTTTTAATTGCAAGCACATATATTAATTGAATATGGAAGTTTTTTATAATATTTTTTTAATGTACTAAATTCTATTGAATATTTGTGTTTTTTCTATTAAAATATCTATTGAGCAAAACTCAGGCCGGAGGTAGATTATGAGGAAACTACAAAACAAAAACACTCTTGTTCTTATACTGCTTCTTATAGCTGGCGTTGTATTAGGAGGATTTATAGGGGATATGTTCGGCAGAGTCCCTTCGTTTTCGTGGCTTGGCTACGGTAAATCATTCGGCATTACATCGCCTTTTATTCTCGACATAGGTGTTATTGTTTTACAGTTTGCCTTTACTGTAAAAATAACCATAGCCGGTCTTATAGGTTTTTTTATAGCTGCCGTAATATATAAGTTTTTATAAACGGCAAAATGTATTCAATTCATAATTTTAAACATACAAGGAGACGGTATTATGTATAAAATTATTCTCGCTTCGCAATCTCCAAGAAGACGCCAGATACTTGAAAGACTTTCTGTTCCATTTGAAGTAATCCCAAGCGGTGCCAAAGAATATATGGAACTTGAGCAGTCACCTTATGAATGGGTAAAAATACTTTCACACCGCAAAGCCTCAGCTGTAGCTGAAAACATAGAAGGTCCTGCTGTTATAATAGGTGCCGATACTGTAGTTACTTATCTTGGAAAAATTTTAAACAAACCTGAAAACAACGAGGAAGCAGCTTCAATGCTCCGCCTTCTCAGCGGCAAAAACCATACTGTTTATACCGGTATGACACTCTTTTTCATAGACGAAAACGGAAACCGTGAATTTGAGTCTTATGTTGATGCTACAGAGGTTTGCTTTAACCCTATTTCTACAGACGAGATAGAAAAATACCTTTCAACAGGTGAATATACAGATAAAGCAGGTGGATATGCTATACAGGGCAAGGCTTCAATATTTATAGACCACATAAAAGGCAGTCCTGAAACTGTTATAGGCCTTCCGGTTTCAATATTATATAAAGCACTTAAAGACCACGGAATTGATATAACAGATTACTGGAAATAATTCGTTTTTAAAGTGGAAAACATCAGTTTTCCGCTTTTTTTATGCTTAAATTTGAAATTTACTATTGAATTTTACAAAATCTATTATAAAATTTAATATGCAGTTAAAAATCAAAAATTTGAATTTAATGCATAAAAAAACCAGTATTATAAATCCTAATTATTAAATCAAAGTTCTTAATTTTAACAATTAATGTATAAATTGTTAAATTACTTTTAAGCTTTTGCGTCAAAACGGTGTTTCTATTGAAAAACAAATTTTTTCGAGTTATTATATTAGTATGGTATTTTATACAAATTTCCAATGGATTTCTAAAGGTTCTAAATATTTTGCAACCAATTTCTTACGGACTTCCGGCGGATTTTAACTAATATTTAACTTAAAGACTAATTTAATTTTTAAATGTACACCGACAATAAAATATTATGATTACCCACAGGAGGAATTTGAATGTTTGCACGAGATATGGGAATCGACCTTGGAACAGCTAATACCCTTGTATATGTTAAAGGCAAAGGAATAGTTGTTAATGAGCCATCGGTTGTAGCTATAAATACACTTACAAAGGAAGTTTTGGCAGTAGGAAACGAGGCCAAAGACATGATAGGCCGTACACCGGGCAATATAGTTGCCATAAGACCTATGAAAGACGGTGTTATTGCCGATTTTGATATTACACAGGCAATGCTCAGATATTTTATAGATAAGGCTTATGCCCGTTCCATGTTCGGGCCTAAACCGAGAGTTGTTATTTGTGTGCCTTCCGGTGTTACAGAAGTTGAAAAACGTGCCGTTATGGAGGCTTCAGTTGCTGCCGGAGCAAAAAGCAATGATGCTTATCTTATAGAAGAGCCTATGGCAGCTTCTATAGGCGCCGGACTTCCTGTTGAGGAGCCTACTGGAAGCATGGTTGTAGATATAGGCGGCGGCACAAGCGAGGTAGCCGTTATTTCTCTTGGCGGCATAGTTACAAGCACATCTCTTCGTGTTGCCGGTGATGAAATCGACTCTTATATAATAGGATATATTAAGCGTGAATACAGCCTTGCTATAGGTGAAAGAACAGCTGAGGAAATTAAAATAACAATCGGCTGTGCATTCCCTAAGAGTGAGGAAGAAACAATGGATATACGTGGTCGTGACCTTGTATCCGGCCTTCCTAAAACAATAACCATTACATCAAACGAAATACTTACAGCTATTTCAGAGCCTATTACTGCCATTGTAGACTGTATTAAACAGACTCTTGAGGCTACTCCGCCGGAACTTGCAGCGGATATTATGGAATTTGGCATTACTCTTACCGGCGGCGGTGCACTGCTTTCCGGTCTTGACCAGCTTATAACAAACGAAACAGGTATGCCGGTTCACATAGCAAATGAGCCTTTAAACTGTGTTGTAATGGGCACAGGCATTGTTCTTGAGCATATAGATACACTGCGTAAAGTCCTTGTTTCCCCTAAAAAACTCAGAATGTAACAAGGAGTGCTAAAGAGTGAATTTTTTTAACACTTACAAAAAACAAATTTTATATCTGGTAATAGCCTTGCTTGTAATACTTGCCTTTTTTACTGTAGGCAGAAAAAGCAAGGCTACGCCTATAGATAATATATTGGGCTTTATAGTAACACCGGCACAGAATATATCTACCAGTGTAAGCTCTTGGTTTTCCGATAAAATTTCATCATTTAGGGATGAAACGGATATTGCTTCGGAAAATGAGGAGTTAAAGGCACAAGTTGAGCTTTTGGAAGCAGAAAACAAGCGTCTTTCAATGTATGAAGAAGAGAATAAACGTCTTTCAGCACTTTTGGATATATCCCAAAAATATCCGGACTACGAAACAACCGGCACAAATGTAATTGCCAAAGACCCGGGCAACTGGTTCCTTACTTTTACAATAGATAAAGGCACAAAAGACGGTTTGGCTCCTGATATGGCCCTTACCGATGCCGGCGGACTTGTAGGCAGAATAACCGAATGTGGATATATTTATTCCAAAGTAGAGTCAATACTGGACAGCCGTTCTTCTGTATCAGCCATGAGCCTTAGAACAGGCGATTTAGGCGTAGTTAAAGGCGACTATACACTTATGAATGACGGATTATGCAAAATGGAATATATTGATGCTGAAAGTGAAATAATGAAAGGTGACGAGATAGTTACTTCTTATTTAAGCGATATTTACCCTTCCGGCATTACTATAGGCTATGTTAAGGAAGTAGTAACAGACGAAAACGGCCTTACAAAATATGCCGTTATAGAGCCGTCAGTGGATTTTAAGCATATATCAACACTTCTTGTAATTACAGACAGTTTTGCCCAGACCGCTTCTTTGCCTGAAGAAAATCAGCAGGAAGAAACACCTCAGCAGGCTTCTTCGGCAGATGCACAAAATCAGTCAGCAGGTGATGAATAATGAAAAGAGCCGTTATTATATTTATAATACTGCTTTTTAACTTGGTTTTTCAAAGTACGGTACTGCAGTATTTTAGAATTAACTCGGTTATACCAAATACGGCTCTTGCCGTTATAATATCCATAGCCCTTTTAAGGGGCCGCCTTGAGGGCTGTTTAACAGGTTTTGCCGCCGGTATACTTCAGGACATATTTTTCGGCAATTCATTGGGCTACTATGCCCTTTTTGGCGTTTTAAGCGGTTACATAGCCGGAAGATTCAACCATAATTACTACAGGGAAAACTATGCCCTGCCGGTTTTTCTCTGCTTTACAGGCACATTAATATATGAAAGCGCTGTATTTTTTACCGGTGCATTTTTTGACGGATATTTAAACTACTTCTATTTTTTGATTAATATTATACTGCCTGAAGCCGTATATACCGCAGTTGTGGCTATAGTAATTTACCGCCTGCTTTTTTCAATAAACGACAGAATAGAAAAATCCGAAAAATACAAACGCAAGCTTTTTAGTATTAAATAAAAATTTATGGTGAATAAAATTTATGAAAAGATTCTTTGAACGCATAACGGAATTTACCAAAAGCCGTATATTTATAATGCTTTCAGGCGTATTTGTGCTTTTTACATTTATAGTAATACGCCTTTTTGTGTTGCAGATAGTTCATGGCGAAACTTATCAGCAGGACCTTAAAACAAGCATTATGCAGAATATAACAATTCCTGCTTCCCGCGGCATGATTTACGACAGGTACGGCCGTCCTCTTGCTGTAAATGAGGCGGCTTTTTCTATAAAATTCGATGACAGCGTTACTGCACCTTTAACAAACCGCCCAAAATCTGTACTGGACTTTATAAAATCCAACGGCGATAAAATAACAGATACACTGCCTATTAGCAAAACCACTCCAAGAAGCTTCACTTTTGCTTCTGAGGAAGAAGAAACTGCATGGAAAGAATCCATAGGCTTAAGCAAAAAACAGATGAAATATACTGCCGATGAGCTGTACGACTACTTTTTGGAAGAATATCAGGTTCCAGACGGTCTTACGGAAGATGAGGAACGAAAGTTTATAACATTAAGCATAAGCTGTTCAGATAAAAACTTAATGATACTTTCACTTATAGATATTTTAAATGCCAATGGTGAAACAATAAGCGATGACCTGCCTATAAGCCAGACAAAGCCTTATGAGTTTTTGTACGACGGCAATGAATCCAAGGAACAGTCATTTAAGCAGAGCATAGCCATGGATGAAGAGCAGTATAACTATACAGCAAACGAAACAGTGGAATATTTAATAGACTTTTTTGAAATTCCACAGTGCCTTTCAGACGATATAAAACGTGATGCCATAGCTATACGCTATTCACTTTATTTAATGCGCTACAGAAAATACCAGCCTATAACAGTTGCAATTAATGTTAAGGATGAAACAGTAGCTTCCATTGAGGAAAATAACGGCAAGTTCCCGGGAGTTACAATATATACCGACTCATTAAGAGAATACCCTGACGGTGAATATTTCTCAAATATAATAGGCTATATAGGCAAGATTAATGATACGGAATATGAGAAGTTTAAAGAATACGGCTACACAGCCAACGATATAATAGGCAAAATAGGCGTTGAAAACCTCTATGAACTGGATTTAAGGGGTGAAGACGGCGAAAGCCTTGTAGAAGTAGACGCTTCCGGCCGCAGGATAAATACTATTGAAACAAAAGAACCTGTTTCCGGCAGTAATGTATTTCTGACTATCGACAAAGAGCTTCAAATAGCCGCTTACGATTATCTTGAGGAAGCTTTGGCCCAGACACTTATAGATAAACTTCAGGCTACAAGCTCAAAAGATAACCCTATTTCGTTAAAAGAGCTCTTTATATCAATGGTAAACAGCAACAATATATCACTTAGCAAAATATATTCTTCACAAGACGGTGTTTCAAAAGCCATATATGACATGATTAAAGGGCAGTATCCTGACTTTAGCCCGGAAGCAGAAGATGCTTCAGATACGGCTAAACTTGTTATAACTTCCGGCATAGAAACCGGGGCCATATCCACAAGAGATATGACTGTTCTGCTTTTTGAACAAGGCACTCTTACAGGTGATGAGGAATATATAAACAGTATAAAAAACGGAAACAGGTCCCCTCTTTCAGTTATAATAGAAAAACTTGAAAGCCGTGAACTTCACCCGTATCAGACAAACCTTGACCCTTGCACCGGCTCAGTTGTAGTTTCAAGCGTTGATACAGGAGAGGTATTGGCTCTTGTTACCTATCCGTCTTACGACAGCAACAGGCTTGTTAATAATTTTGATAACGAGTATTATAACCAGTTATTAAACGACCCTACAACACCGCTTGTAAACCGTCCGCTTAAACAGAAAAAAGCGCCGGGCTCTACATTTAAAATGGTAACAGCCATAGCCGGCCTTGAAACAGGTGTTATTTCACCTTTAAGTACCATTCGTGACTTAGGAAGCTTTACAAAAGCCGGTACACCTTATGCCAAGTGCTGGAGCTATTCAAGCGGTTATACCCATGGTTTTATAAATGTTTCAGAGGCATTGGAAGTTTCATGCAACTATTTCTTTTATGAAACGGCTTACCGCCTTGGAAACAGTGATGAAGGCACAACAGAAGAAGGCATAGCAAAGCTTAACGAATACATGGAAGCTTTCGGACTTAATACTGTTTCAGGCATAGAGCTGGAAGAAAGCGAGTCAAATATGGCTTCTCCTGAATATAAAGAGGAAACAATAAAATGGCAGAACCCAGATGCCACAACAAGCCAGACACGCTGGACAGACGGCGACACAATAAGGGCTGCTATAGGCCAGTCAGTAAATAACTTTACACCGGCTGTTATGACAAAATACGTTGCTACCCTTGCAAACGGCGGCACACGCTATAAATACCATATAATAGACAAAGTTCAGGCTTCTAACGGTGAAGTAACACTTCAAAAAGAGCCTGAAATAGAGCAGCAGATAGAAATTGCACCGGAAAACCTTGAAGCCGTATATGAAGGCATGCTTCTTGTTACAAGCGGACCTAAAGGCACACTTAGAAACGTATTCCGTAATTTTCCTGTTAATGTAGCGGCTAAATCCGGTACAGCTCAGGAGAGCCTTTCAAGAAGCTCACATACATGGTTTGTAGGCTTTGCTCCGTACGAAGACCCACAGATAGCCGTAACTGTTATGATACCTTTCGGTGAGGCCTCATCTTCACCTGCGGCGGTAGTAGGCAGAGAAATAATAGGCGAATATATGGGCTTAAACTATGAGCCTGAAAACAGCTATATGGATATTTCTTTGGCACAATAAATTTGACATATTAAACCAATGCCTCAAAATGCCCTAAAACTTGCAGTTATTTGACAATAACAGTATAATATAAACAAATATATTACGGAGGAGATTTTATAATGATTACTTTTGTAACGGATAACGAGAAGAAAAATTCTCCCCTTGAGGACGAAAGCCCTGATATAGGCCTTAGTCAAAAGGGGCAGCCTGTTGAAAAAATAATTGAGCAGGCAGAGGCTGAAAACGAGGCGCAGTCAAAGAGTGAAAATGCCCAAAATGCAGAAAAAACAGAAAACTCCGCAGACAGCAATAACAATAGCGTTACAGAGGAAAAAATAAAAGACATAATAGAAAAAGAGTTTTCAATAACAGAGCACACAGCCAAATTCCATAAGGGCAATCTTAGAAACGGCATGTTTATGGAATATGACGGAAGTCTTGTAATTTTAGGCGACGTTAATGCCGGTGCCGAAGTAAAGGCTACAGGCAATATTCTTATATTAGGCGCATTAAAAGGCATAGCTCATGCCGGATGCAATGGAAATACAGATGCTTTCGTATTTGCCTTAAGCCTTATACCTGTTCAGCTTAGAATAGGCAATATTATAACAAGATTTCCTGACGGTGATTCTAAGGTAAACCGCAAGCCGGAATATGCTTATGTGGAAGATGGTAAAATATACGTTTCTCCTTTCGAATAATTATTCTGTTTTTATGTATCTTTTTATGGGGTTATGTATAATATAATGTAAATTTGCATCGAATTTTAATATTTATTTTTAAAATTTGCTATAAAAAACTAATGCAAATTATTTACATATTTGTTAATATAGATTTATATAGAATTATTTGTAAATAATAAACCTAAATATTTGATTTTAATCATAACTTGGCAATATAAGCTTAAAATGCTGGGAGGATAACAAATGGGAGAAGTAATAGTTATAACAAGCGGAAAAGGCGGTGTTGGCAAAACAACAACTTCCGCCAATTTAGGCTGCGGCCTTGCAATAGCAGGCAAAAAAGTAGCACTTGTAGACGCTGATATCGGCCTTAGAAACTTAGATGTTGTAATGGGCCTTGAAAACAGAATAGTATACGACCTTGTTGATGTTGTAGAAGGAAAATGCAGACTTAAACAGGCCCTTATTAAGGACAAGCGCTATGCAGGACTTTATCTTCTGCCGGCGGCTCAGACAAGGGACAAAGATGCCGTTTCTCCTGAGCAGATGCAGAAACTTTGTGAAAACCTTAAAGAAGAAGAGTTTGACTACATAATTATCGACTGCCCTGCCGGTATAGAGCAAGGCTTTAAAAACGCCATAGCCGGCGCTGACCGTGCCCTTGTAGTAACAACACCTGAAGTATCAGCCGTTAGAGATGCCGACAGAATAATAGGCCTTCTTGAGGCAAACGAGCTTCCTAACCCGTCACTTATACTTAACCGTGTAAGGCCTGATATGGTGGACAGAGGCGATATGATGAGTATGGATGATGTAACAGAAATACTTGCCATAGACATAATAGGCGTAGTGCCTGACGATGAGTCAATAGTTGTACAGACAAATAAAGGCGAGCCTGCTGTTACAGTTGAAAGCTCAAAAGCCGGACAGGCTTACCGTAACATAACACAGAGGATATTAGGCAATGATGTGCCTTTAATGGAATTTAAACAGGAAGAAACTTTCATGAACAAGCTTAAAAAATTATTCCATAAAGGCTGATTCATAGCCTTATGCCATAAAACAAAATTCCCGATATACTATCTATTTTTCGGGATTTATATCGTTTTCGACAGGAGTGATTAAAATGGATCTGTTTGATTTATTCGGTTTTCTTAAAAAGAAAGAACCTTCCTCCGGTACAGTGGCGAAAGACAGGCTTAAGCTTGTTCTTGTTCATGACCGCGTAAATTGTTCGTCACAGGTACTGGAAATGCTTAAAGGCGATATTATAAAAGTAATATCCAACTATATGGAAATAGATGAAGATGAGCTTGATATAAACATAACTCAGACACGTTCCGAAGACAATTCTGGTACTGTTCCCGTACTTTACGCCAATATTCCTATCAAGAGTATGCGAAGGAATGCAAACTAAAAGACAGTAAATTCAGGCAGACTGGCTAAAGGGCTCAGCCTGCCTTTTAATATCGGAGAATACAACAAATGCGTTTAAAAAGATTTAAAAACCTTGACTGGTGGCTTATAGGCGCTGTAATAGCCCTTTCAATATTCGGCATAATATGTATAGGCTCGGCAACTCACATTAACTTAGGTGAAAGCCGGTCTACTTATTATTCCCAGATGGCATGGGTTGCAATAGGTATATTTATTATGTTTGCCGCCGCCTATGTTAATATTGATTTTTTTGCCGGACTGTATAAACAGATATATGTACTAAATATACTTTTGCTTGTGGCCGTGCTTCTTATAGGCCATTCGGCTAACGGCGCCACACGCTGGATATATTTCGGACCGGTTGGAATACAGCCGTCGGAATTTTCTAAGCTTATAATGATATTTTGCCTTGCGAAAGTTATTGACAAAAACAGACAATGGATTAATAATAAAAATATACTTGTGAAAGTATGCATATTTACCGCTATACCTTTAGTGCTTATACAAAAACAGCCGTCACTTTCGGCAAGCCTTGTTTTAATAGCCATACTGGCTGTGGAGGTATTTGCCGCCGGGCTGGATTATAAATATATCAGTATAGCTTTTGCCGTTATAATACCCATACTGCTTTTTGTAATTTGGGATGTACTGCGTGAGGACCCTATTTTAATAGACAAAATACTGCGTCCACACCAGATAACACGTATACTCACATTTCTTAAACCGGAGGCCGACCCTGACAATTACTATCAGACACTTAAATCCATAAGCGCTATTGGTTCAGGGCAGTTAATGGGTAAAGGTCTTTATGAAGGCACATTAAATCAGCTCAGCTACCTGCCGGAGCCGTATAACGACTTTATATTTTCAGTTATAGGTGAGGAATTCGGATTTATAGGCTGTGTCGGCGTTTTAGTTTTCCAGTTTTTTATAGTTTTCAGATGTGCATTAACAGCCATGAACTGCCGTGACAGTTTTCTTCAGCTTGTAGCGGCTGGAATAGCTGGCATGATAGCTTTTCAGACATTTGTAAACACAGGCGTAGCTACTGGCATACTGCCAAATACCGGCATGTCACTGCCTTTTGTAAGCTATGGCGGAAGCTCTATGTGGACTAATATGGCGTCTATAGGACTTGTACTTAATATAAGCCTTAAACGCTCTAAATCTTTATTCGAGGAGGTTTGAAATAAGTGAATATAGCATTAATAGCGCACGACAATAAAAAGAAGCTCATGGAAAATCTCTGTATCGCGTACAGACACATATTATCAAAGCATACATTGTACGCTACAGGCACAACAGGCCGTCTTGTAGAAGAAGCGGCTAACATTACGGTACACAAATATTTAGCAGGCCCTCTTGGCGGTGAACAGCAGTTAGGCAGTCAAGTGGCAAGCAATGATATAGACCTTGTTATATTTTTACGTGATCCCGTATCACAAAAAAGCTATGAGCCAAGCATAAACAGCATACTCAGGCTTTGCGACATACACAATATACCTTTGGCAAGTAATTTAGCCACAGCCGAAATACTGCTTCTTGCTTTGGACCGCGGCGACCTTGACTGGAGAAACGTGGTTAAGTAAAATGCTAATAAAAATTGTTTTAGTATACTATTTAGCTGTTAATATTATATTGTTTTTGGCTATGGCCATTGATAAAGCTAAGGCAGTTAAAGGCAGATGGAGAATCCCGGAGTCCACTCTCTTTATTCTCTCTGTATTAGGCGGTGCTGTAGGCGGTTTTGCCGCAATGTACCTGTTCCACCACAAGAACCGCAAGTGGAGCTTTAAAATAATATTTGCACTTTGCTTAATACTGCATTTGATACTTGTTGTGTTTATAGTAAATACATTTATATCAAAAAACGATTCTGCGTTTTTATTTCTGCCTGAAAGCCAAAACGATTCTTTTACAGTAATTAATCAAATTTTAAAGCAATAAAAAAAAAGCCCAAATGGGCTTTTTTTATTGCTTTTGTATTTTGTTTGAAATTATTTTTTAAATAAATAACATACAAACTTATAGCTTTCCGGTGTGCCTATGTCGTAGCACTCCTCATTAAACTTATAGGCATAAACAGGCTTTCTTGTATGAAGCCATACAACAAAATTACCCGGAGCATCAGGTTTATTGCCTTCATCGATATATTTCTTAAAAAGAGGCACTGTTTCTCTTTTATAAATATATGTGGCATAAACTACATTGTTTGATTTTGGGTTTTCAGGTTTTTCCTCAATATCTATTACTTTTGAGTCATTATCCAAAAGGGCAATACCAAACTGTTTAAGCATTTCCTTGTTGTCAAAAGCCTTAACACACACGCAGTCGCTGTCCTTTTGTTTAAAGAAGTTATAATAATCCGTAAGATTATATGTAAAATAGTTATCCCCGGCTATTATCATAACATCGTCGTCTATTTTCTCGCGTTCTATAGTATATAATATATCGCCTATGGCTCCACGTCTTGTTTCCTCAGAAACTGTGCCGTCGTCTATTATTGTCAAAGGCTTCTTGCTTGTGTGAGTATTTGCCCATGACTCAAACTGGTCGGCGAATTTATGATTTGTTATAACATATATCTCATCTATGGCATCTATTGTCTGTATCTGGTCAACAATGTAATCAACAATAGCTTTGCCGTTTATAGGCAAAAGCGCTTTTGGTGTATTAAGTGTTAAAGGATAAAGCCTTGTGGCGTATCCTGCTACAAGTATTATAGCTTTCATTTGTATTCCTCGCTTTTTTACTAATCAAAATATGCCCTTTTTACCGCTTCAAGATTATCCGGCAGTTTAGATGAAAATTCCTTTCCGTTAAGGTATGAAATATAACCGTCTTTTTCGTTAAATACTACACGGCAGGCATATAAGAACTGGTTGTTTAAACCGTATTTTTCTCTTACCCTTTTGTTTACACGCTCGTCTCCGTATTTTCTGTCCCCTACAACGGAATATCCCATGGCCTTAAGGTGTGCCCTTATCTGGTGGCTTTTGCCTGTTATAAGCTCAACTTCCAAAAGAGAAAAGCCGTCTTTAACTTTTAAAGGTCTTACCTTTGTATAAATGGCAATGGCTCCCGGTGTTTCTTTTTTAAGTACTTTAACAGTATTTGTTTTTTCATCTTTTACATGATAGCCGTAAAACTCTTTACTTTCGTTTAACTCGCCACGTACCATTGTAACATAAAACTTCTGTATATGCTTTTGGGCAATGGCTTTATTAACTGCCTGAACAGCTTGTAAATTTTTGCCGGCTATTACTATACCTCCTGTATTTCTGTCCAGCCTGTTGCATACGGCAGGTGTGAAAGAAGCCTCTTTATCGGCGCTGTATTCACCTTTTTCATAAAGGTAGTATAATATTTGGTCTATAAGCGTTTCTTTGTCCTGAGGGCTTTGTGGGTGGGTTAAAAGGCCTGCCGGTTTTGACACAATAAGTATGTTTTCGTCTTCGTATACAATACCGAAATGCCTCTCTGCCTTGCTCACTGCTTTGGCCTCCATAAAAGAGTCCATTGTTTCCTCAGAAAGATACATTGTTAAGACATCGCCGTTTGTAATTATCTCGCTTCCTTCGGCTTTGGCGCCGTTTAGCTTAATACGCTTTTTTCTCAGCATTTTATAAACAAAAGACTTAGGCGCTTTGTTAAAGTATTTAAGCAGAAACTTATCCAGCCTTTGATTTTCCTCTTTTTGGCTTATTTTAATTTCCTTCATTTTAAAACCTCATTAAAATCAGCTGTGTATCCAGCTAAGGTAGGCGTTTATAAAGTTATCAATGTTGCCGTCCATAACTGACTGAACATTACCTGTTTCTTCGCCTGTACGGTTGTCTTTAACAAGTGTATAAGGCATAAATACATAGCTTCTAATTTGACTGCCCCAGCCTATTTCCTGCTGAACGCCACGGATTTCGGCAAGTTTTTTCATCTGCTCTTCTATTTTAAGCTCTAAAAGTTTGGCTCTGAGCATTTTCATAGCTGTGTCTTTATTGCTGTGCTGGCTTCTTTCATTCTGGCACTGTACAACTATACCTGTAGGGTAGTGAGTAATACGAATAGCTGATGAAGTTTTGTTTATGTGCTGTCCACCGGCACCGCTGGAGCGGTATGTGTCTACCCTTATATCATCAGGATTAATTTCTATAGTTACATCGTCGTCGATTTCAGGCATTACATCACATGAAGCAAAAGATGTATGTCTTCTGCCTGCCGAGTCAAAAGGTGAAACCCTTACAAGTCTGTGAACGCCTTTTTCGCTTTTAAGATAGCCGTAGGCATTTTCGCCTGTTACCTGAATAGTAACAGATTTAATACCGGCTTCATCGCCTTCAAGATAGTCAAGTGTTTCCACATCAAAGCCTTTTTTCTCAGCCCATCTGGTATACATTCTAAAGAGCATGCTTACCCAGTCGCAGGCTTCTGTTCCGCCTTCACCGGCATGAAGAGTAACAATAGCATTTTCCTTGTCATACTCACCGTCAAGAAGTGTGCTTATTTTAAGCTCGTCATACTTTGATATAAATTCTTCTTTAAGTTCCTTTACTTCGGCTACTATCTCCTCGTCTTCTTCCTCATTGCCCATTTCTATAAGGGTGTTAATATCTTCATACTGTCTAACAAGGCTTTCGTAACCTTCAACCTTGGCTTTAAGAGCAGATGTCTGTTTAAGGACTTTTTTGCTCTTTTCCATATCATTCCAAAAGTCAGGGTCTGCCGCTAATTCTTCAAGTTCTCTTATTTTTTCCTTTGAATTAGCGATGTCAAAGTAAATTCCCCATTTCCTCTAATTTTTCGTTATAAGCTGAAAGCTCATTGCTTATCTGGTCAAGCTCAAACATTTTTTCAACTCCCTTTGTTTGTTTATTATTTATTATATATTATTCTAACACTGTGACAGGCAAAAATCCGGCCGTTTATACGGGCGGATTTTTAAGCTCTATATCCTGCACATGTTTTTTTACTTTTTTATAACTTTTTTATAACTTTTTATAACTTACTTCTAACCTACTTGCCTTTAATTAAGCGTTTTTGCCGCAGCAGTGTTTATATTTTTTACCGCTTCCGCAAGGACAAGGGTCATTTCTGCCTACCTTTGCATCTGCATTCTTTTTAGGCTCTTTTTTAAGTGTGTCGTCTTTATTTGTGAAAGTCTGTCTTTCTTCTTCCTGAAGAACTACCGGCTTTTGAACTATTCTTACATGCATAAGAGCTCTTACTGTTTCAATCTGTATATTCATGTTAAGCTCTTCAAACATATCATAGCTTACGTATTTATACTCAATAAGCGGGTCTCTCTGAGCATAAGCATGTAATCCTATACCCTGACGCATCTGGTCCATATCATCAATATGGTCCATCCATTTCTGGTCTATAACACGAAGCATAATATATCTTTCAAGACCACGCATGCGTTCTTCTGTTTCGCCTTCTTCGGCAGTAGCGTTAATTTCCTGCTCTTTAGCCTCATAAAGGGCCTTTGCATTTTCAAATATTCTTTCTGCAAGCTTTTCTTTTGTAATGGATTTTAAATCCTCATCGGAAAGCTTAACAGGTGCAACAGGCATTATAGGCAGAAGATACTCATTAAGTGATTTAATATCCCATTCTTCAGGATATGTTGAAGAACCTATACTCTTTTCAACAGCTGTATCTATAATATTTTTAATCATGTTAATTACGCTGTCACGAAGGTTTTCGCCAAAGAGCACTCTTCTTCTTTCACCGTAAATAGTTTCTCTCTGCTCGTTCATAACCTGGTCGTACTCAAGAAGATGCTTACGAGTTGCAAAGTTATTGCCCTCAACTTTCTTTTGAGCATTTTCAATAGCCTTTCCAAGCATTGAATTTTCAATAGGGTCATCTTCATCAAGACCAAGGGTTTCAACAATTTTCATTGTTCTTTCTCCGCCAAAAAGACGCATAAGGTCGTCTTCAAGGGAGATGTAAAATCTTGATTCACCCGGGTCACCCTGACGGCCGGAACGGCCTCTCAGCTGGTTATCAATTCGTCTTGACTCATGACGTTCTGTACCTATTATTTTAAGTCCACCAAGCTCTTTTACGCCTTCGCCCAGCTTAATATCGGTACCACGTCCGGCCATGTTTGTGGCTATTGTAACGGCGCCTTTCTGGCCTGCAAGAGCTACTATTTCGGCTTCTTTTTCGTGATACTTGGCATTAAGCACCTGATGAGGTATGCCCCTCTTTTTAAGAAGTGAGCTTAACTCCTCTGATTTTTCAATAGAAATTGTACCAACAAGCACCGGCTGGCCTTTTGCATGGGTCTGCTCTATATCATTGGCAACAGCTTTAAATTTGGCCTTTTGTGTTTTATAAACAATATCTGTAAGGTCTTTTCTTATAACAGGAAGGTTAGTAGGTATCTGAACAACGTCCATGTTATAAATATTTCTGAACTCGGCTTCTTCTGTCTGTGCTGTACCTGTCATGCCGGCTTTTTTTGTATATTTATTAAAGAAATTCTGGAATGTAATAGTTGCAAGAGTTTTGCTTTCTTTGTTTACTTTAACATTTTCTTTAGCCTCTATAGCCTGGTGAAGACCGTCGGAGTATCTTCTGCCCGGCATTATACGACCTGTAAACTCATCAACAATCATTACCTCGTCATCTTTAACAACGTAATCCTTATCAATAGTCATCTGATAGTTGGCTTTAAGGGCATTATTTATATGATGAAGTATCTCCATATTCTCAGGGTCTGTAAGGTTTTCGATTTTAAAGAATTTTTCGGCTCTTTCAACACCCTGCTGTGTAAGAGTAACTGTTTTCATTTTTTCATCAACTACAAAGTCGCCTTCTTCCACTATATCCTCTTTAAGTATAGGGTTAAGGGCTTCTTCCTCGTTAACTATACGGCCTTTTTTAAGCATTTTAACAAACTGGTCGGCTACATGATAAAGCTGTGTGCTTTTAGCACCGCTTCCTGAAATAATAAGCGGTGTTCTGGCCTCATCAATAAGCACGGAGTCAACTTCGTCAATAAGTGCAAAGTTAAGTCCGCGCTGAACCATGTGCTCCTTCCTTACCACCATGTTGTCACGAAGGTAGTCAAAACCAAACTCGTTGTTTGTGCCGTAAGTAATGTCGCAGTCGTAATTCATGTGTCTTTCAAGATTATTCATGCTGTTAAGTATAACACCTACACTAAGGCCTAAAAATCTGTGAACCTGACCCATCCACTCAGCGTCACGTTTAGCAAGGTAATCGTTTACTGTTACAACATGCACACCTTTACCTGTTAATGCATTAAGATAAGACGGAAGTGTTGCCACAAGTGTTTTACCTTCACCTGTTTTCATCTCGGCAATACGGCCCTGATGCAGTACAACACCGCCTAAAAGCTGTACCCTGAAATGTCTGTAGCCCAATGTTCTGAAAGCTGCCTCTCTAACTGTGGCATAAGCTTCCGGAAGGATATCGTCAAGACTTTCGCCGTTTTTGTATCTCTCCTTAAATTCGTCAGTCTTGGCTCTAAGCGCTTCATCTGAAAGAGCAGCGTATTCATCCTTGTATGACTCTATTTTGTCAACTATAGGATTTATTTTTTTAATCTCTTTTGCGCTGTAGTTACCGAATATTTTTTCCAGTAATCCCATTTTTTAAGTCACCTCAAAATTTATATAAATTGTATCAATTTTTAAACATACTAAACCATTATTACATAGTTTATCAGATAAAACCCCATGCCGCAATAAAATTTAAAATAAAAAACGCATTGTTTACAATATTTTAACTATTTTAAATACGTTTATAAGTGCATAACCCGTATAAAAAGCATATTTGGACAATAAATATGTATATCCGGCAATAAATGCCGGAGTAAATTTAATTTATTGTGCCTGTATTGCGGTTGTTGTAATTTATGTCATAATACCCCTGATAACCGCTGTCGTCACCGTATTTTGTACCGCTTATGCCGCCGTTGTAGTAATCGTCATAACCGGTATAATTGTCGCTGTAGTACTCGGAATAAGAGCCGTTTGTCATTGTGCCGTTGTCCCAGCCTCTTTCGGCATCATTTACTGTATCATATACCCCATTTTTAACATCGTCAACGCCTCTTTCAACAGCTCTTTCTGTTCCGTCAATGGCTCTTGAAAGGTTGTTCTGTGCAGAGTCTGAAGAACAGCCGCTAAAAGATATGCAAAGAGCCGAAAAGGCCAAAACTAAATAAAGCTTCTTCATTATAAACCAAGCCTCCCAAATTACAAAATTATTGTATTGCACAAATATTTTTTGTAAAATATATCATTATATACTGTGCTTAATTTGGAACATGTTCTAATTTATTATAAACGGAGGAATAATATGGAAAATTTAAGAAGAAGCGGCATACTCCTTCACCCAACATCACTGCCGAGCCAATACGGCATAGGTGATTTAGGCCGTACATCTTACGATTTTATTGATTTTTTGCATAAGTCCGGCCAAAGTATATGGCAGGTACTTCCTCTCGGACCTACAGGCTTTAAAAACTCACCTTATCAGAGCTATTCGGCTTTTGCCGGAAATTACTATTTGATAAGCCCGGACCTTCTTTTAAAAGACTCACTTCTTACACCAAGTGATGTAGAAAATGTGCCTGACTTTTCACCGGATAATGTAGAGTATGGCAAAGTAATAGACTATAAAATGTCGCTTTTTAAAAAAGCATTTAACCGTTTTTCAAAAGTATCCGCTCTTAACAAGGATTATGCACGTTTTAAGAAAAACAATGCATTTTGGCTGGATAGCTGCTGTCTTTTTGCCGCAATTAAGGATTATTACATAGAAAAAAGGAAAAATGAGTTTGAAAGTGAGGATTTAAAAAAATTCCGCTCTCTTACAAAAGATTTTCTTCCGGAAAACGTGCAAAACGACTACTATTACGGCGCTGTTTGGGTTACTTGGGAAAAAGACATTATAAACCGCAGCAAAAGCGCTTTGGAAAAATACTCTCAAATGCTTAAAGACAAAATAGAGTTTTATGCCTTTTTGTAGTATAAGTTTTTCAGGCAGTGGCAGTCAGTAAAGCAGTATGCTCATAAGTACAATATATCCATAATAGGGGATATACCTATATTTGTAGCTTGGGACAGTGCCGATGTTTGGGAAAACAAAGAGCTTTTTAATCTGGACTCAAACGGTTTTCCTAAAGAATGTGCCGGAGTTCCACCGGATTACTTCAGCCCTACAGGCCAGTTATGGGGCAACCCTCTTTATGCTTGGGACAAGCACAAAAAAACCGGGTATCAGTGGTGGATAAACCGCATTAAAAACTGTTTGAAGCTTACAGATGTAATACGAATAGACCATTTCCGTGGTTTTGAAAGCTATTACGCCATACCTTTTGGAATGCCTGATGCCACAATAGGCCAATGGATTAAAGGCCCGGGGGAAGACTTTTTTAATGCCGTTAAAAAAGAATTTGGCTCCTGCCCGTTTATTGCCGAAGATTTGGGCATAATAACAGATGAGGTTGTGGCTCTAAGGCTTAAAACCGGTCTACCGGGAATGAAAATATTGCAGTTTGCTTTTGACGACAGTTATAATAACGATTATCTGCCCCATAATTATGAGAAAAACTGTGTTGTATATACCGGCACCCACGACAACGATACATCAAGGGGCTGGTATGAAAACACATCGGATTTCTGCCGGGATTATTTAAGGCGTTACATGAATACAGACGGAAATAATCCGGCTTGGGATTTAATTCGCCTTGCATTTTCGTCCTGTGCCAATACGGCTGTATTTCCTTTGCAGGATGTGCTTTCTCTGCCGTCTTATGCCAGAATGAATACTCCGGGAACGGAAAATGATAACTGGACATGGCGTTTTAAAGCAGGGGATTTAAAAGATGAATATGCCCTTACACTTAAATATTTCAACAGAATATTTAAACGTAGCATGCCTGTTAAAAAAGCAGACTGATGAAAATTAAAAGATAAAACTGCCTCTGTGCCGCAAACCCAATATTTACGGGGAAGTGGTCTAAATAAAAAACTACGGGCAGTTTAAAACTTTTCTTTTTATTGTTTACTTATTGTTTGTATTTACTGATATATTTTATCCTTGTTTTTATAACGACTGTTTAAAATACTTTTTTGTAGTATGTGTTGCCATATATGCTTTTATATATGGCGACACACTGCTTTTTTTAGCCGAAGCCTGCATACTGCCGGCTGATTATATGCTTCTTTTTACTTTCAGGTACGAAACAGGTGTGGCTTTTTTCTGTGCCGCCATGTATGTTTTTATACTCAGAAACGGTACAAACAAATTATTTTTAATACCGCCTGTTGCTTTTTTATTAATTTTTGCCGTAAATAAAACAGGCATACCGTCTGTTTACCTGTTATATGCCTGTTTGTTTTACTATCATATATTTATACTCTATAAACTTAAAAAAACCGAAATTTTCCTCTCTTTCATACCCTTTGCACTGTGTGATATTTTAGTTGCAGCAAACTACATCAGCCCGTCACAGACAATCAGGCCTTTTATTTGGATATTTTACGGTATGAGCCAAATACTTATATTTACCGGCAGTATACAAAAGAAGCAGTGCATATTACACTATCGTCAGCATTAACAAAATCCGTTACTATCTCTGTTTCATTTTCAGATACAGTGTTTATATATGTCTTTAGTGTAAGTTTTTCGCCTTTTACGCTTTCTTTACGGAAAACTATTTTAAAATCAACACAGTTACAGTTATTATATATGTCATCCGGCACCATATCACTGGCCCATGATGCATACTGGGTATTATTAACATGGCCGTTTGTATCCGTCTGACTTCTTGTAACTTCTATATCAAATTGAGAAACAAATTTCTGCCTCTCTTTAGGCATTCTATATTTTTCGTTTTCAATAGCAGGCGGTGCACCTGTTTTATAAGCCTTTTCCATGTCACTGTTTACAGGCACGAAAGAACGCTTTTCAAGGTCTATAAGCACCCACCTTGAAGATGCCTTTATAAGTATATTGCCCTTTTCATCTTCTGCCGTGTAGCTTCTTTCGGCCTGAAAGTGCTTAATAACACTTGACCATGTTTTTAATGTAAGCTTCTGGCCGCATTTTGGCATTTTATTTATAACTATGTGATAATTGGTTATAACCCAGCCCAAATTCTGCTGTGCCAGTTTTTCTATGCTGTAACCGGCATCGTCGGAATGCATAATGGCTATTTCCTGAAAATATGCCATTACAGCACTAAGTGTAGCATTCATTTTACTGTCTACGGCATAATAAGAAACCGTATTGTTCCACTTAAATTTGTAATCCATTTTCGTCAAATCCTTTTGTTTTATATCTGTTTTATTTAAAGCATAGGCGATATAAGCCTTGACACCGATTCACGTATTTTAAACATCTTGCCACGTTTAAGATAGTTCTCGTAAGTTATTTCGGTGCAGTCCTTTAAATCCTTTAAAAATATATTCTCAAGTTCTGATACTTTCTTTTCGTCAAATATAAAAGAGTTTACCTCAAAGTTAAGACCAAAGCTTCTTACATCCATGTTGGCAGTGCCTATAGTGCCTACAATGCCGTCTACAAATATTGTTTTGCTGTGTATAAAGCCTGTTTCGTACTGATAACATTTAACACCGGCTTCCAAAAGCTCGCCTAAGTATGACATACTGGCCCAGTAAACAAATAAATGGTCCGGGTGTGCCGGAATTATAATTCTAACATCTATTCCCGAAAGAGCCGCTATTTTAAGCGCTTCCTGTATGGAGTCATCCGGTGAGAAATACGGTGTTTCGATATAAATATTTTTTTCGGCTTCGTTTATCATTTTAAAGTAGCTGTTTCGTACATTATGCCATCTGGTATCCGGGCCGGATGAAACTATCTGGGATGGAAGATATTCCTTAATATCTTTAGCCGGGTAATAAAAACCGTCAATACAGAACTTATCCTCTGAGCAGAAATTCCAGTCCATCATAAACCTAAGCTGAAGCTGGTCTACAACCTCGCCTTCAAATCTGGCGTGGGTATCACGCCAGTAGCCGAAACGCTTTACAATGCCAAGATACTCGTTGCCTATATTAAAGCCGCCTACATATCCTATTTTGCCGTCTATAACGGCTATTTTTCTATGGTTTCTGTAGTTAAGCCTAATAAAAAAAGACGGTATGAATGCAGACACACTTCCGCCTGAGGCCCTTAACTCTTTAAAGAAATTTTTAGGCAGTGCAATGTTTCCCATAAAATCGTACATAAGCCGAACTTTAACACCCTGCCTTGCCTTTTGGGACAGCTCCTTAACAATGCGTTTTCCCAAGTCATCGCCTCTGAATATATAATACTCAAGATGAATGAAGTTCTCAGCTGAACGTATATCGTTTATAAGGGATTCAAACTTTTTATTGCCGTCAGTAAAATACTTAACTTTGTTATGATATGTCATCCAGCTTCCGCTGTTTAAATTAAGTGTAGCAAAATCCAAAAGGTGTTTATACGACTTGCCAAGTTTTATGCCGTCATTGCTGAAAAGCTGGTTTTCTATCTCATCTACAAGGCCGTCACGGTTTTTAACAAATTCAATATATGTCCGTTCGTCTTTTATTATTTTAGGGCCAAAAGCCTTCTTTTTGCCGGTATTTCGGCCAAAAATAAGATATATAAAAAACCCTGCAACAGGTATAAAAAACAGCACGAAAAGCCAAGCCCATGTACTTGACGGGCTTCTGCGTTCAAAAAACACCACAGCTGCTGCCAATGCCACGTTAAGTATAAACACTGCACTGACAATAGACACAACTATGCTCCAAGTATTCACAATATATCTCCTTTCGTTTTTACAATACTGTGTTTAGTATAACATAAAGAGCAGATATATAATATACCAGTTTTTTAAAACATTATTAATTTTGTACTATGGCATTTAAACACTATTTTAAGACATATTTTTTGAGGTATTTTAAAATTACTATTTCATAAATGCAGATTATATGTTAAAATTGTATTTAAGTGATTTTTAAGGAGGAAGTAAAATGACGTTTGGTGATATTGTTATCATTATATCGGTAATTGTAGTAATTATTATTGCTTTAATGTACCACTTTGGCAAAAAAAACTATGCCAAAAACCTTGAGGCACAGTCTTTTATAAACCAGTATAAAACCGTAACGCCTATACTTGTTATAGATAAAAGATTAGAAAAGCCTTCACCGCAGAACCTGCCTAAAAACATATATGAGAAACTGCCTAAAACAGCTCATATACGTAAAATGCCTATTGTAAAGGCAAAAGTAGGGCCTCAGATTACAACTCTTTTATGTGATAAAAACGTTTACGATGTTCTGCCAAATAAGAAAACAATTAAAGTAGAGCTTGCCGGTATTTACATATCCCGTGTAATAGGCATGAACCTTGAGGATAAAAAGAAAAAGACAATAGGCCAAAAAGTATCTTTATGGCTCAGAAAAAACCAGCCTAAACAGTAATTTGGCTTTTTAAATAACTTATAACAAAATTTAAGGTATTTAGTTTTATATTTAAAACTAAATACCTTTTTTATTTACTCTAAAAAACAACTCGAGTTTGTTTTAAATTTTATTTATGGTATTTTAAGATATTTTTCAAACATTTATAAGATGTTAGAAATGAAAAAAAGCGGCAGAAACTTAAATTAAAGCTTCTGCCGCTTAAATTATTTTAACTTTTTATTTTTTAATTATGCCTGTAATGCTTTTCTGCTATTTAAAGGCACTCTTATTACATTGGAGCTGTTTGTTTCTTCCTCTTTACTAAGATTTTTCCGTGCCGCATCCATCATAAGCTTAATTCTGTTAAGCTGGTTTACTTCACTGGCACCCGGGTCGTAGTCAACAGCTACAATATTGGCAAGAGGGTTTTTCCTCTTAATTTCCTTAATAACACCTTTACCCACTATGTGGTTAGGAAGGCATGCAAAAGGCTGTGTACATACAATATTGTTTACACCGTCGTGTATAAGCTCCATCATCTCACCTGTAAGGAACCAGCCCTCACCTGTCTGGTTGCAGAGTGAAACTATAGGCTCGGCATACTTACCCAGTGTTTCTATTTTAGCCGGAGCATTAAACCTGCGGCTCTTTTTAAGAGCGTCTATCATAGGCTTTCTGTAATGCTCAATAAGGGCAATTACACTTTTTCCAGCTATGCTTGCTTTAGAGCTTACACCAAGATATTTATGCTTCTGCACTGAGTTATAAGCACTGTAAAGACCAAATCCAAGAAGGTCCGGCACAACGGCTTCTGCACCTTCTTTTTCTATTAAGCCAACTAAATCATTGTTGGCTGTAGGGTGGAATTTAACAAGTATCTCTCCTACAACACCGACTTTCGGCTTTTTAACATCGTTAATTTCAAAATTATCGAAATCACGTATTATGCCTTCTATATTGGCTTTAAAGTTGCTGCCTGTTCTTACGTCGAACTTAACTTTTTCGTTCCACTTTCTGTATAAAGCATTGGCAGAACCTTTAACTTTTTCGTAAGGACGGACTTTATAAAGAACTCTCATAAACAAATCGCCGTATACAAAAGCCTGAAGTGCCCTCTTAAGCAAAGGCAGTGAGTATTTCCAGCCCGGATTCTTTTCAAGACCGGCGCTTACCGAAATAACCGGTACATTTTCCATGCCTGCATTTTTAAGTGCCTTACGAATAAAGCCTATATAGTTTGAAGCACGGCAGCCGCCGCCTGTCTGGCTCATTAAAACGGCAGTTTTGTTTATATCGTACTTTCCGCTTTTAAGTGCATTTATAATCTGGCCTACAACTATAAGTGCCGGATAGCATGCATCGTTATTAACATATTTAAGGCCTGTGTCTATAGAGCTTTTATCTATAGCCGGCATTACGTCTATTTTATAACCGCTTGTTTTAAATGCCTCTTTTAATATATCAAAATGTATAGGAGCCATCTGTGGGCATAAAAGTGTGTAGTCCTTCTTCATCTGGGCTGTAAAGACTTTACGTCTTAAAGCAGCATTGCCTTTAACCGGTTTTACACCTCTTGCATCCCTGTCTTCCATAGCGGCTATAAGTGAACGAATTCTTATTCTTGCAGCACCAAGGTTATTAACCTCGTCTATTTTAAGTGTTGTATAAATCTTTCCTGCTGCATTAAGTATGTCTTTAACCTCGTCTGTTGTTACGGCATCAAGTCCACAGCCGAATGAGTTAAGCTGAATATATTCCAAATCATTTCTTGTTTTAACAAAAGCCGCAGCCTCGTATAATCTGGAATGGTACATCCACTGGTCACGTACAACAAGTGGTCTTTCAAGCTGGCCTTTCCATGCCACACTGTCTTCTGTAAGTACAGCAAGGCCAAAGCCTGCTATAAGCTCAGGTATTCCGTGGTTTATTTCAGGGTCTATATGGTATGGTCTGCCGCCAAGAACAATACCTTTAATATGGTTCTTTTCTATATATTCAAGGGTTTCGGTGCCTTTGCGGTGCATATCCTCTCTGAAACGTGTCCATTCATCCCAGCCCATTTCAAGGGCTTCTTTTATTTCCTGCTTTGTTACGTCAAAAGGTGCAAATACATCTGTCAGTCTGTCAACAAGGGCCTCTTTGTTCTTAAATGAAATAAAAGGATTAATAAATGTTATATTCTTTTCTCTTAAATCCTCTACATTGTTTTTAATGTTTTCGGAATAAGATGCAACAATAGGGCAGTTATAACATTCATCTGAATTTTTAATATCCGGTCTTTCATATACAACAGCCGGGTAGAATATTGTTTTAACACCTTCGTTTATAAGGTGCATAATATGGCCGTGAACGATTTTAGCCGGGTAACATGCCGACTCACTCGGTATAGACTCTATGCCTTCTTCATAAATTTCCTTACTTGAAAAAGGTGAAAGCTTAACTGAAAAGCCAAGGTTTGTAAGGAATGTATGCCAGAACGGATAATCCTCATACATATTAAGAACCCTTGGAATACCTATAACACCCCTGCGGGATTCCTCAGGTGTTAAAGACTCATAATTAAAGAGCCTGTTTTTCTTGTACTCAAAAAGATTAGGCACATTCTTTTTCTCGTCATGCTTGCCTTCGCCTTTTTCACAGCGGTTGCCTGTAATAAATCTTCTGCTGCCGTCGAATATATTAATTGTAAGAAGGCAGTTATTTGCACAGCCGCCGCAGCGGGTATGAGTTGTTTTAATTTTAAGGCTGTTCATAGCCTCTCTTGAAATAAGAGTTGTCTGATAGCCTTCGTAATATTTTTCCTTAGCTATAAGGCCACAGCCGAAAGCTCCCATAAGGCCTGCTATATCCGGTCTAACGGCTTCTCTTTCGCTTATAAACTCAAAGCTTCTTAAAACGGCATCGTTATAGAATGTACCGCCCTGAACTACTATGCTCTTTCCAAGAGCCTTAGGGTCTGAAATCTTTATAACTTTAAGCAGTGCATTTTTAATAACCGAATAAGCAAGACCGGCTGAAATATCACCAACTTCAGCGCCTTCCTTTTGTGCCTGCTTAACACGGGAGTTCATAAAAACTGTGCATCTTGAGCCCAAGTCAATAGGGTTTTTAGCAAAAAGTGCAATTTTGGCAAAGTCCTCAACTGAATAATTAAGAGATTTTGCAAATGTTTCTATAAAAGAGCCGCAGCCTGATGAGCATGCTTCATTTAAAAGCACACTGTCTATAACTCCGTCTTTAATTCTAAGGCACTTCATGTCCTGACCGCCTATATCAAGTATAAAATCAACATCAGGTCTGAAAAATGCCGCTGCCTTATAGTGTGCAACTGTTTCTATGTATCCCAAATCCACCATAAGGGCTTCTTTTATAAGGCCCTCACCATAGCCTGTAACACAGGAATTACGTATTGTTATTCCCTGAGGCATTACGGCATAAAGGGCATTTAATGCATTTATAACTACATTAAGTGGACTGCCTTCGTTTGAAGCATAGAATGAATAAAGGAGCTTTCCTTCATCTGAAATAAGTGCTATCTTTGTTGTAGTACTTCCGCAGTCAATACCCAAAAATGCATCGCCTGTATATGTTTTTAAATCTGCACGGCCTACTTTTTCTGCATCATGACGCTTTTTAAAAGCGTTGTACTCTGTTTCATCTCTGAAAAGCGGTGCCAAACGGCTTACTTCTGTTTTAAGAGCTGTCATGGAAGCAAGTTTGCTTTCCAAAGTTTCAAAGTCCATAACGGCACTTTCCTGCCTTGCACTTAAAGCTGCACCGTAAGAAGCAAAAAGATGGCTGTTTTCCGGCACAATAGCCGTTTCATCAGTCAGTTTTAAAGTTTCAATAAATCTCTGTCTTAATTCCGATAAAAAGTGAAGCGGGCCGCCTAAAAATGCTACATTGCCTCTTATTGGCTTACCACAGGCAAGACCGCTTATAGTCTGGTTTACAACTGCCTGGAATATGGACGCTGCCAAATCCTCTTTAGCTGCTCCCTCGTTAATAAGGGGCTGAATATCTGTTTTGGCAAAAACACCGCATCTTGAAGCTATAGGGTAAATTACATTGTATTTTTTGGCGTATTCGTTAAGACCTGACGCATCTGTCTGCAAAAGAGTTGCCATCTGGTCTATAAAAGAGCCTGTTCCGCCGGCACAAACACCGTTCATTCTCTGCTCAATTCCGCCTTTAAAGTATATAATTTTGGCGTCTTCACCGCCAAGCTCAATAGCTACATCGGTTTTAGGTGCAACTTCTTCTATGGCATTAGCCGTTGCCACAACCTCCTGTATAAATTCAATGCCAAGTACATCGGATATTGCTACTCCTCCGCTTCCTGTCATCATAGCTGAAAAAGAAACATCTCCAACGGCTTCATGAGCCTGATGTATCAAATCTTCAAGAGTTTCTTTTATTTCTGAAAAATGCCTTTTGTACTGAGAAAATAATATATCACCTTTTTGAGAAACAACAACTACCTTAACAGTTGTGGAGCCTATGTCAATACCAATGCGCATTCTGTTAAAAAAGCTCATTGTACTCCTCCTAAAATTTTATTAAATTAAATTGGTTTAAATTGTAATCATTATTATCTAAAAACTATTTGAGCTTTAATTATAGCCCAACATTTATAAATTATCAAGTAAACTGACTCTTAAATAGAGTTAGAATAACATTAAAATACTGGTAAAAATACAAACAAAAAAGGCGCCTTGCGCCGTTATTTAGTATGTAATGCCGTACTTTAAATTCAGTAAATTATTCAAGTTTTTAAAAAATCAGGGTTTCAAAGCGTAAAGCCAAGAAACCCGTTTTCACAATTCATTTTGTTATCTTCCGTTTAGTCTTAAATCCTTTGCCAGCTCTGTTATATCCTCTATTTTATTGAGCTCATGGGCTATAATATGCTGACTTGTCATAATGCAGAGTATATCCTTATCGTTTTTACCTATAATTTCGCCTTCTATAATGCGTTTTTGAAGTGTTGTAATTCTTACTCTCATGCCTGTTGTAAAAACTTTGCCTCTGAAATTAACTGTTTCCAAAGGGAACATACTCCTGCACTGTTTAATAACAGCCAGTCTTTCAGCTTCGTTTTGTGAATTAAGTCTTGCCCTTGAACGTGCCAAACTTCTCTTAAGCCAGCTTAAACTCAGTATCATCTGAGTTATAACAAATGCCGTAAGGGCTGCATATATATAATCCATATAAGTAAGATTCATAAAACTCTTAAGCATAATACTACCTCCATTCACATGCTTTTAAGTGAATCAAAAACCCTCTATAAATCATACATTAACTCAAAACACGCAATTTTTCAAGCCTTTGGTACTTAACTCCCGTAATTTCAACACCGCTTTCATACAAAAGACGTATATTTTCCAGTGCTTCTTCTGTAATAAGCTCACCCGGGGACACAACAGGTATTCCTGGTGGATATGGAATTAAAAATTCAGCGCTTACACGGCCTGCCGCCTCGTTATAAGGCACATCCTCGGCTTTTGAGTAAAAGGCGTTTCTTAACGAAACAACTCTGTTAAGGCTTGTAAATTTTAAGTCGTGTTTATATTTTTCGTTAGGTGTAATCTCTTTATCAATTTCTATTATGGCATTTATAAGGCCTTTTATTTTCTCTTTTTCATCGCTTATAGTACATATAGCCATAAAATGCCCGTGACAGCCCATTTCCATTTCCATGTTGTATTTTTTCCGCAGTATATCGGCTATTTCAACACAGTTCACGTTTTGCGACGATAATACTATTTTGGATATATCTATATCTTTTATACCGTATTTTCCACACACGTCTTTATCTAAAAGGTGCAGATTTTTAAGGCCTGAAAGTCTTTTACGTTCATTAAGCAAAAACTCGGTAAATTCGGGATATATTTTTTTGCCCTCTCTTTCAAGATATTCCCTGCACAAGTCCAATGTTCCCATAAAAATATAAGACGGGCTGGATGTTTCTATAATTGAAAGAGCCTCACGGACTTTTTCGCTGTCAATTAAGTTTGAGCCTATATGTATAACTGAGCTTTGGGTCGGGCACGGCAGTGTTTTATGAGCACTTTGAACCACTATATCGGCACCCATTTCAAGGGCTGTTTCAGGGAATTTATCGCTGAATATAAAATGTGCTCCATGGGCCTCATCGGCAATTAAAACCATATTGTTTTTATGTGCTATTTCGGCAATTTTTCTTAAATCCGAAACAACGCCTTCTGCCGTAGGGCTTGTTATAATTACTGCTTTTGCATCAGGGTTTTCGCTAATAGCTTTTTCCACGCTTTCCGGTGTTATGCCACCCGGCAGGTCGCTTACACCGCTGTACTGCGGCATAATATAAACCGTTCTTGCACCAGTTAAAATCATTGCACTGTAAACACTTCTGTGGCAGTTTCTGGCCATTATAACCTTGTCGTCCGGGCCACATACTGCCATAACTGCTGCCTGAAGTGCACCTGTTGCACCGTTTACGGCAAAAAATGTTTGCTTTGCACCAAATAATGCTGCATAGTCCTCCTGAGCTTCTTTAATTATGCCTGTAGGATTATGCAGGTTATCAAAACCGTCTATTTCTGTTATGTCCATAGCAAAAACATCTTTTATATCCATTCCACGGCCCATTTTATGGCCCGGCATGTGGAACGGATACCGGCCGTTTTTACTGTAATTAATAAGTTTGTCGTATAATTTTGCAGCCAATTTTATTTCCTCGCCTTTTTATAACCTTTTTATAACCTTTTTCCTAACCTTTTCCGGTTTTCGGTTAAATATTTTTATTTATTTCCTTTTAATATGGAATAAATATCCCTTTTAGTCATGCCCCTGTCTTTGGCAGCCTGTTTCATGGCGTCTTTTTCGCTCATTCCGTTATCTATATATTTTTTAACATGCTCCTCAACAGGTATGTTTTCCCAAAATGATATTTGTTCCTTCTTAATTTCTTCCGGGTTTAAACCTTCTATTAAAACCACAAACTCGCCTTTTGGCTCGTTTAATGAGTAGTATTCAATTAAATTTTCGATACTGTCTTTTTTTACTTCCTCAAATTTTTTTGTAATTTCACGAACGCAGGCTGCTTGTCTGTTCCCCACACTTTGATATATCTCTTTAAGCGTTGCTTTAAGACGATGTGGAGCCTCGTAAAAAATAATGGTTCTTTCTTCTTTTTTTATTGATTCCAGAACATGTGCCTTTTCTTTTTTATCCGACGGCAGAAAGCCTTCAAAGACAAACCTTCTGGAGTCCATACCTGAAAGCACAAGAGCTGTTGAAAAAGCCGTAGGTCCCGGGCAGGCAGTTACCGGCACGCCTTCTTTTTGGCAAAGCCTGACCAAATCACTTCCCGGGTCTGATATACCCGGCATTCCGGCATCTGTTACAAGGGCTATATTAAGGCCGCTTTTAAGTTTTTCTATAAGCTCCGGGCCTTTTTGGATTTTATTGTGCTCATGATAGCTTACAAGGCTTTTTTGTATATCAAAATGATTTAAAAGCTTTAAAGTGTTTCGTGTGTCCTCAGCCGCAATTAAATCACAAGTTTTAAGGATTTCTATTGCCCTAAATGTTATATCGCCTAAGTTTCCTATAGGTGTTCCACATAAGTATAATGTACCGTACAAAATTAATTCTCTCCCTTTATGCTTTTGGGTATCAGTTATAGTAAATATCAATTATTTCGTCTGTATATGTGCCGTCGTCTTTATATATAACAAGTGTAGGCATAACCTTAACCATTGGTTTTCCGCTTCTTACGCCTTCTATAAGAACCATGTTTGGCTCACGGTTTAAATAAGGCTGAACAAAGCGTATTTTTTTAGGCTCTATTTTGTGTTCTCTTAAAGTACACATAATGTCCGTTAACCTGTGTGGACGGTGCACCATAAAAAAGTGTCCGCCAAATTTTAAAAGCCTCTGTGCCGCAGCAGCTATATCGTCAAGAGAGCATAAAACCTCATGGCGTGCTATGGTTTTTGGGTCGAAATTGTTTTTAAGTCCGCCTTCAAAATTCATATAAGGCGGATTTGTTGTTATTACATCAAAATATGACGGCTTAAAAATTTCAGCCGCCTTTTTAATGTCGCCTTCTACTATATCTATTTTGTCCTGTAAATCATTAAGAAGTACACTGCGTCGGGCCATTTCGGCACTTTCCGGCTGTATCTCCAAAGCCGAAAAATGCTCCGCCTTAGTTTTGGCACTCATAAGAATAGGTATAATTCCTGTTCCGGTGCCTAAATCAAGTACCTTATCGCCTTTTTTTGCTGTGGCAAAACCGCTTAGCAAAACGGCATCTACACCAAAACAGAACCGTTTGGGGTCCTGAATAAGCATATACCCATTTCGGTGCAAATCGTCTACTCTTTCATAATCTTTTATTTCTACATTCATATTAATTAATCATTCCAAATCCAAATCTTCATCGCTTAAGCAGTCATCATTCTGATTTTTATCATGTATGTTATTAGACTTTGCTTTTTTGGCTTTAATTACCTCAATTTCACTTACTGTATAGTAATTAATAGTTGGTGCATCGTTTTCATGCTTTTTAACAGCGGCTTTTACATTCTGCATTAAAACATTAACAGAAAGAATCTCGCCTGTTCCGTCCGGTGTTGAAATAATATCACCTACATCAGGCATGTTTTTGTTAAGCTCCTCATAAGCTTCTTCTTCGTATTTAAGACAGCACATAAGTCTGCCGCAGATACCGCTTATTTTTGTTGGGTTTAAAGAAAGGTTTTGCTCTTTTGCCATTTTAATTGAAACCGGGTGGAAATCACCTAAAAATGTGGAGCAGCAAAGTGTTCTGCCGCAAATTCCTATACCGTTAAGCATTTTAGCCTCGTCTCTAACGCCAATCTGCCTTAACTCTATTCTTGTTCTGAATATGGAAGCCAGTTCTTTTACCAATTCCCTAAAGTCAACTCGTCCGTCTGATGTAAAATAGAAAATCAGCTTGTTATGGTCAAATGTAATTTCCACATCAATAAGCTTCATGTCAAGGCCATGCTTTGCTATTTTTTCTTCACATATTGAAAAAGCTTCTTTTTCTTTTGCTCTGTCTTCTTCCTGCTGTAATGCGTCTTCGTCATTTGCAGGTCTTATTACTTTCTTTAAAGGCTGGAATACCTCTGTATCCTCAACAAACATGTTCTTTTTAACTACTTGTCCGTACTCTACACCTCTTGCTGTTTCAACAATGGCATAGCTTCCGTCTTCAAATATGTTTCCGTCCGGGTCAAAATAATAAACCTTTCCGGCTTTTTTAAACCTTATACCAACTACCTCAGTCATTTCAGTTCTCCTTCATATTCATAAAAAGCACTTCCACAGACAGCTGAAAAGGCGTATTTTGCTTTAACTGTTTTTTTATGTTAATTACTGCCTCAAGGCGTCTTGAAATTACTTTTTCATCAAGTATTTTTGCCTGTCTTTTAATATCTTCTGTTTTGTCTTTTTCTATTATTCTGTTTTCGTCTTTTAATATTTTGTAACAGAGCACATCCCTGTAGAACATATACATTATATCAAAAAGCTCAGGGTATTGTTTGTATTTTTCAATGTCTTTTGCCATAAGCATTACGGAAGCCGTATCAAGGCTGTCTAATTTATTAAGACAGTCTATAACGTCCTGCCGCATTGCATAAAACTCCTCATCTTCCGAAAGCCGCAGTGCTTCACCAATGCTTCCGCCGCAGTACTGGGAATAAAACCTTGCACTTGTTTCGTTTAAGCCTTTAAAAGACATAATATATTCTTTTATTTTATCGGCACTTATGGGACGAAGCTTCATTACAACACAGCGTGAAAGAACAGTTGGCAGAAAGCTTTCTATATTTTGAGTTAAAAGCATTATAACAACATATTCCGGCGGCTCTTCCAGTGTTTTAAGCAAGGCGTTTTGTGCCTGAACCGTTAATGTGTCGGCTTTATCTATAATAAATATTTTATACTTATAGCTGTAAGGCTTTGTTTTAACTTTTTCCACTATCTGTTCTCTGATGTCGTCTACACTTATGCTCTTTGTTTTAGTGGCTTTTACATAAAACACATCGGGATTATTCCGGCTTTCAAACTGTATGCAGGAATGACACTTTCCACAGCTTTCTTCATTTTGTATATTCTGGCAGTTTAAAACCTTGGCAAAAGCGTCGGCAATGAGTTTTTTGCCTGAGCCTTTAAGTCCACAGAAAATATATGCATGGGATACCATATTGCTTTTAATGCTTTCCTTAAGGCTTTTTATTATTCTTTCATGGCCCGTTATGTCTTTAAAGTCAGGCATATTACCACCTCATGGCCTCAATAATGTTTTTAACTGAATTAAACACTTCTTCAACAGAAAGTGATGCATCTATGGAATGTATTCTTTGAGGATAAGCATTTAATAAACTCAAATATCCGTTATACACTTTTTTATGAAAGTTTATTGATTCCTTTTCTATTCTGTCCAGTTCTTTTTGATTATTTTTTCTCAGCATACCTTTTTCAGGAGGAAGATTGAAAAATACAGTTAAATCCGGCATGCATTTTTCCAATGCAAAGCTGTTTATAAGCTCTATTTTTTCCTTTCCCAAGCCTCTTGCAAAGCCCTGATAAGCAATGCTTGAATCCACAAATCTGTCGCAAATTACATTTGTGCCCCTTTCAAGGGCAGGCACTATAACCTCGTTTACAAGCTGAATACGGCATGCGGCATATAAAAGTGCTTCCGTTTCATCGCTCATAGCCGTATTTTGTGTATCCAGTATTAAATAACGTATTTTTTCACCTATTTGAGTTGAGCCCGGGTCTCTTACAAAAACTGTGTCTGTTTTTTTATCGGCAAAATATTTTTTTAAAAGCTCAAGCTGTGTGCTTTTGCCTGAGCCGTCAGTGCCTTCTATGGTTATAAACTTCCCTTTTTTATTCATATTATAAAACCTTTCGTATTTTAATCATCCTTTAAGAAACTGTATTTCATTAAACGGATAAATCCTAAGAAGAACAAGGCCTTCTACATTGCTTTTTGTTACAGGCCCGAAATACCGGCTGTCTACACTTTCGTCGGCATTATCCCCAAGAACATAAATCTGGTCTTCTTCTAAGGTAAATGTTGTATTTTCTGTGCTGCTACATGTATAGCCTTCAATTAAATTTCCGTTTATGTACAAACTGCCGTTATCTATTGTTATGGTGTCGCCTTTGGCAGCGGCTATTCTTTTAACTATTTCAATATCTTCTGTGCCGTTATTATATTTCATAATAACAATGTCGTCTTTACCGTATAAATTTAAGTATGCAGCTGCACGGCTTATAAGCACTCTGTCGCCGTTTTGCAGAGTATCAAGCATTGAGTTACCTGTTATTTTTACGGGAAAAATAACATAATACAGTATAAGCACTATAACAGCCGCCTCAAAAAGCTCTCCTGAAAGTTTAATTATTAAGTCTTTTTTCAAATTAATTCAGCTCCCAAAGGCAGTAAAATTATTAACTAAAGTATGTATTTACAATAAACCTATATTATAATAGTATATATCCTTTTTAGGGTATCTTTCAATAGATTTATTTATAATGTCAAAATTCGGCTTTCAGGCACAAAAAAAGGCATACCAAACGGTATGCCTTTTAATATCCGAAACAAATTATTTTGTTGGATGAACAGCGTCTTTGAAGTCTTCTCTCTGTGGGCCTCTCTGGTCTTTTTTAGCAATGTAAAGAGAACCAGTAGCTTCGCCGCAAAGTACAGGTGGTACACAAGCTGTAGCAGCTGTATGAGCGATACCTGTCATATCAGCATCTGTTCTGTCAAGCATTGTAGCAACTTTCCAAGCCTCGAAATGGCATGTGTATGACTGATTGCCAACTTTTTCAATCCAGCCATGATATTCCATAAAGTCGCCAACATATACAGGAGCTGTAAATTTAATGTTCTTGTATCCAAGGAAAAGGCTGATGTCGCCGTCTACATAAACCATAAGCTCTGTACCAACATCGCCCCACATATCAACGATTCTTGCACCGTTTACAAGGCCGCCTACATAATGTCCGTCAGCGCCTCTCATCATTACGTGATGTACTACTTTTGATCCAACCATTTTCTATTCCTCCTTAAAAACAGGTTAATAATCTTATTATTTATAAAAAATCAGGTTTTAGAAAAATCAAGCTTTTTTAACAGTATGCTCATGAACGAAAGCAGGGTCTGTTTCGCCTCTCTAATCCTTCTTAGCTATGTAAAGAGAACCTGTACCTGTACCGCAAAGTATAGGAGGTACACAAGCTGTAGCTGCTGTGTGCTCTACACCTGTCATATCCATGTCTGTTCTGTCACACATTGTAGCAACTTTCCAAGCCTCAAATTTGCATGTATATGATGTATTGCCAACTTTTTCAATCCAGCCATGGTATTCCATGAAATCGCCAACGTATACAGGAGCTGTAAAGTTGATTTCTTCGTAGCCAAGGAAAAGGCTGATGTCACCGTCAACACGAACCATAAGTTCTGTTCCAACATCGCCCCAGTAATGAACTATTCTTGCACCGTTTACCAAACCGCCAACATAATGTCCGTCGCTGCCCTTCATCATAGCATGAAGTACTACTTTCTCTCCAACCATCTTTATTCCTCCTCATTAGAAAATAATTAAGTCAGACGGCAGCCGTACGCCGTCTTTAATTAAAGTTGAATATTAATAGCCTTTTAAAGGCTTTACGGGCCATATAAAAAACAGGCTGTAAGCATTTCAACCATGACTTAATTATAATCTATTCTACCAAAAGAGAGTCAACCTATTTTTTTCAAAAAGATTTTTGATATTTTGTCTTAAAAGAGAAAAAACTACCTTTGCTATATAGTTTTAACATTTATTTATATTTGGAACAATATACAATTAATTAAAATCAAATTTTCTAAATATATGCACATTTTATATAATGAAGATACTTTTCTGATATTTAGAATTATTAGCATGCTATTTATCTTAAATCAACTGGAAGGTTTTAGATTAAATTTTACTTATATTTTGCCCCATTCTATTGTCTTTAACAAAAAGCGATAGTATAATCATCAACGAAAATGGGGATTATACAGGAAACGGGGGTTTTCTAATGGCGAAAAAAGTGTTGTTTGTCCTTAACCCTAAAGCAGGTAAAGGACTTATTAAAAATAAAATACTTGATATATTGGACATGCTTGTAAAAAACGGTCTTGAGGTAACTGTTCATACAACTCAAAGAAAGCTTGACGGATATGAAACAGTTAAAAACTCCGCCAAAAAGTATCAATACCTGTTAATAAGCGGAGGTGACGGCACTTTAAGTGAATGTATTAAGGGTCTTATGGAAATAGACATTAAAAAGCGTCCTGTAGTTGGATACATTCCGGCCGGCTCTACAAATGACTTTGCCCAAAGCCTTAAGCTTCCTAAAAATATGATTACAGCCGCCAGTAATTTAGTAGATGGCAGACTTTTTAACTGCGACATTGGCCGCTTTAACAATGATTACTTTATATATATAGCAGCATTTGGAGCATTTACAGATGTTTCTTACGATACACCGCAGGATTTAAAAAATCTTTTGGGCCATACGGCATATATACTTGAAGGCATAAAACGTGTTACATCACTTCAAAAATACTCCATGACTATAGAATACGACGACACATCAATAACCGGTGAGTATATTTACGGCATGATTTCAAATACTATATCAGTAGGCGGATTAAAAAGTCTGGGAAAAGAAAAAGTAAAGCTTGATGACGGGCTTTTTGAAGTAATACTGGTTAAATACCCTCAAAACCCTATTGAAATACAAATGATAGTTACGGGAATACTTACAAGCGATTTTTCGTCAAAAGTTTTCACAACATTTAAAACAAGCAAAGCCGTTTTTAAATCCCAGTCGGAAGTTCATTGGACACTGGACGGGGAAGACGGCGGAGCATATAAAGAAACCGTAATAGAAAACATTACAAAGGCAATTCCCATTATGGTTACCCCCAAGAAAACGAAGCCATCACCGGAAAGATGGCTCATTCACGACAGATATAAAATTTTTATTATGGATAATGAATAAAATGTTTGACATACCCCGTTTACTGTGGTATAATGACTCTTGCAGTAAGCGTTTGGAGAAATACTCAAGAGGCTGAAGAGGCGCCCCTGCTAAGGGTGTAGGTCGCGTGAGCGGCGCGAGGGTTCAAATCCCTCTTTCTCCGTACTATAAAAGATACCGTTTTCCGGTATCTTTTTTTATTTCCTTATTAACGTAATTATTTAAACTTTATTTTAAGAGATATTTTTAACACAACTCGATTTAATTCAAAAATATAAATAAACCCCGTTTATATAACTTTCTAAGTTAATAAACAGGGTTTTTATTTTTTTGCTTTATTCCTTTTTCGACTCGGCAAAAACAAGGGTATCGCCTGAAAGAATTATTGTGTTTCCCGTAGGTATTATAGTATCAAGCCCGCGTTTTATTAATATAACAAGTTTTCCATCAGGCTTTGATACTTTATAAAGCGGCATATTAGCCACTTTATCATTACGGCCTATAACCTTTTCATAAACATGTATGTTGCCTTTGTCCTCAAAAGCCCTTGCTGATAAAACAAGTGTATCGCCTTCAAGGAGTTTTGTACTGCCGTTAGGCACAATAGTTGTGTTGTCACGTATAATCATAACAATAAGCAAATCTGACGGCAGTGCCAGTTCGCTTAAAGTACGGCCACACCAAGAATGTGCCTTGCTTATAAGTACCTTAATAAAATCAATGTTGCTTTCTTCCTCATAATCATTGAATGTTTTGCTTACATCCTCGTTTTCGTCTATCATAGACAGTTTTGAAGATACCCACGGAAGAAGTGTGCCCTGTATTGATATTGATAAAAGAACAATACAAAATACAAGATTAAACAAATTATATGTAGTTCCTGTTCCCTTAATTACGGCAGAAATAGCAAAAACTATTGACGCAACACCTCTTAGTCCTGCCCAAGACACAACGGAAATCTGCCCCAATGACTTGCTGAAAGGCAAAAGTAAAATTCCCGATACAACAGGCCTTGCTATAAAAGTTAAAAACACCATAACCATAATTGCCGGAATTAAAACCGACGGCAGATTAACAGGCGTTACCAAAAGGCCTAATAAAAAGAAAATTATAACCTGTGCAATATCCGTTATTACATCAAAAAAATGCACCAGATATTTCTTTTGGGAAAGCTCAGTGTTTCCAAGCAAAATACCGCATAAATAAACACTTAAATAGCCGTTTCCGTCAAACATGGCAGGCAGTGCATAGGACACAAGTATAACACCGAATAAAAACACCGTTCTGCTCTGCTGTGACTCAAAAAAGTTTTTGCCCAAAAACCACACGGCTAATTTTGCAATTACTATTCCGCTTAATATGCCAAAAGCAATCTGCTTAAAAAGCAGTACTGGTATAGATATGTTCTCTCCTGACATAATGGCAAGTATAACGGTAGTCATCATATATGACATAGGGTCGTTTGAACCGGACTCTATCTCCAAAAGTGAGTCGGTGTGATATTTTAATGCCAGCTTTTTTGAACGGAGTATATTAAATACTGATGCAGCATCGGTAGAAGAAATAACTGAACCAATTAATAGGCTCTCAAGCAGAGGCAGTTTTAAAACAAAATGTGCAAATAGTCCCACAACACCGGCTGTGCCTGCAACACCTAATGTTGAAAGCAGTACCGACGGCAGTATAACCGGCCGTGCCACCTGTAAATTAGTGCCGAAACCGCCGTAAAACATAATAAATATTAAGCTTGCCGAACATATTATATTTACAATTTCATAGTCGTTAAAAGATATATGCAGTAATCCGTTTTCGCCAAAGCACATGCCTAAGGCAATAAATACTATAAGCGACGGAATTGGCAGCTTATCAAGAAATTTATTCATTAATATACAAATTAAAATAGCTGCTCCTATTAGCAAAAGTCCTTCATTCATGGCCTTCCCCCTTAATATTTAAAATTCTATTGTTTTACATATAATATTTATACTAATACATACTAATTTTTGCAGTCAAGTTATAAAACAATTAATTACATAATAAACAATAATTATTAACATACAATAAATTTTATGACAACGAAAAATTAAATTTACAGTTTTTACTTTACATAAAGCCTATTGACATAAACATTTTAAAATATTATAATTAAGTCATACTAAAAGAGCAGGACGTTTGCGAATCATAAAATTATATGATTTGTAAACGTCTTTTTTTGTCTTAAAAATTCAGGAAGGAGATGTTTAAAATGAAAAACAGAGAATTATTACTTGATATATTCTGGGAAGTATTGGGAAGCATACTTATAGCTTCGGCAATTTATAACTTTGCCGTATATGCCGAATTTCCAATGACAGGCTTTTCAGGCATAGCACTTATATTTTACAGGCTTTTTAATCTGCCGGTAGGCCTTACAACTATAGTTTTAAATATCCCTGTTGCCCTGCTGTGCTATAAGCTTATAGGCCGTGAATTTATGATAAAATCACTGCGCTGTATGGTTATATCATCTCTTTTTATAGACTATGTAGCACCGATATTCCCGGTATACACAGGCGGAAGAATGTTAGCCGCCATATCAGCCGGTGTTTTAGGCGGTATGGGTTATGCCATGATTTATGCCAGAAAATCATCTACAGGCGGTTCAGACTTTATTATAATGGCCTGCAAGGCTTTAAAGCCGCATATAAAGCTTGGAACAATAGCCTTTCTTTCGGATATAGGCATAATACTTGCAGGCGGCATTATATTTAATGACATAGACGGCATAATTTACGGCATGATTATTAATTTCCTTTTTGCCGTTATGGTTGATAAAACAATGAATATGCTTAATTCCAAAAAAGTCGGCCTTGTAGTAACAGAAAACGGCGAAGAACTTTGCGATGTTATAAACGACTGTTCCGGCCGTGGCTCTACTATTCTTTACGGCAAAGGCGGATATAAAAAAGGCGACAAACAGGTTGTTCTTGTAGCCTGCAACGATAAAGAAATGACAGCCATAGAAAAACAGGTTAAAAACACAGACTCACGGTCTTTTATGATTGTTATGAACTCCTCAGAAGTACACGGAGAGGGCTTCAGGGTAATACAGTAATTAAAAATTTCAATCAAAAAACTATCCGCATTTCTGCACAGTATTTTATTTTTAAACAACAAATATTAACAGTTTAAATGAAACTTATCACCAGAATGTTATTAAATTTTTATTCTTCACACAAAAAAAGCACAGATCTATTATAAATCTGTGCTTTTTGCATTAATTTTGTAATTTATTAAACAATACTTTTTATTTTATATCAGCATGTAGCTCCGCCTACAAGGTGAACCTGAGCGCCTATAATCTCGTCTTTTCTTCTTAAAATATCATCTGAAAGAAGCTGTGACTGAACATTTTCAAAACCCAATCTTTCTACTGTATCGGCAAAACGCTCGCCTGTAATGCCCTGCTCTCTGAAAAGAAGTATGGCCTTTTCAACAACAGATAAAACTTCTTCCTCTGACATAAATATTCTTTCAAGAGCCTTTCCGTGAGCAACCTTTTTGCCCCATCTTCCGCCAATATATACTTTGTATCCTGTCTGGCCTGCATTAACTGCACCAAACGGACATTTGCCTATACATCTTCCACAGTGATTGCATAAAGATTCATCTATAACAAGTTTTGAACCATCTTCGTTCATTTTAGCTATTTTAATTGGGCAGTTGTTTACAATCTGACATGTCTTGCAGCCGCGGCACATATCTGTATTGTAATCCGGAAACCTCTGGCCTACTATGCCCAAATCGTTAAGGTTTGGCTTAACACAGTTATTAGGGCAGCCGCCAACAGCAATTTTGAACTTATGAGGAAGCTTAACATCACGGTAGCCTATATAGAAAAGCTCATGTGCTTTTTGTGATACAG
>CALWSS010000054.1 GCA_944384255.1 uncultured Clostridia bacterium
TTCTTCCTGGCATAGGAGGTAATGTTTCAAACTTAATGGCCTATACATTTTGTAAGAAACGCTCTAAGTATCCGGAAAAATTTGGAACAGGTTGTGTTGATGGTATTGTTGCATCAGAAACAGCAAACAATGCTACAATAGGCGGTGCTCTTATTATTCTTCTTACTCTTGGTGTTCCCGGAGATAATGCAACAGCACTTATACTTGCTGGTTTCCAGATACATAACATTACACCAGGACCGCTTCTTTTTACAACAAGTGCTGCACTTGTATATGCTGTTTTTGCAGCTTTTATTGTAGCAAATGTGGTTATGGTAATTGGAGAAAAGATGGGTATACCTGTTTTTGCAAGAGTACTTAGTGTACCGACATACTTCTTGCTTCCTGTTGTAATTGCATGCTGTTTTGTTGGTTCTTTTTCAGCTAATAACCGAGTATTCGATATACTTGTAATGGTTATATTTGGTGTTATAGGATATATTATGAAGAAGTTTAAATATCCTCTTGCACCAATGGTTGTTGGCTTTATACTTGCACCGCTTTTGGAAGAAAATATAAGGCGTTCTCTTATGAGAACAGAAGGCGATTTTTGGCCGATATTAACATCACCTATTGCAGCTGTATTTTTAGTGTTTACTGTTATTATGATAGTAATTTCCATATACAGTGAGCTTAAAGAAAGAAAAAAATCAGCTAACGCTGTTTAAGGTTATAAAATTCTTAAATTTTAAATTTTATCAAAAAAATAAAACCCCCTAATAAAATATAAAATTAAGAGCTGCCTGAATATTTAGCGGGCAGCTCTTAATTTTGCGCTTAAGAAATACAAAACCACAGGTTAAACCGGCGGTCATGATTATATTAGATAATTATTATGTTTTAAACTATATATTTCCAAATATAAATAGTTTGGATTATTTCAAGTTTCTTTTATTCTTAATAACAGGACAAAGTCCGTTTTTACATACAAAAATACTCTTTCATTTTATTTGTTGTTATATTCAAACATATATAAATAGTTAGTTCAAATTTGCTTTAGTTAATTTATTACATGATATTTAATTTTTCCAAAATTTTCTTGACAAATACATTGCACATTAATACAATGGAAATAGAATAATTCTAATTCTAATGTAAATTTAATATAAATGATTTTTTTCTATAAGAAAATAAATTGATAATTTAATGTTATTGTTATTTTGTTTATAAAATAGATTTTTAGAACTTTTTTAGAACTCTTTTAGAACTTTTTTAGAACTAAATGTTTGAATTTTAAAAAGCCTGCTGAGGCATATAAAATTTAATTTGAAGCATTAATCATTTTTACAGACTTATAACTGCTGAATTCTTTCCAACTGCATGAATTGAATTATGAAGTTTAAAAGCTTTGGAGGTGATTATTTGGATATTAATATTGGACTTTATGCATCTGTATTTTTGGCAGGTATATTATCGTTTTTTTCGCCTTGTGTACTTCCGTTACTGCCTGTATATTTAGGATATTTTTCTTCTGACGAAGAAAAATCACAAGTTCCTATTTTAAGAAGAATAATAAAGACACTTGCTTTTGTTGCCGGTGTTTCAGTTGTATTTTTTACTATGGGAGTTGGTTCTGGCCTTGCAGGCTCTTTTATACAAAGCAGTTTATTTATACTGTTTTGTGGTATAGCAATTGTTTTAATGGGGATTTATCAAATGGGAATTATTAATATTCCGTTTTTGGAGTATACCAAAAAAATATCATCTCCTATTGCCCCGGGGGCTGGACTGATTGGTGCTTTTGTACTTGGTTTTTTCTTTTCATTTGGCTGGAGCCCTTGTGTTGGCCCGATTTTGGCTATGGTACTTGGTGTTTCTCTGCAAAATGGTGACGCATTTATTGGTGGAACATTGCTTCTTTTGTATTCTGCCGGTTTTGCAGTACCATTTTTGGTAATTGCTGTTGGTTCCCAGATATTTTTAAATAAGATACGTTGTCTGTACCCTTATCTTGGCAAAATTAAAATTGCAGGCGGAATACTTGTAACAGTTATGGGAATTTGGATGATTGCAGGGCAGGTGCCAATTATTGCACAGGAGCAAAAAGGCAGTATTTACAGTGAAAGCAATACTTTAAGCGGAGAAACGGTTTCAGTTTCGGACTGGACAGGAAAAACAGTATATCTGAAATTCTGGGCTACATGGTGCCCATTATGTCTTGGTGGAATGAATGAGTTTAATAATCTTTACGAAGAATATGCAGATTCCGAAAATGTTGTTATATATTCTGTTGTTGCACCGGGATACAGAAATGAAATGGATTTAGAATCTTTTACTGCTTGGGCAGAAGGGCAGAAGCTGTCTTTTCCAATTTTGTTTGATAAAGATGGAGCTTTAAACAGGCAATACGGTATTCAGGGATACCCTACATCGGTTTTTCTTGATGAAAATCAGGAAGTACTTTCTGTGCACATAGGGCACATGAGCAATGATGATATAGAAAAACAGATAACAGAATTTACACAGGAAACGGAGGTACCGTAATGAAAAATATTTGGACGTTTATTAGTGTAGTTAGCTGTATTACACTTGTATTTTCAGGCTGTGCTTCTTCTAAAAATGAAAAAGTCAATTCATCACAAAATTCGGCTGTAAATACTGCTTCAGATATTGAAGATCAGGATTGGAGAAACAATAAAGAAACTGAAAACATGAAAGAAATATTTTATGCCGGTGGATGTTTTTGGGGAATAGAGTCGTATTTTTCTCAAATTCCCGGTGTATATGATGTAACGGTTGGTTATGCAAACGGAAAAACAGAGCATCCGACTTATGAAGAGGTATGCAGGTCTGCTACAGGGCATGCTGAAACAG
>CALWSS010000055.1 GCA_944384255.1 uncultured Clostridia bacterium
TAACCCATAGCAGAAAGGTTAGCAACATCACTTCCTGGCTTTAAACTGTCGGGTACAGTTTTAACAAGACCTACAGTGGATTTTTTAACCAATGTATCCATATTTATTTTATCGGCAACCATCATAGGTGTTTTGCCGTTTAACTCATCTACTGGGTAGTCTGCCATGCCGTCGCACAGCATTACTATATACTTCATTTTATTACCTCTTTTCAGCAAAAATAATAATGATACAACCCAATTATATTACAGAATATTTATAAATACAACAAAAACCGGTGGCTTTTCCATATACATAAAGCAGCGGAAAATCACCGGTTTTATATGCTTTAAAACTTAAGCAAAAACATATTTTATTCTGTTTTAATAGCGGCTAATGCACTAAGTTTTGTGGCTCTTACAGCAGGGAAAAATCCAGCCGCCACACCTACAAGTGTAGCAAATATTATGCCTAAGAGCCCAAGCCATATAGGTATAACAGAAAGAGTCTGTTTTCCCATACTAATACCAACAACATTTACTATTTTAGAAACACCATAGCTTATGGCAACGCCAGTTAATCCGCCCATAAAGCCTATAAAAGCGGCCTCTGTAAGAAACAGCCTTCTTATATCGGAAACTGTAGCACCTATAACTTTCATAACACCTATTTCACGTGTTCTTTCGTAAATACTCATAACCATTGTATTTGCAATGCCTATAGCTGCTACCACAAGGGATATGGCACCTATGGCACCAAGAACCATCTGAAGCATTTTAGATGTTTCCTGTGTCTGTTTAAGGTAATCCACAAGGCTGTATGTTTCAAAGCCCATGTCTTTTAATTCCTGCTGTATTCTTTCTACAGAGTTAATATTATCAGCTTTAACCATAGCAGAGTCATAAACGCCTTTTTTCTTATTTGAACTGCTTGTTATACCTTTTGACTTCTGATATTTTTCTCTTTCAGTAACCATCTTTTCCACATCAGATAAAGGCATAACGGTATAGTAACTGTTTTGGCTGTTTTCCTTCATTTCGCCTACTACCTGAATTTTTTTAGGCTTAATAGATTTATCCATTTGTTTGGTGCCGTAATTATTGTCATACGTAATCTGGAACTTATCATTATACGGGTCAATTTCTATAGACTGTGAGCCGTTCCACCTGTACTGCCAGCTGAGTTTAGGATTGTAAAAGCTTGTTTTGGCATAAGCACTAAGTACAACTGCCATAGAGTCACCTTCTTGCAGTGTCCTTCCTGTGCTTACATCAAGACCCATAGCTTCCATTGTTTCAGGCAGTATTCCCATAATAGAGGTATCATAAACATTTCTGCCGTCTATTAATGTAAAGTATTCCTGCAAAACCGGTGTTACTGCCTCAACACCTTCTATTTTTCTGAATTTTTCCAAGCTTGCAGTATCAATCTGTACTTTATCCTTCGTTTGCTTATCGCCTGAATATGGTGCATTAACATTAATTACATAAAGACTGCCCATTTCTTCTATTTGCTGTCTATAGCCCACATTCATGCCTATACCAACGGATATCATAACAACTATTGATGCAGTACCGATTATAACACCTAATACGGTAAGGAACGTTCGCAGCTTACGCTTCCACAAATTACGCAGAGCCATGTTAATTAAATCAAAGCTGCTCATTTTCATCCTTTCCTTCCATATCGTCATCATCTAAATCATCGGCTATAAGTCTTGCGTCTTTTCTTTTCTTAATTATTCTTAACACAACAACAAGTATAATTATACCTGCAAGAGCTCCAACGCCTATGCCTATTTTAGCCTTAAGGCTGAGTCCCTGATTAATATCCATATCATCAGGCATCATTTCTCCACCCATACCATCATCGGCAACAGGCTCCGTGCCGTTTATTGTGTATTCCTTAACCTGCTGTATCTGTTCACCGCTTGGGTCGTCGTATGAAATAGTCAGTTTAAAGTTATTTAAGCCCATGTTGTTAATGGAAAAACTGCCTTCGTAATAATTACTGTCGCCAGGTGAGCAGTTGCCTATATATGTGCTCTTGTTTTGTGTTGTAATATCGCCTTCAAGACTTACTTTCAAATTGCTTATATCAACCTTGCCTGTGTTGTGAATATCAAAATACACACTTATAGGCATACCTATTTCAGATGATTCAGGTACAAATATTTCGCTTGTATCTATTTGAGAAACCTGTTTTACATTTATTCCCAAAAGCTCTGTTGCAGTATATTCGTTTCCGCTTTCGTCTTCATACTCAAAATTAACAGTAAGAGTATATGTCTTTGGCTGAGCTGAAGGCACAGTGTAAAGAGTCATTGTTTTGCTTACAGTGCCCTTTGGTGCTATTGAATCATAATAGAATGTATTGCTGCTGTCTACCGGTGTAAATACGTTTCCGGATTTTTCATTTTCTGATGATGTTTCCTCAACCATTGTAAGGAACATTTTAACGTTTTTAACAGCTTTCTGATAATGTGTATTAAGGAATGTCATTGTAAGGTCAAAGTTTTCACCGGCCATTACTATAACTGGGTCGCATTTATAATCGCTTACAATTATTTTTGGCTTGCTTTCTTTTTTGTCGCCGTCTTCTTCATCCTTTTCAGGGTTGGAAACATTAGCTCCGGCATACTGTGTTACAGTGTAATCCTTACCACCCATTTTGTACTCAAGCTTAAATTCTACAGTGTAGTTTCTTGTTGAAGCATTGCCTGTAGGAGCAAATGTAAATTTATAATCAGCTGATTTTCCAGGCTGAAGTTCTTTAAGTGAATATGTGCTGTTGCTCTTTGGCACTATATTTCCGCCTTCACCATACTCAGCAGCTGAAATTCTTATGTTTTCCGCAGCAGCATCGCCATAATTTTTAACTGTAAATGAAAAATCAAAATTCTGGTTTACACCGTATGTGCCGCCCGGTTCTTTTACATTTTCAATTCTTAAATCAGCATTTTTGCCGCTTCCGGCACCTACTGAAACGAAATATTTTTCTTCGTATGTATGCTCTGTACCGTTTTCATCATTAAAAAGCACTTTAACAGTAACCGGATAGCTTCCGTCTTCCATAGCACTGTTTGTAGTTAAGTTAAAAGATAGTGTTTCCTTTGTTCCGGCCCATATTTTGGAGAACTTTTTCTGGTTTGTACCGTTAACCCCTACTCCTGCCGGGTCAAGGTTTTCAAGGGACACAACAGCATTATACAAATTAAGAGGGCCTTTGTTAAAAAGCTCAAATGTTAATGTAGCACTGTCGCCTGCATTAAGAGTTGACGGGTTTAATTTGTAGTTTTGGAAATTAAAAACCGGCACACCTGATGCATTTTTTATTTTGAAATAAATAGTTGATGTACTATCATAAGAAATACCGTCATTATTTAAAAACTGGAATTTAATGTTTATGGCATAAGTTTTTGTAGCTGCCGTTCTGTCCGCTGCTACAGTAAGATTAATCGTTCTTTCACCGTTTGCAGAAATAGTGCCTATATTGCTGGACTGTGCATTTAAGGTAACTTTAAGAGGGTTTTCACTGGCGTTTTCAACCGTTGGTATAACTACAACGGATTTTGCAACACTGGTACTTGTATTTCTTACCCTTAAAGCAATGCTTGTTTCCTGTCCTGGCTCTATTTCGTAAACATTGCCGCTTATAACGTTAATAATAGGAGTTCCTGCCGGTTCTTTATTATCATCATCGTCATCGGCTGCAAAGGCTGTTAACGAAAATGAAACTGCCATTATTAAAACAGCAAAAAACGCTAAAAGTCTTTTAAAGCTAATTCTGTTAAACATCATTTTTCTTCCTCCCTATGAGCCTTTGTAAGCTCATTGCTGTGTTTTATGCTTTCATTGTTGTACTCTATACGCTCAATCTTACCGTCGGAAAGATGCACTATCCTTTGGGCATAGTCTGAAATTTCCATATCATGGGTTACAATTATAAGCGTCTGCTTATTTTTTCCTGAAAGCCCCATCATTAAATCCATCATCTGATAAGTAGTTTTAGTATCAAGGTTTCCCGTAGGTTCATCGGCAAATACAATTTCCGGGTTATTAACAAATGCCCTTGCTATAGATACCCTCTGCTGCTGTCCGCCTGAAAGCTGTGAAGGCTTATGATTAGCCCTTTCTTCAAGACCAACAGCCTTTAACATCTCCATTGCTCTTTCTTTTCGTTCCTTAATGCCTACACGCTTAAATATTAACGGCAGAGTTACGTTTTCAAGCGCCGTTAAATTACCCAAAAGGTTATATGACTGAAATACAAAGCCTATGTACTGCTGCCTGAATTTTGCCAGCTGCGTTTCATCCATACGTTCAACATGCAGGCCTTTTATTATAATTTCTCCCTTTGTAGGCTTTTCAAGACCGGAAATTAAATTAAGCAGTGTTGACTTGCCTGAACCGGATTTACCCAAAAGACATGTTACAGTGCCACGCTCAAAATTAAGTGTAACATTGTTTACTGCCGCTATTTTTTCATCGCCCATGCGGTATATCTTCTTTAGGTTTCTGAGCTTTATAATATCCTCAGACAAAATTTATCGCCTCCAGTCTTAATCTGTTCTTAATATAAGAGTACCATATAAAACTGCATAAATCCATTAAAAAATTCTTAAGGTTTATGTTCATTTTTTAATCATTAAGAAACATTTATTAATGAACAGTTAATAAATTACACAAAACCATCACTTTTAACCAACTAAAGCAGCTTATATATAGTCAAATTGTAAATATTTTAATAGGCATTATTTTAGTTTAGTCATTTTAAACATAAATTGCCTATTAACACAATAAATAAACAATCTATTGTATAAACTGCTGAATTTTGGTATTTTATATAAAAAAGCAATAAGGAGATGTATATATGTCCATAGAAAAAGCCCGTGAATACCTTTCTCAGTTCGGCCGAGACAAAGACATAATGGAATTCAATGTATCCAGTGCCACTGTTGACCTTGCAGCCGCTGCCCTTAACGTAATACCGGCAAGAATAACAAAGACTCTTGCCTTTAAAAAAGATGATTCCTGCATACTTATAGGAATGGCAGGAGATGCCAAAATTGATAACAAAAAGTTTAAAGCCGAGTTTGGCATGAAAGCGAAAATGCTTACTCCTGAAGAAACCCTTGCCCTTACAGGCCATGCCGTAGGCGGAGTATGCTCTTTTGGCGTTCCCGAAAACATTGAGTCATTTGTGGATATTTCACTTAAAAGATTTAATACCGTTTTTCCGGCCTGTGGAAGCTCTAATTCTGCAATAGAGCTAACTTGTGATGAGCTTTATACCCTTACAAAGGCCAAAAAATGGGTTGATGTTTGCAAAGACTGGAA
>CALWSS010000056.1 GCA_944384255.1 uncultured Clostridia bacterium
AATGTGTCTATTACATAATCTATTTCTGAAAGAGTTTCCCAATAATTTTTGCTCTTATAATCTATATATCTGTCTGTCCCTATTTTAAGAAATTGCTCACAAGACCTTTTGTTCCCTGTTACTATAACATTAAGCCCAAATGATTTTGCAATGGGAACTGCCATTTGCCCAAAGCTACCTGAACCACCTGTTATAAGTAGTGTATCTCCTCTTTTTGCTTGCAGTTCTTCTGTAATTGCTTGATAAGCCGTTAAGCCTGTAAGAGGAATGGCTGCGGCAGACGTAAAGTCACAGTTAGCAGGCATTTTAGCTACTGCGTTTTCTTCAACAGCAATATATTCTGCAAAAGCACCGGCTTTTTTTATAGGCAATCGAGTATAAACAGCATCGCCTTCTTTAAACTGATTAACTTTGCTGCCTACTTTTTCAACAATTCCAGAACATTCATTTCCCAATATTAATGGCATGGAATAATTATAAATTAGTCTTATGCTGCCGGTTAATATTAATAAATCCAATGGATTAACGGCTGCTGCTTTTACTTTTATTAATACTTCATTGTCGCCTGTTTTAGGCAAAGGAACATCAGATAAATGAGTTTGAATTTTCTTGCTGTATCCTTTTATTAGTACGGCTTTCATTATAAAGCTCCTTTTACTTTAAGTTTTAAATATTGCATTTTATTAAACTCAATATGAATACTTGTATTTTTAATACAAAGAATATACAATAACAGATGTAATTATTAATATTACATTAAAAACAGTTTATCATTACATAGATGTAATGTCAACATTTACATCAAAAAAGCTGTGCCAGTTTAATTGGGAGGAAATACAATGCAGATTAGTATGAAATGCTCTGTTGCAGTTCATTGTTTGATTTTCATATATGAGGCAAAAGATAAAGCAAAAGTAACAAGTACACTGCTTTCTCAAAGCACCGGATGCAATCCGGTTATAATACGTAATATACTTAGTTCATTAAAAAAAGCCGGAATTATTACAGTAGCACGTGGAACAGGCGGAGCAGAATTATGTTTAAGTCCATCTGAAATAACTTTATTTCAAATTTACAGTGCATTAGAGCCAAACGGTTTATCCGGCATTATAGGAATTCATTCCTGTAATGGACTTAAATGCCCTGTTGCTCAAAATATACAAAAAGTGCTCTATTCACCATATTATAAAATTGAAGATTCTATAAAAAATACAATGGAAGGCATTACTCTTCAATCAATGATTGATGATTTTCATAAACTGTTAAATAATAAAGAATAATTATTAAATATTTCAGCATTGTAATCTAAAACTTAACAATACTTTATTTCTTGTGAAGATTTTTCTATATTTTTAAAACTTTCAGCAAATTAATCTTGAATTTTTATAATTTCAGGTTTAAAATGAAATTTATAAATTGTGTAATTTAATGAATAAAATTACATTTATATTGACTTATGAGTGAATTACCTCTGAATAATTTTGTAAGTTAATAATGGTTTAATTCAGCCATTAATTATATATGGGAAAGGAAGGTTATAAAATGAAAAAACATATTTTATCTTTGGCAGCTATATCCTGTCTTATCCTGTCTATGACAGCTTGTGGAGGAGGTAATGCATCTTCGTCAGCTTCTTCTTCCACCTCATCAGCACAGACATCAGTTCAGACTTCTTCTGAATCATCTGCTGAGGTATCATCTGAAGTTTCTTCCGGAGAAACAGCAAACAGTGATTTGCCTTCACTTGAGGATTATTTTAATTCAGATATTATGCAAACTGTAATTAGTGCAACTAAAGAGCAGTATGCAAGCCAAGGCATTAGTTCAGATATGTATGCTGAAGGTGATGAGCTTCACTATGATTTTACTCTCAGCGATATTGAAACTACTGAAGAAGACAGAGCTGCTTTATCTGAATCACTTAAGTCAAGTATGGAGGCTAATGCAGATGCCTTTTTAAATACTGCTGTTCAGGCCAAAGCTGCTGTTTCAAATGAAAATGTTGTAGTTGTAGTAAGCTACTTTGATGGTGCAGGAAATGAACTTTATTCACAGTCATTTTCTTCCGCTGATGCCGAATAATTAAACACAAATGGTGCCGTATTAAGCAGCACCTTTTTTTCTAACCTTATTTCTAACCTTATTTTCTAACCTTTTTTCTAACTTTTTTCTAACTTTTTTCTAACTTTTTTCTAAATTTTTTTATTCTAAAATAGGTTTTTATATTATCACGTTAGTTTTGAAGAAAATATTATAAAATCATGCTTTTTAGTTTTATAGCTGCATAACTTATGGGGTGATGATTATCGTATACCAAACAAATCTGACGTTCAGGAATTTCTTCTTTCAAATTTATTTTATGAATTTGATTTTGTTCTATTGCATCCCTTGCCATTATTTCAGGCAAAAAAGCAAGACCTAATTCACTTTTAACTAAAGGCAGAATTTGGTCTGTAGTGGCTACCTCAATATCTGGATTTAGCTCTAAGCCATGTTTCATGAATAGCTGCTGATAAAATTTATATGTCATTGTTTCTTTAGCAAGACATATTAACGGATAGTTTTGCAAATCACTTAGGGATATGTTATTTAGTGACTTAAATGAATTTCCGCCAACAAGAATATCTCGAAACGGCTGTAAATGCACTTCTCTTAACGGAGATTCGACATTAATAGGAGTTGATACAACAGCGAAATCCACCTCACCGTTTTTAACAGAACGTACAGCCTGCGGTGTTGAGTGGTTATATATTTTTAAACGAATTCCGGGATAATTTTTATGAAAAGTTTTCAATTTTTCAAGTAAATATATATTTAATGCAATTTCACTTGCTCCAATAGATATACTGCCATGTTCCAAACCGGAATTTGCAGTAAGTTCCAATTCCGCTTTTTGTAATTGGGTTACGGCTAAAGATACATGGCTATAAAGCTGTTCACCTTCGGGAGTAAGCTGTACTCCTCTGTTTGTTCTTATAAAAAGTGTACATCTTACTTCCTGTTCAAGACAGTTAATTGCACGAGTAACATTTGGCTGGCTGTTTCCTAAAGCATGTGCTGCCTTTGTAAGGTTTTTGTATTTTGCAACATAATAAAATATTTTATAGTATTCAAAATTGACATTCATAAAATTTATTCCCCTCGTTATCATATCAAAAACTTATAACTATTATAACAATAATAGCTTTTACATATTCCTATCTCATTAGTATAATAGTTCTCAGTTCCAAAAACAATAAAATATATCTACATATAATCAGTAAATTAAGTTAATTTATGAATTACTTTTGTAAAAATAAAAAGAGGTAAAATATAATGCTTTCAGTTGATAAAAAACAAATAAAATCAGCAATAAAACACCGTCATCATGGCCAAATGTCGGAATCATTTATGACAGCTGCTTTTTTGTCACTTTCAGGCGGTTTACAGGATGCATATACATATATTTTCAGAGGAAATGTATTTGCAAATGCTCAAACAGGAAATATAGTATTGTTAAGCCAAAGTGTCTATGAAAAAAACTGGTCTGTATCTATGCGTTACCTTATACCTCTGCTCTTTTTTGCTCTTGGTATAATTATTGCTGAATGGATTAGGGAATCTTTTAGATATTCTAAAAATATACATTGGCGTCAGCTTGTATTAGTGTTTGAAATACTATTATTGTTTATTGTGGGTTTTATGCCCGTTGAATTTAACATGTTGGCAAATGCCCTTGTTTCTTTTTCATGTGCAATGCAGGTGCAGGCGTTTAGAAAAGTTAATGGATATGCTTTTGCAAGCACTATGTGCATTGGAAATATCCGCAGTGCAATGGAATCGTTATATATGTATTTAAAATCTCATGACAAAAAGTTATTTAAAAAGACTTTAAGGTATATTGAAATTATTGTTTTATTTGGATTTGGCGCTGCTCTTGGGGGACATTTTGTTTCAAAATTTGGTTCAGGCACAATATGGATTTCATGTTTTCTTCTGCTTATAAGCTTTTTTATTATGTTTATTCGTGAAGAAATAGAGGAGCATCCCGAAATTAAGCAAGACGAAAAGGCAATTATAAAGGATTTTAAAGACATAAAGAACAAAACTGAATCTGTAAAAAACATAATAAAAAACGATATTGAAAAAAGAAATACTTCTGATAAAAATAGCCAAAGTTAAATTTTTATACAAAAAATAACAAAAAGCTAAGAAGTTAGAAAAGTTAGTAAAGGTTAGAAAGAGTTAGAAAAAGTTAGAAAAAGTTAGAAAAAGCGCCTACAAACTAAATGTAGGCGCTGTAAATTTTTTTAATTTTATTTTGCTTTGTAACATTACTCTTCAACAGCAAAATTTTCATTAGAGAATATAAAAGCTGTTTTTACACAATCAATAGCTATTACCATTGTATAAGTGTCTGCTTTATATATCATTGAATTTCCATTTTTTTTGACAATAACAGCAGTATTGCGTTTATTATCGTTTGTCCAATAAATTAAAAAACTAAAGTCTTCATCTTCTTTTACGGCCCATTTTAAGCTCTCAAGGGGTTTGATAAAAAAATCATCATTACATTGAAAATGCTGCATCAGCTCTTTTTTTGATGTAATATAATTTTTTAAAAAATCCGTTTTGTTAGACATTGTATTTCCTCCGATAATTATTTTTAAAGCCTCTATGAGCCTACCTAATAATGGTACAATTTAAAGGAATTAATGTCAACAATTAATTAATGTATTTTTTCAGGTATTTTCCTGTATAAGAAGCGCTATTTTGACAAATTTCCTCAGGAGTACCGGCACAAACAACCATTCCGCCGCCGTCACCGCCTTCAGGTCCTAAATCTATAATATAATCAGCAGTTTTAATAACATCAAGATTGTGTTCTATTATTACAACAGTGTTTCCGCCTTCTGCCAATCTCTGCATTATATCACAAAGTTTGTGCACATCGGCAGCATGAAGCCCCGTTGTAGGTTCATCTAATATATACATTGTTTTGCCTGTTGACTTACGGCTTAATTCAGTTGCAAGTTTAACCCTTTGGGCTTCACCACCTGAAAGAGTTGTTGATGATTGCCCTAATTTAACATAAGAAAGGCCTACATCGTATAATGTTTGGAGCTTTGATTTAAGCCTTGGGAGATTTCCGAAAAATTCCAAAGCTTCCTCAACAGTCATATCAAGTACATCGGCAATAGATTTGCCTTTATATTTAACCTCAAGTGTTTCTCTGTTATATCTTTTTCCACCGCATACTTCGCAAGGTACAAAAACATCAGGCAAAAAGTGCATTTCTATTTTAATTATACCGTCGCCGTTGCAGGCTTCACATCTTCCGCCTTTAATGTTAAAACTAAACCTGCCCTTTTGATAACCTCGCATTTTAGCTTCGTTTTTCTGGGCAAATACATCCCTAATCAAATCAAAAAGCCCTGTGTAAGTAGCCGGATTGCTCCTTGGTGTTCTGCCTATAGGCGACTGGTCAATATTTATTACTTTGTCAAGTTTTTCTTCGCCTGTTATGCCTTCACTTTTTCCCGGTTTGAGCTTTGCTCTGTTTAAATCTCGCGCTAAGGATTTATAAAGTGTTTCATTAACCAGTGTGCTTTTGCCTGAGCCGCTTACACCGGTAACGCATGTTATTACTCCCAAAGGAATATTAACATCTATATTTTTCAAATTATTTTCACTTGCTTTGTGTATTGTAATAAAAGCGTCTTTATCCGGCTTTCGTCTTTCTTTAGGAACAGGTATTTTTTTGCGTCCGCTTAAATAATCACCTGTAAGAGAACCTTCGCATTTAAGTAAGTCCTCTACATGACCGCTGAACATAATCCTTCCGCCGTTTTCCCCGGCATTAGGTCCAACATCTACAATATAGTCGCTGGCAAGCATTGTATCCTCGTCATGCTCTACAACTATAAGTGAGTTGCCTAAATCACGAAGGTTTTTAAGTGTTCCAATAAGCTTGTCATTGTCCCTTTGATGAAGCCCTATGCTTGGTTCATCAAGTATATACACAACTCCTACAAGACCGGAACCTATTTGTGTGGCAAGTCTTATTCTCTGTGCTTCACCGCCTGAAAGTGTACTCGCAGCTCTTGAAAGAGTGATATAATCCAAACCGACTGAAATAAGAAAACCTATTCGTGAATTAATCTCTTTAAGCACCTGACCGGCTATTATTTTTTCTCTGTCTGTAAGTTCAAGCTGAGCAAAAAACTTTTGAGATTCTTTTATAGGCATTTCGCTTACTTCAGCTATATTTTTGCCGTTAATGGTTACGGCAAGTATCTCCGGTTTAAGTCTTTTCCCATGGCAAACCGGACAAACGGTATTTGTCATATATTCTTCATACTCAGAACGCATTGTTTCAGAAGTTTCGTTATATCTTCTTTGAAGATTATTTACAATTCCTTCAAAGTTATACTGATAGCTTCCCGTGCCAGTTGCATTTTTGTATACAATATTAACTTTTTCTCCTTTTGTGCCGTAAAAAATTATGTCCTTAACTTTCTGTGGCAAGTCCTTAAAAGGTGTTTCAAGTGAAAAATTGTACTTTTCTGCAAGAGCCTCAAAAAGCACTCTGCTCATGCTTCCCGGTGAGCTTATTGAGTTAAATCCTATGGCACATATAGCCCCCTGTAAAATACTTAATTCTTCATTTGGCACTATAAGCTCTGGGTCGAACTTCATCTGCATGCCTAACCCGGAACATTCCGGGCAGGCTCCACTTGGATTATTAAACGAAAAACTTCTCGGTTCAATTTCGCTTATATTAATGCCACAGTGTGTACAGGCAAAATTCTGGCTGAACACAATATCTTCATTTGTTTCCGGCAGATTAACTATAAGCATACCACCCGATAAAGCCATAACAGTTTCAATAGATTCTGTAAGCCTTTTCTGCATGCCGTCTTTTATAACAAGCCTGTCTACCACAATTTCTATATTATGCTTTTTATTCTTTTCAAGCTTTATTTCTTCGCTTAAATCATATATTATTCCGTCA
>CALWSS010000057.1 GCA_944384255.1 uncultured Clostridia bacterium
TAGTATGTGACGGACCTCTTACAAAAGAATTGGATTTAGTACTTGATGAATTTCAAAAAAAATATCCAGAAATATTAACTATAAAAAGGCTTAGTAAAAATATGGGAACTGGTTATGCTGCCAATACTGGTCTTAAACTTTGCCGTAATGTATTAATTGCCAAAATGGATTCTGATGATATTTCATATAATACAAGGTGTGAAAAACAGCTTAAAGAGTTTGAAAAAGATAGTTCTTTAGATATGGTAGGAGGATATGTTTCAGAATTTGAATCAAAAATAGAAAATGAAATATCTGTTAAAAAAGTTCCTTTAACACATAATGAAATATTGAAATATGCAAGAAAAAGAAATCCTTTTAATAATCAAACTCTTATGTATAAAAAATCTAAAGCAATAGATTGTGGAGGCTATACATGCAACACACGCTGTGAAGACTATGATTTTGTTGTAAAAATGATAATCAATGGTGCAAAATGCAGGAATATTTCTGAAAACCTTGTCCATTACAGGCTTGATTCAGGAGCCTATGAAAGACGAAGAAATTTAAAAAATACAATAGGCTTTGTTAATGTACGATACCGAAACTGGAAAAGAGGATTTTGTTCATTTTTGGATTTTTTAATTCCTTGTACTGTACAAATTGGCTTATTTATACTACCTGTTTCTTTTACTAAAAAAATATATAGTAAATTTTTGCGATAGTTTTATTTTTCCAGTAATTATAAAAAATATAGGAACAATTTGTTTGTTATCGTATATTATAAATTTAATAGCCTATTATTTTTATAACAAAAATATCAGTTATATAGTAAAATATTTTATATTTAAATTTTATATGGCGGCTTAATTGTATTTAATGCTTAATAATTTAGATTGGGAATAAATATGAATAAGATAATAATGCCTTAATAATAAAATGATTTTTACATCAAAACAGACAGCCCTTTAACGTACTGCCTGTTTTTTAAAACTGTAAAACTTAAATAATGTATTAAATTATATAAGTAAATATACTAAAAAAAATTTATGCTATTTCAGAAATAGACGAACTTTCGCCTTCTTCTTTTTCAATCAGTGCTAATTCTTCTTTGACTTGCTCTGGTGTAAGCTTGCTTATTCCTATGCCTGCAACAGCTAAAATAAATGCTATAATAGGGCAAGCAAACGGGAATATTGTATAGAATGCATATCCGCCTGCACCCCAAGCAGCAACGCCAAGGGTCGTATAATAAAATGCACCTGAATTTCCCCAAGGGAACAGACATGAAACGCATGTACCTACATCTTCCAGTGTACGTGAAAGACAAGGTCTGCCCATTTGATTTAATATAAATGGTTTTCTCCATGTATTTCCAACAAATACAGAGCTTACATAAGAGTTTCCGGCAATGGCATGAATACCGAATATGGCTATTTCAGCTGTAAGCATTGTTTTTGCTCTTGAGTTAAGGTCTTTCATAAGAGGCTCAATGGCTTTATCCAAAAATCCGGCATGTATCATTATTGTTGTAAGTGAAAATCCACAGTAACAAATTAATACAATAGATGCCATGGACATCATTCCGCCACGGTTCAAAAGTGAAGTAGCAAGTGGGGAAATATCCATTCCTTCAGGAGCTATTGAGTCAACAGTAAAACCTTTTATCATAGCTATTGTTGCATTTGAAGGTGTAAAACCTTGTATAACAACACCAAGAATGCCAGCAATAAGACTTGCAATTACAAGTGTAGGAACAACAGGCTTTTTAGTTAAAGCAGCAATTAATATAAAAACAAGCGGAAGAATTAAAAGAATATTCCAGTTGTAGAGCTGATTTAACTGCTCTATAAGAGTAACTGCATTTTCAGGTAATGAAGCGTCTTCAATATGAGTTCCTAAGCCGAGAATTGTATATACTATAACACAAATAATCCATGTTGGTATAGTAGTCCAAAGCTGTGACTTAATATGTGTATAAAGTTCTGTACCTGCACATGCCGGTGCAAGGTTTGTTGTTTCTGAAAGAGGTGAGATTTTATCGCCGAAAACAGCTCCTGCAATAACAGCACCAACTGTAATAGGAAGTGAAAGTTCAAGACCGCTTGCAAGTGCCAAGCATGCTACTCCAGCAGTTCCGGCTGATGTCCAAGATGAACCGGTTAAAACAGACATTATACAGCAAACTAAAAATGAACTTAAATATAAGAATTTAGGATTAATAAGTTCGAAACCGTAGCAGATTATCATAGGCAGTGTACCGCTGTACATCATTGCACCAAGCAGCATACCAATTACCCACATAATAAGTATTGTTGATGTCAGATTGCCTATTCTTTTACCTATTGCCTGTTCCATATCGCTCCATTTATACCCCAAACGGAAAGACATTAAAAGTGCTACAATGGATGCTATAACCATCAAAAATTCAACACGAAGTTGGAGAACCATTCCGATAGCTATAATTGCCACAATTACCCAAACGGTAAACTGAGCTTCAAACATGGTTGGTTTGCGTTTTGTGGTTTCATTCATAATACATCAGTCTCCTTTTCTCTTTTCTCTCTTTTAAATATATGTTAAAAAGCAATTCTGACCAAAAAGTTTTAAGGCGCCTAAATTATCTAAAAATCAGAATTAAAAAAAGAAACATTGGATTGGAATAGCAGATATGCAATAAAACAATGTAATGGTAAGACCAATTATTTAATATTGTATATTAAATTGTTATGAATTGTCAATATTAATATGTCGGTTTTTCACAAATATTGTATATGACATATATTATTGTTTGATATGTGTAAAATTTATTTTAAATATAGCTTGAATTTTATGCATTTTTCATTCACAATTAATATTGTTATTAATTTTAAACTGGATTAGAATTTCAAATGTATAAAGGATTAAAATAATTATATTTTTGGGTGAAGTATTTTAGACTTTTAATTTTTTTACAGCCTGCAAAAAAGGAGAAACGATATGGGAAAAGTAGAGGAAAAAGCAAAAAGAAAAAATGTATATAAATATGTTGCTGAACAGCTGCTTCAAGATATTACAACTCATGTTTATTCATCAGGAGAACGGCTGCCTTCCGAAAGACTTT
>CALWSS010000058.1 GCA_944384255.1 uncultured Clostridia bacterium
CAGAAGGCCTTAAAAATGCCGGTGAAGATTTTACAATACTTGTTATGCCGGACCATCCTACGCCTATAGTTACTAAAACCCATGCAAGAGATGCTGTACCTTTTATGATTTACAGAAGCAATGAGCCGGCAGAAGGTGTTGACGCATTTGATGAGGAAAGTGCCAAGGAAACAGGTTTGTATGTTCCTAACGGACCTGAACTGGCTAAATTATTTTTGAAAAAATAATAAATTTTATTTACGGTTCCGATATATTTTCGGAGCCGTTTTTTTGTAAAAAATAGAGTGAAAATTTGTTTTATAGCATAAAAGTTGTAAGACAACTTCAAAAATAATAATATATATTTTTAAATAAATTAATAATAAATGTTGGTTTAGGCTGTAGTTTTATTAAAATGCAATTAAAATATACGTATTTTATTTACTGTTTTAAATTTTAATTGGTTGCTTTATAACTGAATATGGTTTAAAAATTACTTTTAGAGCCGTTTTTAATGCGATATTGAATTTGTGTGGTCTGACAACCTGAAAGTTATATTGTCTATTTTGTATGTGTTTTAGTGCAGTAAAGTGTACTGAAATTAGAACAAATTTACAAAATAAATTAATTGTGTTTTTTTGTATTGACTTTTATACATGGGGGTAATAAAATAACACCAATCAAATTTTTAGTATTTTCAGTGAAGTAGGCAGAAATTATGTTTAGTTCAAATTGTAATTCAATAATTAATTCAAAACTTAATCTCGTGAGCCTCGTCAGCCTTATTCTAGTGGATAAGGTCCTTTGTGTTACTCAAAAAAGTTATTCGCTGAATAATACGGCTGATATGAGCTTAGGTTTATAAAGCTCTTAAGTTAGATTTTTAGGCTGTGCAGTGAATAACTGTACAGCTTTTTTTATTAAATTTTTTCAGGCGGGAGGCGAAGCAGATGCTGCTGACAGGAAGTGAGATAGTAATTGAAATTTTAGCCGAAGAGGGTGTTGACACAGTCTTTGGCTATCCGGGAGGCAACGTGCTAAGTTTATACGATAAATTAGCTGAAAATAAAAAAGGCATAAGGCACATCCTTACAGCACATGAGCAGGGTGCTTCACATGCCGCAGACGGATATTCAAGAGCCGGAAATAAAGTTGGTGTTTTAATTGCCACATCCGGACCGGGAGCAACAAATACCGTAACGGGTTTGGCTACAGCATTTGCCGATTCTGTTCCCATTATAGCTATAACAGGCAGTGTCCCCATAAAAAGTGTTGGAACAGACAGTTTTCAGGAGATAGATACGGCAAGCCTTACTTTGGCGGCTACAAAACACAGCTTTTTTATTAAAGATGTTAAAAAAATAGCCGATACAATGCGTCAGGCTTTTTACATAGCAAAAAGCGGCCGGCCGGGGCCGGTACTTGTGGATATTCCCAGTGATATACAAAAAGAAGTTTGTGACTTTGAACCTATCAAAGCAAAAAATACTGAGTTCGATGAGCCAATGGCAGATGAAAAAAGCCTTGATGAAGCAGTTGAAATGATAAATAACTCTCAGAGGCCAATAATTTACAGCGGCGGAGGAGTTGTTAACTGCGGTGCTTCGGAGTTCATTAAAACAATTTGTGAAAAATCAGGAGCTTATGCAGCTTTTACAATGATGGGAATATCGGCTATGAGCAATACTCATCCTAAATATTTAGGCATGGCAGGGCTTTACGGCAGAATGGCAGCATCAAAAGCTATTTCAAAGGCCGACTTAATTGTAGCCGCCGGAGTAAGGTTTTCCGACAGAGGCACAGGCAGCCGTGAGAAATTCGCTCAAAATGCTAAAGTTATTCATATCGATATAGACAGTGCAGAGCTGGGCAAAGTAATAAATGCTCATTTGCAAATAGGAGGAAACTTAAAAAAAGCTCTTGAATACATAGCTTTACATGTAGAAGAAAAACAGCATACCCAATGGGATAAAGAAATTGAGGATTTCAAAAAGGAATTTGAAGAAAAAGAAACAGAAAGCTTTACACCTAAAAATATAATAGAAGCCGTAAACAGCCTAACAAATGAATATACACCGGTTGCTACAGATGTAGGCCAGCATCAAATGTGGGTTTCAAAGTATTATAACTTTAAAAAACCAAAAACACATCTTACATCAGGCGGTTTTGGAACAATGGGTTACGGAATGGGAGCTGCTATAGGTGCAGCAGTAGCTACAAAAAGAAGGTCGGTGCTTTTTACCGGTGACGGAAGCTTTTGTATGAACTTCAACGAAGTTACAACAGCCGTAAGAAACAACATACCGGTGACGGTAATTGTTCTTAATAACGGTGGATTGGGAATGATAAGACAGCTTCAGGATTGTTTCTGCGACGGCAGACGGTTTTCAACAGAACTGGAGAGAAAAACAGACTTTGCTCTTTTGGCAAAAGCCATGGGTGCCAAAGGCTACAGTGTAAAAAATATAGATGAGCTTATAAAAGCTTATAAAGATGCTGAAAAATACAGCGGACCGGCAGTAATTGATTGTTTTGTATCAGAAAGAGAAAATGCTCTGCCGATGATACCGCCAAACGGAACAATAGAAGATTTAATGAGATAAATATTAAAACAAATAATGAATCAGGTAATGGGATTGGGGGATTGCATTATGGATACATTTAAAATTTACTTAACAGCTAACAACGCAGGAGATTTAATTTTAAGAATAACAGCAGAGCTCCATAAAAGAGGCTTTGAGATAATGGCTTTCAACTATCAGGTTAATTCCGAAAACACAGCCAGTATTGGCATAACAGCAACTGGTGAAACAACTAAAAAAGAACAAATTCTAAGACAGCTTAACAGACTTTACGATATTAAAGAAGCTATTGCCTGTTGATTTAGTTTTATTCGGCAAAAGCTAAGGCTTAGCCGATTATATAAATAAGAAACATACTCACTTATTTTATTATTTTTAAATTAAAGACGAAAAGGAGAAATGTAAAATGGCAAAGATGTATTATGAGAAGGACTGTGATTTAAACAAGTTAAACGGTAAAAAAATAGCAATTATAGGTTACGGCTCACAGGGCCATGCACATGCTCTTAACTTAAGAGATTCTGGCTGTGATGTTATTGTAGGTCTTAGAAAAGGCGGCAAAAGCTGGCCTGTAGCAGAAAAAGACGGTTTTGAGGTAATGACTGTATCTGAGGCAGCTCAGGAAGCAGATATTATAATGATACTTATTAATGATGAAAGACAGGCTGAAGTTTATAAAAATGAAATAGCTCCATATCTTACAGAAGGCAAGGCAATAGCTTTTGCTCATGGCTTTAATATCAGATACAAACAGATTGTGCCTCCTGCAAATGTAGATGTATTTATGGCAGCTCCTAAGGGACCTGGTCACACAGTTCGTTCACTTTATAATGTAGGAAAAGGCGTTCCTTGCCTTGTAGCAGTTGAGCAGAACGCTTCCGGTAAGGCTTATGATATTGCTTTAGCTTATATAGCAGGTATTGGCGGTGCCCGTGCAGGTATTATGGAAACAACAATGCATGACGAAACAGAAACAGACCTTTTTGGTGAGCAGGCTGTTCTTTGTGGCGGTATTGTAGAGCTTATGAAATGCGGTTTTGAAACACTTGTTGAAGCCGGATATGAGCCGGAAAATGCATACTTTGAGTGTATCCACGAGATGAAACTTATTGTAGACCTTATAAATAAAGGCGGTATTGCTGCCATGAACTATTCTATTTCAGATACAGCAGAGTTTGGTGAGTACTGCTCAGGCTCAAGAGTACTTCCTTATGAAGAAACAAAAGCAAACATGAAAGCTGTACTTAAAGACATTCAGGACGGTACATTTGCCGGTAGATGGATTGCTGAAAACAAGAATGGCCGCTGCTTCTTCAACTCAAAACGTGATATGTTAGCTAAACATCAGATGGAAGTAGTTGGAAAACAGCTTCGTGACCAGATGTTATGGAAAAACGATACAAACCTTGATAACGCTTCAAACTGATATTTCTGTTTGATACATAAAAGACGTTATTGTATAATAAAGCCAAAAAATGTACAATAACCTGTACGGAAAGGAAAGGCTTATGAATGACGAATATTTAAAGCTGCTGCTCTACAGCAATATAGACAAAGACTCGGTTTTTATGGGGATTTGTAATATATACAAAGACTGGAAAAATGGTTTTGAAAATAAAAACGAGCTTATACACCGTGTATATACAGAGATTAAAAAACTTTTGGATATTTCAACAGAGCTGGGCTTTGACGGAAATCTTTGGCATAATTATATAGCATATTTAATTATGACAAACGAAAACTCTTTCTCTCTTACATGTGAAAGATTAGGCCCGGGGGATGGCAGTGTAAATATACTGGCTAAAAACGACTATAAAGTGTTTAAACGTATATTTGATTTCGACTTTAAACCCCTTGAAGATGATTTAGGCATTGACTGTTTCAGTATAATTACAAATTATAAGGCAATATCTAAAAGAGAAAACGTGTATAACAAGGCAGTAAGCCAAGCTGTGAGGGATATAAGCAAAAAAATAGAGCAGGCCGTTGATGAAAACGATATTTTCAAAATTATTACAGGCTTTTACAAGGAGTACGGCACAGGTATTTTCGGCATTAATAAGGCTTTCAGGATTAAAAACGAAAACGGTGCAGTTAAATTTATGGCTATTAACAATGCCGATAAAACAAAGCTTTGCGACATTATAGGCTATGAAAACCAAAAGCAGAAGCTTAGAGAAAACACAGAAGCTTTTGTAAACGGAAAAAGTGCCAATAACGTTCTCCTTTACGGTGACAGCGGTACAGGCAAGTCAACAAGTGTTAAAGCACTTATTAACGAGTATTACGACAAAGGCCTTAGAATGATTGAAATTTACAAATATCAGTTCAGGGATTTGTCGCAGGTAATAGCTCAGATTAAAAACCGCAATTATCGCTTTATAATTTACATAGACGACCTTTCATTTGAGGCTGATGAGGTGGAGTATAAATTCCTTAAAGCTTTTATTGAAGGCGGTGTTGAAACAAGGCCGGATAACATACTTATATATGCCACATCAAACAGACGTCATTTAATTAAGGAAACTTGGAATGACAGAAATGACATGGAATATAACGGAGAGATACACCGTTCTGATACAGTTGAGGAAAAACTTTCACTCTCCAGCAGGTTTGGAGTACTTATAAACTATTCAAATCCAAACAGGCAGGAATATTACGATATTGTAGAAGGTATAGCAAAGAGGTATCCTGATATTAAATTAAGCAAAGAGGAGCTTTTATCAGAAGCTAACAAGTGGGAATTACGCCATGGCGGAGTATCCGGCAGAACGGCACAGCAGTTTATAAATTATATAGCAGGTAAAGAACAATAAAGTAATAAAATTAAAAATAAATAAAAACCAAGCAAAACAAAAAAGCCACCGTTAATTCGATGGCTTTTTTGTTTTGGAACTAATTAATATTTGCTTGAAAAGTTATTGGCTGATGAATCATCGGCACTATAAAGCATAGGTGAATCATCATCGTTATTTATATTATCAGTATGTTCTGTGTTGAAAGTATTGCTGTGTTCGTTTTTTGAATTGCTTCTTAAACGGAATTTTTTGAAAAGCTGTTCCAAAAGTGCAGCCTGACTTGAAAGCTCTTCACTGGCTGCTGCGCTTTCTTCAGCTGTAGCTGAGTTTGTCTGAACAACAGATGAAATCTGGTCAATGCCAACTGTAATTTGAGAAATTGATTCTGCCTGCTCAGAAGAAGCTGCTGATATTTTATCTACAACAGCAACAATCTCGTCTTTTTTGGTTATAACTGAGCTTAAGGCTTCAGCTGTTTCGTGGGCTATCTTAGAACCGTTTTCAACTGCCTTAATTGAGTTTTCAATAAGAGCAGATGTATTTTTAGAGGCTTCAGCACTCTTGCTTGCAAGGTTTCTTACTTCATCTGCTACAACGGCAAAGCCTTTGCCTGCAGCACCGGCACGGGCAGCCTCAACAGCGGCATTTAAAGCAAGTATGTTTGTCTGGAATGCAATATCTTCTATTGTTCTTATAATCTTGCTTATTTCAGTAGAGCTGTTTGTTATTTCACTCATAGCTCCCATTAATTCTGTCATTTTTGAGTTGCTCTGCTCCATGTCATTGCTTATGTCTTTTACTTTTTTGCTTACTTCTTCGGCATTTTCTGCAGTATTGGATACATGGTGAGATATATCGTTAATTGTTGCGGCTAATTCCTGTATTGAGCTTGCCTGCTCTGTAGCGCCTTGGCTTAAAGCCTGAGCTCCGTTTGCCACCTGTTCAGCTCCACTTGATACTTGGTCTGAAGTTTGATTTATCTGGTATAAAGTAGAGTCGAGGTTTCTGTTAATTTTCTTAATTGAAAGCAGAAGCGGTTTAAAATCGCCTACATAGTTTTCTTCACATGTTGTAGTTATGTTAAAGTTACCGTTTGCCATTTCACTAAGAAGATATTCCTCATCATTAATAACACTTGACAGGCGCTCTATAAGAGAGTTAGTTGAATCTGTTAAATCGCCTACTTCATCATCTGAGTCAACTTCATAAACAGGTGTTGTTAAATCACCGTCTACTAATGCTGCAAGACGCTCTGAACATCTGTTAAGCGGTACAGAAATATGGCGTGAGAGCAGAACACCAAAAAGAATAGCACATACAAAAGTTACTATAATAAGGAGAACACAAAGTAAAATTATTAATCTTGCTGAGGATTCTATTGAGTTTTGAGAATCAGTACCTACTGCAACTTTGCTGTCCATAATTGAAATTAATGAATTATAGATAGTGTGATAAAGTGGGCCTAATTCGTCTACAAGCATTTTTTCAGCAGTTGCTGTATTTGTCTGGGATGATATTTCTTTAGAAAGACTGCTGTATTGTGTCCAAGCCTGTTTTGCATCGTTAAAAGTGCTTTTTTCATTATCTGTTGTAAGACTGCTTTCAACAGTATTAAAGAGTTCGTCTATCTGACTTGAAGCTGTGTTAAATTCTGTTTTGGCTTCGGACTTATCAGATGCTACTGTAAAAGTTACTGAGTTATGTAAATCCAAGTTTACTTCGCAGAAATTAGCCAGCAGCTTTCCCACATCGCCTTGAGAAAATCCGTCGGTAACTAAAATGTTTGTGTATTTTGAGTGCATTGACCTTGTAAGAAAAATACACATAACACTTGAAATACTTGCTAATATGCTAACAAGTAAAAATGAGATGATTAATTTTTTTCCGATTTTTAAGTGCTTAAACATATATTATACCTCCATTTATTTGATGAGAAAAAAATTATTCTCTTTACTGAAATAATCTTAAATTCCCTCAATTAGGTATATCGGTTTAAAATCGGATTCATTAAGTAGAATTTTATTTTTTTTTAAAATAAGCCTTATATCTCCTTTTAAGTTAAGGAAATGTAAGGCTTTAATTAAAAATTTCACATTATTGTTTATAATTACCAAGTAGAACGATTAAATTAAGTCTTTAAGACTAAAAAATGATATTTATTTAACAATCACAGGCTTTTAATTTTGTATTCAGGTAATTTTTGTTATTTAAAAATAACATAAACAGACAATAAACAGACGGTTTTATTAAACAATATATTTTATATATTAAATCATGTTTATATTTTTTATAAGCTCATCTATTTCTTTATGTGTGTATACATTTTCTGTAATATCGTTTGTAGCATGACCCATAATGCGTTTTATAGAAACTTTATTCATTCCGGCTGTATCGGCAAGACTTGCAAAGGTATGACGTCCATCGTGAGGCAGATGCTCCATATTTAGTTTTTTCATAAGGTCGATATAAATTCTGCGATATGACGAATAGTTAACTGGGCAGCCGTTTTTTTCTATAATATAAATATTGCTTGAATTACAGCGATTTTTTATAAACGGAAGAATTCTAGCGTTTATAGGTATAACACGGTTTTTGCCGGCTTTTGTTTTTGAGCCTGCTGTTATATACAGCTCTTCCAAGTTAACAGCGCTTTTTTTGATGTTTAAAAGCTCTGAAGGCCGTAATCCGCTGTAAATCATAATAAGCACAGTATCAGCAAATGGTTCTGTCTTTATGGCTTGAAAAAGCCTTTTTATTTCTTCCGTTGTAAAAGCTTTATGAATATTAGATACTTCTTTAGGCCCTATTTTAGTGAATTTGGCGTAGTTTTTTGAAATTATGTCAAGCTCAATGGCAATATCAAAAAGCTGGTTAAGAAGCGTCTGAACATGATTTTTTGTCTGCCATTTTCTGTCTATGCCGTCAATTATTTTTTGCAGATGAAATGTTTTTATATCTTTTATTTTAGTGTTATGAATAGGAGCAAGGTATTTATATGCTGCCTGATAAATATATACTCCGCTGTTTGAAAGTGTACTTAATTTACGCTTTTTAAACTCACCGTACAGGTCAGATATTGTATAGTTTATCAAATCAAAATCATACGGGGATTTATTATATTCCATAAGAGCCTGCAAGGCTTCCTGCGATGTTTTGTAATAGCCAAGATATTTGTATTCCGGCCTTCCGCTTTCTGCTTTATATCCTGTTTGTATCCTTGCTGTAAAGGGTCTTCGGCGTGAGCCTGAAAGCTTATATACACTTCCATAACCTTTTGGCAATCGTTTCATTTAAAGTCAGTCCTTTCAAAATTAACAGATTCAATGCTCAAATATATTTAAAAGTCTTACAATGTTTTGTCATATAATCTACTGATAATTTGAACAAAATGTGAAAAAAGGCACTCAAATAAGTGGTATAATTATAATTTTTTTAAATTATATCAAAAAATCGCTTTAAATACTAAATTATTATAAGATGATTTTAACAAAAAATTGATTTTTAATATTGGATGCCTTCTATTCAGAATAAATTTTAAAAGAAATACTTTTAAATAAAAATAGTGAAATTATTTTGTTTCAATAGAAGTATTATTGTGAGCAACAAACTGACAATAAGCAGACATATTCAATCACAAATACTATAAAATAAATACTGTGACTGAAATTAATATTAAATAGTACTTAATTTGCATTTTTTATAAATAGTAGAATTTGATGTACTTTAATGTTTTTATACGTGGCTATTATATTTTTAATTTAAACTTTTTCACTTCAAAAACACTTTTTAACAAATATTGTTAAAATTATTTGTATATTGTTTACAAAAAAACAAACAATAAATTTAATAAAATCGTAATGTTATAGATAACAAAATATTGAATTTTGAAAAAAAAGGATATACTGTCTATTTAGAAAGTACTTCTATTAATAGTGTAAATAAACTTTTTAAGTACTATTTAAAAAGTTTGAGTTTAAACGGTTTAACCGTTGTTTAGGAGGGAATTATGTATTGAATTTCTTAGATAACAACATGTTTGATTTGTCAAAAAAAGTAATGGATTTTCTTTGGCAAAAACAGACTATAACATCAGACAATATAGCCAATGCAGAAACTCCCGGATATAAGGCAAAATACATAACTTTTGAGGATGAACTGCAAAAAAGGCTTGATTCACAATACGGCAAAACTGCCGATGAGATTAAAAGCAGTATAGCTTCCGTAAGGCCTGAAATTCACGAAACCGTAAACGAGTCATCCAGAATGGATGAAAACAATGTTAATGTAGACGTTGAAAGTATGGAGCTTGCAAAAGCGACACTTCAGTATGAATTTATGCTTAAAGCGTTTAATGACGACCTTACAAGAATAAGTACGGTAATTAAAGGCTGAAAGGAGCTGTAATTATGAGTTTTTTAAATGCACTTAACATAAGCGCTTCTGGTATGACTGCCGAGAGAATGCGCCTTGACATAGCGGCTGAAAACATAGCCAATATAAGCACTACAAGAACAGAAAACGGCGGACCATACAGAAGAAAAATGGTGGTATTTGAACCTATAGAAGACAACAGTTTTGCAAGTGCCTTCCGCTCGGAATTATCAAGGCAAAACAGCGCCGCAGGCGGTGTAAGGGTAGCCGAAATAGTTGAAGACCCAAGTGATTTTCCTATGGTGTATAACCCTGAACACCCGGATGCTGACGAAAACGGATATGTTCAGATGCCTAATGTGGATTTATTAAAAGAAACAGTTGACAGCATGGCGGCAAGCAGAGCTTATGATGCTAATCTTACAGCCTTTAATACAATTAAAACAATGGCTTCCAAAGCACTTGAAATAGGAAAATAATTTTAACTAACAATCTTTTTAAATTTAAGGAGATCAGCGTATGTTTATATCATCTATTAACGAGATTGCTTCAAACCCTTTTTTTAACGATTCCCAAAAATCAGTAAATAACAACAATCTTTTATTTGAAAATGTTTTTAAAAGCGCTTTAGATAATGTTGCTTCAAACGAAAAAAGCCTTGAACAGGCAGAATATCTTCTCTCTACAGGGCAGATAGAAGATGCACATACTGTACCTGTAGCTTCTTCCATGGCACAGCTTTCAGTTGATTTCTTAGTTCAGCTCCGAAACAAAGCTTTAGATTCATATAACGAACTGATGAGAATAAGTTTATAATTCGGTTTTTTTTTGATGCCTAAATTATAAACTCAAAGAGGGATATATTTTGAATGAACGAGTTATTTCAATATTAACAAAATTAAAGGAAACAACTAAAAATTTAAACGCTAAAACAAAAAAATTAATAATTATAGGAGTAATTGCTTCAGTAGCTTTATCTGTAGGTGTTGCATTTTGGCTTAACAACAGGCCTTATGTAACTCTTTTTTCCGGCTTAAGCAATGAAGAAGCCAGCGAGATTATGGGCAAGCTTCAAGAAGACGGAGTTGATTATAAATACGAATCTCTTTCATCAGGAAGCACAATACTTGTGCCTGAAAGTGAAGGAGAACAGCTTAAAGCCGAGCTGGTTTATGAAGGCTATCCAAAAAGCGGATTTACATACGATGTTTTTACTAATAATGTGGATTTGACTACTTCTGAATCCGAAAAACAGTATTATCAGCGTTTAGACCTTCAAGATAGAATGGGTGCAACAATTTCCTCATTTTTTCCTAATATAAAAGATGCCAAAGTAACAATAGCTTTCGGGGAAGAAAGCAAGTATGTTCTTGATACCGAAAATTCATCAAAAGCCACTGCTTCAGTTGCAGTTACAACAAAAGACGGCTCTGATATATCAGATGATGATGTTAAAGCTATGCAAAGACTTGTTTCCCGAAGCATTCCACAGCTTGAGTTTGAAAGCGTAGCTGTTATATGCAACGGAAAAGATGTTTCATCTACTGAGGAGCTGTCACAAAGCAGTGCTAACGAGCTTAAATTACAGATAGAGGAAGCTTACGACAATAAAATAAAGAACAAAATACTTGAAATATTGCTTCCTATATATGGCCAGGACCATGTAAAGGTTTCTGTTAAAAGTGAAGTTGACATAAATAAGAAATTAAGAGAACTTACAAATTATTCTGCCGAAGACGGAACTGACAATACAGGTGTTAAATCGTCTGAAACAGCTCATCAGGAAGTTGGAAAAGACGGAGAAACAGCAGGCGGAGTGCCTGGAACCGAAACAAATTCCGACATACCGGTTTACACAAGAATAGAGCAGGACGGAACAGAAAATTACATTTTAAGTGACGGAAGTGTTGAGTATCTTGTTGACCAGGTAAAGGAACAGCAGCAGATTGATGCCGGTGATTTATCTGATTTATCAATAGCAGTTATTATTGATACCGATAACCTTGATAACCAGACAAGAACACAGCTTATTTCTCTTGTAGCCAAAGCTGCCGGAATAAGTACTCAAGACAGTGAAGAAAAAATTGAATTAGTGGGTATTGCTTTCCAAAACGATGAAGCTCAGGCGCCATCAGATAATAATCTGCCTGACAGAGAACAGATTATCCGTCTGCTTACTATAGGCGGAATTGCTGTAGGTGGTTTATTAATATTCCTTATTATACTGCTCTTTATTATCAAACGCATAAGAAATAAAAGGCGTAAGAAAAAGAACAGTAAAAATATGGAAGAAAGCCCTGTTATTTATAATACACCACGTACTGCTCCAGCTGAAAAAGAGGAAAATGTGGATGATATATCAGACTTGATTAATATTAAGAATGAAAGAAGCATGGAACTTAAAAACAAGATAAGGGAAATAACAGAAGAAAATCCTGAAATTTCGGCACAGACACTTAAATCATGGCTGAGAGGAGGAGACAAGAATGGAAAGTAAGGAATTGACTCCTGAACAAAAAGCAGCGGCAGTTATTATATCAATGGGAACCGATAAGGCTTCACAGATATATAAATACTTAAGTGAGGAAGATATTGAATCCCTTACAGTTGAAATTGCCAAAATGCGCCATCTCTCACCAGAAGAAACAGAGTCTGTATTGGACGACTTTTATAAAGAATGTATGACTCAAAAAGTTGTCACGGAAGGCGGTTTGGAGTATGCCCGTTCTGTACTTGAAAAAGCTTTTGGTCAGCAAACGGCTACAATGCTTCTTGAGAAAGTTGCCAAGTCTTTAAAGACAATGCCGTTTTCTTTTATAAGAAAGCTTAACAGCAAGAACCTCTTTTCCATATTGCAGCATGAAAGGCCACAGACAATAGCTCTTGTACTTTCATATGCAAACCCTGACCAAGCGGCAGACGTTATTATTTCACTGCCTAAGAACAAAAAGCTCAGGGTAGTAGAAGCCATTGCCAAAATGGAAAGCGCTTCCCCGGAAGCCATTAAAATAGTAGAAGGCCAGATAGAAAAGAAGTTTTCTGCCGTTCTTACTACGGACTACACTCAGGCTGGAGGTATAGATTATATTGCCAATGTTATTAACTATATGGACAGAGGCAACGAAAAATATATATTTGATGAGCTTGCAACTAAAGATTCCAAACTTACAGACGAAATCAGAAAGAGAATGTTTGTATTTGAGGATATTGTTACAATGGATAACCGTTCTATCCAGCGCTTCTTGCGTGAATGTGACCCTAAAGATATTGTTCTTGCACTTAAACAGGCTAATCCTGAGGTTGCAAACCTTATATTTGCCAATGTTTCATCACGTATGGCAGAAACAATCAAGTCCGATTTGGAGATTACAGTAAATGTAAGAATCCGCGATGTGGAAGAAGCTCAGCAGAGAATTGTAAATATTATAAGGTCGCTTGAAGAACAGGGAGAGCTTGTTATAACAAAGGGCGGAAAGGATGATATCATTGCCTAATCTGCTTAAATTTAACCAGCAGGAAAATCGTATTAAACAATATGATTTTAACGAAGAACTGCCTGAAGTAAAGCCTGTAATTATTAAAGAGGAAGAAAGTGACACTGAACCTCAAGGCCAAAGCAAAGAGACTCAAAAAACTGACGAGCATGAGGAAAAAAATAAGAGGGCTGAGGAAGAAAGCAAAGCCGGACAGAAAGCGCAGGAAATTATAGACAATGCCAAAAAGCAGGCTGAGGAAATATTGAAAAAAGCCAAGCAGGAGGCACAGGAAATTAAGGAAGACGCTTTGAGAAACGGTCAGCAGGAAGGTTATAAAGTCGGTGTTGAAAAAGGCCGTGAAGAGGCATACAAAGAAATTAGAGATACTGAAGGCATAAAAAGCATTGAGTATCTCAATGAAATAAAAAGTGTAATAAATTCATTATCCGATGAAAAAGAAAAAATACTTGCACAGTATAAATTAAACTTAGTTGATGTGGCCATAACTGTGGCTGAAAAGGTTATACAGGTAAGCCTTAAAACAAGCGGAGAAATTATTGAAAGAATGATTTTATCAGCTACTGAAAGGCTTGCTTCCAAAGAATGGGTTAAGATTTACATATCAAAAACAGATGCCGAAATGATGATAGAAGGCGGTTTGGATATAATACATACTTTGTCTAATCTATCGGACAATATAAAGGTAATTCCTATGGAAAAAGAAAACCAAGGCACATGCATTATTGAGTTTCCGGATGAGATTATTGACGCAAGCGCAAACACACAAGTTGAAAACATCAGAGAAATTATCAGTAATTCAGCTATATAACGGGGAGGAGTTTCTACGTTAAGTGGTGCAGTTGATTTAATTAAGAGGTCTGAAACAATAAGCCACATAGGGAAAATAGAAAACATAGTAGGCATGATGGTTGAAGCTTCAGGCGGAAACTGCGGCATAGGCGATATAAGCGCCATATACAGCCAAGATGCCAAAGGACAGGTTTTAAGTGAAGTTATAGGCTTTAAAGACGATAAAATCCTTCTTATGCCTTACGAAAGTACAAACGGCATAACGGCAGGCAGTTTTGTAAGAAACACAAAACAACGGCTGAAAATACCGGTAGGTGATTTTTTAAGAGGCCGTGTAATAAATGCTTTGGGCCAGCCGATGGACGGCCTTGGGGATTTTGACCCTAAGGAGTTTTATCCTGTTGATAATACATATATTAATCCACTGGAAAGACCGCCTATAACTGAAAAAATGAGTTTTGGTGTAAAAGCCATAGACGGTATGCTTACTATAGGCAAAGGCCAAAGGGTTGGCATATTTGCCGGAAGCGGTGTAGGCAAAAGCACACTTTTGGGAATGATAGCCAAAAATGTAAAAGCCGACATAAACGTAATTGCTCTTGTTGGAGAGCGTGGCAGAGAGGTTTTGGAGTTTGTTCAAAAAGACTTAGGTGAGGAAGGCCTTGCAAGGTCTGTACTGGTAGTTGCAACCAGCGACCAGTCGCCTATGCTCAGAATGAAGTGTCCTATTGTGGCAACGGCTATTGCAGAATATTTTAAAAACCAAGGCAATGACGTTCTGCTTATGATGGATTCCCTTACAAGATTTGCCATGGCTCAAAGGGAAATAGGTCTTGCAGTAGGTGAGCCGCCTATTGCAAGGGGATATACACCGTCTATTTACTCTAAGCTTCCTAAGCTTTTGGAAAGAAGCGGTAATTTTAAAGAAGGCTCTATTACCGGTATTTACACTGTTTTGGTTGAAGGCGACGATACAAACGAGCCTATAGCCGATACGGTAAGAGGTATTTTGGACGGACACATTGTTCTTTCAAGAAAACTGGCTAACTCAAACCACTTCCCGGCAATAGATATTAACGCCAGTATATCACGTTTGATGTCCACTGTTGCTTCTGAGGAGCACAAAAAGCTTGCATCTAAAATAAGAGATATACTGAGTATTTACGGCAAAAACGAGGACTTAATTTCAATAGGTGCTTATAAAGCCGGAACTAATGGCCCTTTGGACTATGCCGTTTCCAAAATAGATAAAGTAAACGAGTTTTTAACTCAGGATGTTAATGAAGCTTTTTCTTACGAAGACACGTTAAATAAAATGAGAGAAATTTTGAATGACTAAATGATTATGCGGTGATGACTTATGAAAAAATTTTCTTTTCGTTTAGAGCCTGTTTTAAAGTATAAAAGCGACATGCTGGAAATTTTAAAAAATGACCATGCCGAATCAGTAAAAAAAGTAAATGAACAAAACAATGTTGTAGAACGGCTTAAAAATGATGAGCAGATGTCTGTTTTAAACTTTGATTCCAAAAAAGCAAATGGCATTACCATTGCTGAAGCTGAGCTTTATGAAAAATATATTATAAGGCAAAACCAGATTATAAAGGAAGAAACAGCTAAGCTTAATCAGCTTAAAAAAATAGAAGCCGAAAAAAGAGACAAAATGGTTGAAGCGAAAAAAGAAATGCTTTCTATTGAAAAATTAAAAGACATAAAAATAAACGAGTATAAAAAAGAAGAACAAAAACAAAACGAACTGTTTATTGAGGAATTTATATCAAGCAGAAAGTTTAAAATTGAATAACTCCAAGCTTGATATTTATTTAATACATATAAATTTTTAAAAGGAGGTGAAAAGATATGGCATCAGGCAATATGGCAGTAAATATTAATATTTCAAAAATTATGCCGAATAATTCTTCAGCATCAAAAGTTTCTGATGACAAAACAGCAGAGAAGAACAGTTTTAAAGATGCAATCAAAAATGAAAGCGATAAGCTTAATAAAAAAACTGACAGCAAGACAGACAACTCTGGAAAAACAGATAAAACAGATAAAGCCGACAGCAAAGATAAACTTAACAGCACTACTGAAAATGATGAACCTAAAGAAACAATTCAGGGCATGAGCCTTGCTCAAACACAGTTTCTTTACGGCAGTTTTTTAATTAATAATAAAAACTTTTCAGTATTTGCCAATGAATCTGTAAGCAATGCATCAGATGTAATTCAGCAGAGTGCAGAAGCTCAGAGTGTTTTGCAAGTGCCTGTTACTCAGGTAACAGAGGCAGATACAGCACAGATTTTAAATTCTCAAAATACTACTAATGCTGTTATTTCGGGCACAGAAATTAACAATACCGCTCAGCAGCTTGATTTAAACAATATTCAAGTTGTAAAAAGCACAGATTCAGGCAATAACACTGCAAATTTAAATCAAATGCCGTCTAATGAGAACTTACAGAACATATCCGATAAGCAGAATACTGTTTTAAATGAAACGACATCTGACACAGGATTAAGCAATATAAAGACATCCGGTGAACAAATGTCAAATACAGTTAAAGATGTAGTAATTGAGCAGTACTCAAAAAACGACAACGACAATGAAAATAGTGTTGCATCAGGCTTTGAATCAGCACTTCAAACAGTGCAGAGCACACCAAAAGGCGATGTAATACAGTTTAAAGTAGCCGATGTTCTGCCTTTAAACAACAGTGAGGCTATGGATAATTTAGCAGACAAAATCATTGTTCATGGCAATAATGAGTTTGATTTGCAGTTGGAGCCTGAAAATTTAGGCAAAATCCATGTTAAGCTTGTTTTTGAAAACGGCGAAACAAAGGTTTCCATTCTCTGCTCAACACAAAAGGCATTGGAAGCATTAAACGGCAGCACTGATAAGTTAGCCGCTATTTTGGAAAACAGAACAGGCAACACAACATTTGTTCAGGTTAACCAAAGTGAGGAACAGACATACCGCCAAGATTATCAGCAGCAAAAGGGCAATGAACATAATTATCAAGGCGATGAAAGAAAGGATAAACGCAGTAAAAACGAAAAATCAACTGACTTTTTAGACCAAATGCGTTTAGGCCTTGTTTAAGATTTAAGAAAGGAGCGGTAATTTTGGGTAATGAATATGTAAATTCAATAGCCCGCAGTTCTTCGGCATACAGCCAAAGTTCAAGTACGGCTAAAAGCAGGGATACATCAAGTACTTTGTCAATGGACAGTTTCCTTATGCTTATGGCTAAGCAGCTTCAAAACCAAGACCCTATGAACCCAACAAGCCAAGACAACTATATGATGCAGCTGGCTCAAATGGCTGTTGTTGAGGCTATGACAAGCATGACACAGGTTTCTGTAAGCACATACGCTTCTTCAATGGTTGGAAAGGAAGTAACTGTTGCGGACTATGACTCACAGGGTAATTTAACAACAGTAAACGGAACAGTTACCGGTATAGCTCTTTATTACGATGAGCCGGTTATATATATAGGCGACAAGGGCTATTCAATGTCACAGTTAATGTCTGTAGGCAAGGTTCCGGAGGCTTCTGATAGTGAAGATAGCGGACAATCAAACCAGACGGATATAGTTTAATTAATGCAAATGCAGTTTTTTAACTGAGTTTGGGGGTGGGCAATGATTGGAAATATTAATGATTTAAAAATACGCCAAATACAGGCTCAAGAGTTTTTGCCGGCAAAAAATGCCGTTAAAACCCAGAACAGCAAACAAAGTTTTTCCGATATATTAAATGAAAAGCTGGAAAAATCCGAATCATTGCAGTTTTCCAAGCATTCAAAAGAAAGAATACAACAGCGTGGTATAAATGTAACTGACTCATTAATAGAGCAGTTAAACACGGCAGCTGACAATGCAAGGCTTAAAGGTGCCAAGGATGTTGTTATGATAGGCCGTGAAGCAGCATTTATAGTTAATATACCTAACAACGTTGTTGTTACTGCCATCAATGGCAATGAAATGAAAAATAATATATTTACAAATATTGACAGCGCTGTACTTTTATAAACTGGACCCGAAAGGGAGGTTTTAAGTTATGTCTGAAGTACATGACTTATGTGCAGCTTTTGAGGAGGACATAAAGAAATGTTAAAATCAATGTTTTCTGGAGTTTCGGGCCTTCGTGCACACCAGAATAAGATGGATGTTATAGGCAATAATATAGCCAATGTAAATACCGTTGGATTTAAAACAGGAAGAACAACATTTAAGGATTCTATTTATCAGAACTTATATGGTTCAAGTGACGGAAACGATGTTTACGGCGGTTCTAACCCAAGCCAGATTGGCTACGGCAGCCAAGTTTCTGCAATTAGTGTTGACTTTTCAACAGGCAGTTATGAGCCTACAGGTATAGGCACTGACTGTATGATTGACGGAAACGGCTTTTTTATTGTAGGCCCTAAGCTCAGTGAAGACGAAATGGATGCAGGTGTAAGCAACGAGGTAGATGCAAACCAGATTTCACAGTTTTATTTAACAAGAGTTGGTGAGTTTACTATTGACGGTGACGGATACCTTGTAGATGCCAATAAAAATGTAGTTTACGGTTTTGTTCCGGATTCAGCAGCAATAGGAACAGCAGATATTACTGCCGATATGGATACAACAGGCGATGGGGATAATATGACATTTGCAAATCTTAAACCTATAAGGCTTCCTGTTACTACAGATGATGCTACTGAATCCCCTGATATTACATACGATGATGAAGAAAGACTTAATCTTTCAAGCATAAGCATAGACTCAAACGGTGTTATAAGCGGTACAGCACCTAATGGAAATACATATAAATTCGGTATTGTAGCTGTATGCAACGTAACTAACCCAAATGCATTGCAGAATACAGGCAATTCTTATTACAAAGCAGTAAGCAATACAGGTTCATTACAGGCTTTCCAGCCGGGTGAAGGAACAACTGGTATTTTAAGAACAAGCTGCCTTGAAATGTCAAATGTTGATTTGGCTACTGAGTTTTCAAACATGATAACAACTCAAAGAGGATTCCAAGCCTGCTCTAAAATGATAACGGTTTCTGATGAAATGCTTGAAGAATTAGTAAATATGAAACGTTAAATTTTATATACATTGGTTGGGAGTGCCTTAAGAGGTTATCTCCCAGCCGTGTATTAAATTTAAACTTATTTATGAAGGTGGTTTAATGATTAAACTTACAAAATTAAGCAATGAGCAGTTTGTTATTAATGATGCTCAAATAGAATGCATTGAGTCGATACCAGACACAAAAGTAATTATGATGAACAGGGAATTTTTCCTTGTTAGAGAAACACCTGATGAGATTATAGATAGAATAATAAATTTTAAGGCTCGTATAAACTATGAGTCTAACAAAATGACATCTGTTAAGAAAAACGACTAAAGAGGGCGGGACTTTTTATGGACATTACGACCATTGTTGGTATTATAGCTGGGTTAATACTTATCTGTTTCGGAGTTGTTTTTGATCCGTCGGAAACTTCCATTTTTGTTTTCAAAAACTTAACTAATTTTATTGACATACCAAGTGTATTTATTGTTCTTGGCGGTACACTTTCAGCAGTTATTGCGTCTTATCCGGCAAGTACATTAAAACAAATTCCAAAGCATATAAAGATTTTGTTATCTGGCAGTAAGTATGACCCTATGGAATATATTGATTTACTTGTTGAGTTCTCCCAGGTAGCACGTAAAAACGGTCTTCTGACACTTGAGGAAATGGCAAATAAACAGACAGACCCGTTTTTTAAACAAAGCATTATGCTTATAGTAGATGCTACTGACCCGGAAAAAGTTAAGTCAATGCTTAATAACGACTTGGAATACTTGGCCGAAAGACATTCGGATTCTGTTGGCATATATGAAAAGGCCTCTTCATTTGCTCCGGCTTTTGGTATGATAGGTACTTTAATCGGTCTTGTTAATATGCTTAAAAACATGAACTTAGACGGTTCTACGGGAGCATCATCCCTTGGCTCAGATATGTCAGTTGCACTTATTACTACATTTTACGGCTGTATACTGGCTAACCTTGTTTTTTCGCCTATAGCTAAAAAACTGAGTATAAGAAATGATGAAGAATATCTTTGCAAACAGATTATAATCGAAGGCGTTTTATCCATTCAGTCCGGTGAAAACCCTAAATTTATGAAAGAAAAACTTATTTCATATCTTTCCCAGAGAGAAAGAGATATGGCCCTTGACAGTTCAGGCGGTAATAAAAAAGGCAGAAAATAAAGTATTGGGGAATTTTTATTAATTCATTTATATTTTATAAAAAAACGGATGTGTAATTATGGCTATGAAAAAGAAAAAAAGCGGCAACGGCGGCGCTAATTGGATGGATACTTATGGCGATATGGTTACATTATTGCTGTGCTTTTTTGTACTGCTTTACTCAATGTCCAGTATAGACAGCGAAAAATGGGAGCTTTTAGTTAAAAGCTTTAACCCGGATGCCACTGAGTTGTCGCAGATAGTTACAACACAAGGAAAAAACAATAATGAATACCCTGTTGAAGGAAGCATGAATTTACCTGAAAATGCCGATGATTTTGATAAGTTATACTATACACTTTCACAGTATATAAGCAATAACAATCTTGAAAGTGACATTGAGCTTTCAAGGGGCGATGGGTTTACATTTATTACATTCCGGGACAATGTATTTTTTGACGGCGACAGCTTTGTGCTTAAAGACGAAGGCAAGGTTGTACTTGATGAGTTCTGCAATGCAATTAAAACTGCTGTGGACTCAATAGAGGAAATACAGATTTTGGGACATACTTCCCAAGCAAGCCCAGATATTCCTAATGAGCCTGTAAGCGACAGATTTTTGTCTTCAAACAGAGCTACAGAAGTACTGCTTTATATACAGGAAAAGAATATTATAGACCCGGCTAAGCTTGTTTCATGTGGTTATGGTCAGTTCAGGCCTATAAGTTCTTTTGATACACGTGAGTCACGTGCTAAAAACAGGCGTGTTGAAATTTTGATAACTAAAACAGACAGTGTTGTTAAAAGTCTTGATGAATATTACGAAGAAGTTTACGGCACGGTATCTGGAGAGGATTAATGAATACTGAAGGGAGGGAAAGCTGAAACATGTCCGAGGTACTGTCACAAAGCCAGATAGATGAGCTTATAAATTCCATGAGAAGCGGCGAAGTTAAAACTGAGCCGGAAAAGAAAGAAAAAAAGTACAAGAAATATGATTTCTACAGCCCTAAGAAATTTACCAAGGATAAATTAAAGCTTTTATCCGGTATATATGAAAATTACGCCAGATTATGCTCTTCAAGGATTAATAATCTTGTCCGTATTGCCAGCACTGTAAATGTTCTTGAGGTTGAGGAGCAGAGATATTATGAATTCAGCAATGCATTAAATGACAATGATATGCTCACTCTGATTAATGTTACACTGCCTAACGGTATGGTATATGGTCCGGTTATACTGCACTGCACAAACCAGCTCATTCTTTGCATGATAGACAGAATGATAGGCGGTACAGGTGAAGATGCAAAGGATATACCGGATTCATACGTTTGTACGGATATAGAGATTTCGCTCTACCGCAATATTACTAAGTATCTTGTTGCCATTATGGGTGACGGCTGGGCAGATTATATTGACTTGAATTTTACATTGGATAAAGTTGAAACTAACCCTGGAATGATGCAGAAAATAGGCAGGGATGAAACTACCGTAATAGTTGTTATGGAAGTGGAAGTAGGCGATATAGTGGGAAAAATCAACATCTGCCTGCCAAGTAATTTTCTTTTTGGTGTTTTCCAGACATTTGAGGAAAAACCGGCAAAGAAGAATCCTGAGGATGAAACCACAAAAAGTATTTTTGATGGAATTAAAACAACGCCTATGGAAATAAGTGCTGAACTTGGAAAATCAACTATTTTACTCAAGGATTTATTTACACTCCAAGTTGGAGATGTAATTAACTTAAATAAACCTAAAGACTCGGATGTCTTCATTTATATAGAAGGTGAGCCGTGGTTTACGGGTGAATTAGGTAAATACAATAAAAACATGGCGGTAAAAATTAACGAGGTTTATGATAAAAATTTAGTTTCGTCCAAAGGAGAATAGGAACACATGAATTCAAAGATTTTTAGCTCTATGGAAATAGATGCGATTGGCGAGATATTAAATATCAGTTTAGGTGCCTCAGCTACGGCAGTTTCCACAATGCTTGGCAAAAGGGTAGACATTACTACGCCGGATGTGGAAGTTGTTTCCTATGATGATTTTGAATATTCAGACATGGAGCCGGCCATAGCTGTTGAAATTACGTACATTTCAGGCCTTAGCGGAAGCAATATTATGCTTCTTAAAAGGAACGATGTAAGAATGATTGTTGGGCTCCTTATGGGAATGGAAATTTCCGATGAGGAATTTGAGCTTAACGAAATGAATACCAGTGCTATATGTGAAGTAATGAACCAAATGATGGGCGCTTCCTCGACTGCTCTTTCAGAGTTTTTAGGCGAGGTTGTAAATATTTCTACACCGGTATCTTATGAAATAAAGGATGTTGACAGCTTTAAGAAAAAATGCTTCGGTGACGAAGATGAAATGGTTGTCGTTAACTTTAAGCTTAAGATAGAAAACCTTGTAGAAAGCCGGTTTATGAATCTTATGCCTATAAAATTGGCTAAAAAGCTTATTTCAGCCTTTGGTATGGGCTTTGGCCTTGAAAACTTTGGTGGAGAAGAAAGTCATGAAGAACCGGTTAAGAAGGAAGAAATAAAACAAACAGCAAAAGAAGAAACTGAAGAAAAACCGCAGTCATCCTCAAAAGTGCTTTCACAGGAAGAAATAGAAAAATTACTTAACAGCAACTTAACTCAGGATGACAGCCAGTCAACGGCAAGTGAAGAAAAAACTGTACAGCCTGCTGCAGCGGAAAATACAGCAAATATAGCAAATACAGCTGCACCTCAGGCACAAACTGCATCTTATGCTCACTCGGAGCAGGCGCCAATGCAAAATCAGCAGCCTGTTCAGGGATACGGTGCACCTGCATCATACCCGGGACAAGTTCAAAGCATGAACATGAATCAGTTCTATGCACAGCCTGAGCCTAAGATGATAAATACTCAGCCTTTAAACCCAAGACAGTTCTCTATGACTGAATCTCTTGGTGAGGAACAGGCCGAAAACTTAGCTTTAATTATGGATGTGCCTTTGGAAATATCCGTTGAGATAGGCAGAACAAAGAAAGTAATTAAAGACATACTGGAGCTTACAACAGGCTCTCTTGTTGTGCTTGATAAGCTTGCAGGCGATCAAGTTGATATATATGCCAACGGACAATGCATAGCTAAAGGCGATGTAGTTGTTGTTGATGATAATTTTGGTGTAAGAATTACCGAAATTGTTAAAAGAGATGAAATTTTAAAAGGCAAACAATAAAACCTAATAAAAGGAAGGAAGATAACAAATGGCAAAGATTATGTTGGTTGACGATGCGGCTTTTATGAGAATGATGGAAAAGGACGCTTTGGTTAAAAACGGATATACAGATATATATGAGGCCAGCGACGGAGCTGAGGCTGTTGAAAAATATGACGAGTTAAAACCAGACCTTGTAATTATGGACATTACAATGCCTAATATGGACGGCTTAGAGGCACTTAAGGCCATAAAGGCAAAAGATGCCAATGCACTTGTTGTTATGTGTTCAGCTATGGGTCAGGAAGCCATGGTTATTGATGCATTAAAATCAGGGGCTAAAGACTTTATAGTTAAGCCTTTTAAACCTGACAGACTTATAAAGACTGTTTCAACTTTAATTGGTTAAAACTGCTGTTAAAGGGAAGTGTTTAAAATTCTGGGTAATATTTTAACGTTAGTGGGTTTAATTCTTACTGTAGGCATAATACTTGTATTAGCCTATGTTTTTTCAAAATACATAGGTCGCTCAATGGTTGGGTACAGCAGTTCACCTAACATGAAAGTAGTTGACAGGATAGCTCTTGGTCAGGATAAAAGTCTTGTTATTGCTAAAGTTGGAGCTAAATATTTCCTTTTGGGCGTTTCTTCTGCAAACATTAATATGCTTAAGGAAATATCTCCTGAGGAGTTAGGCACATTAGCACAGACTGAAAATAAAGAGGCTGTAGGCGTACCTCAGTTTAAGAGTGTTTTTTCTGACTTACTGTCAAAAATGAAACGCTGATTTGTAATGGAGAAAGTTATATGAATGACGCAATAGTTAATATTAATGGAAGTAATGTACAGACATTAGAGCTGTTTTTTCTGCTTACGGTGATGATGCTTTTGCCGTCAATAATAATTATGATGACATCATTTACAAGAATAATAATTGTGCTGTCATTTACCAGAACGGCTATAGGCACTCAGCAGACACCGCCTAACATGGTTTTAATCGGAATTGCCCTGTTTTTAACGCTTTTTATTATGTCGCCTGTGTTAGACGAGATTAATGAACAGGCATATATACCTTATAAAAACGAAGAAATAACTCAGGAAGAAGCGCTTGAGCGGGCTTCTGTACCGTTAAGAACATTTATGCTAAAGCAGACAGAAACGGAATCTCTTAACATGTATCTTGACTTTGCAGGAGAGGAAATGCCGGAAAACTTAGATGAACTTCCTATGAGAGTTGTAATACCGGCATTTATGACAAGTGAGTTAAAGCGTGGTTTTATAATAGGCTTTTTGCTTTTTATACCGTTTTTACTTATTGATATGGTAGTATCAAGCGCTTTAATGTCTATGGGTATGATTATGCTGCCCCCGGCTACCATTTCTCTGCCATTTAAGCTGCTGCTGTTTGTTACAGTTGACGGCTGGCAGCTGCTGTTTACTACGCTGGTTAAGGGCTTTAGCTGATGGGAGGCGTATTAATTGGATAACTCACAGGTTCTTGATATTATGCGTGCTGCTCTAATGGTTGGAGTTAAGCTATGTGCTCCCACACTTTTAATAAGCATGGTTGTAGGCATAGTAATATCCATAATTCAGGCTGCAACACAGATTCATGAACAGACTATAACATTTGTTCCTAAACTCATTGCAATAGCGGCAGTACTGCTTATAACCGGTTCTTGGATGCTTACAATACTGCAGGAGTTTACAAGGGAATTATTCATTATTATGCAGGGATAGATTAATTGTAAAGGGCATTTTATATGGTTGGAATGAATAATATTTTGCTGTTTTCGCTTATTGCTATGCGTGTAAGCGGGTTTATACTTTTTAACCCTATATTAGGCAGGCAGAATATACCGGCTGTTGTTAAAACAGGTATAATACTGGCTCTTAGTTTTATTATTATTTCTTATGAGCCAAATGAAGCAGTTGCGGCAGAAAATACAGTTGAGTATGCTCTTTTGCTTATAAAAGAGCTGGGATGTGGCTTTGCTATAGGAATAGTAATGAATATGTTCCTTTATGTCATTATTCTTTCAGGCGAAGTTATGGATTTGCAGATAGGTCTTTCAATGTCGAAAATATACGATGCACAAAGCAATATTTCATTATCTCTTACTGCTACATTTTTTAATCTTTTGTTTGTGCTTCTTTTCTTTACGTCTAATGCACACTTGGCATTGATACGGCTTTTTATAAATTCCGGCGATATTGTGCCTTATGGAAGCATAGTTTTTGACAAGGTATTAAGCTCTGCAGTACTGACTATATTTTGTGACTGCACAGTTTTAGCCATAAAGTTTGCCATGCCTATTATTGCAGCTGAGATACTGGCTGAAATAGGAGTAGGCATTATGATGAAAGCTATTCCACAGATAGATGTATTTTCTGTTAATATTCAGGCAAAAGTGCTTTTGGGCATTGCACTGCTTTTTATAATGTTTACACCTATGTCTGAATTTATTGAAAATTTAATAGAATTAATGTTCCAGCGTGTACAGGAAGTGTTGTCTCTTATGGTTTAAAGGGGGGGTAGTTTGTGGCCGGAGAATCCAAGACCGAAAAGGCCACGGACAAAAAGCGGCGTGACGAACGAAAAAAGGGAAATATATTCTTAAGCAACGACATAATTACTCTTATATCACTTTTAGGTGCTTTTTTCTTAATGAAGCTGTATTTTCCAAGCATTTACGGCGGGATTAAGCAGTATTTGACTGAGTATATAAATTATGCCGGAACAAGAATGGAAGTTACAAATGATGTAGTTTCTGATATGGCTTTTGATTTTGTTATCGCTTTTATTAAATTAGCAATGCCTGTTATGCTGGTGTCTATGGTTCTTGTTATACTCTCTACTGTTTTTCAGACAAGACTGCTTTTTTCAACTGAAAGTCTTATGCCTAAATTCAGCCGGCTCAGTCCTATAGGTGGTATAAGACGAATTATTTCTGTAAGAAGTCTTGTTGAAGTTTTAAAAGGTCTTATTAAGATTATTATTTTATTCGTAATTTTATATAACTTTGTTAAAAAGCATATTTTAAATTTTCCGGAATTAATGTCCGTTGATTTAATATCATCATGCGCTTTTATGCTTGAGATGATAATGGATATGGTAATTAATATCGGCATAGCTTTTGCGGCTATTTCTGTTTTTGACTATTTCTATCAGTGGTGGGAATACGAAAGACAGATGAAAATGACTAAAGAAGAGGTTAAAGAGGAGTACAAACAGCTGGAAGGCGACCCGAAAGTTAAAGGCAAGATTAAAGAGACACAAAGAAAAATGGCTATGTCCAGAATGATGCAGGCAGTGCCTAATGCCGATGTAGTTGTTAAAAACCCTACGCATTTTGCTGTGGCTCTTAAATATGACTTGAATAAAAACGTTGCACCTGTTGTTGTGGCCAAAGGTCAGGACGAACTGGCACTTAGAATAATACAGGTTGCTGAGGAAAACGACGTTTATGTTGTTGAAAACAGACCTTTAGCCAGAGCGCTTTATGCCGCAGTTGATGTTAATCAGGAAATACCGGCTGATTATTACGGTGCTATTGCCGAAATACTTGTTTATGTATATAAACTTAAAAAGAAATTGTGACTTTGACTTTAAAATGGAGAATCAGGAATGAAAAGTTTATTTAATAATGCCATTTCATTATTTGTTATAGTAATTGTTCTTTTAATATTCATACCTTTGAATCCGTTTGTAATAGATATATTCTTTATACTTAATATATCATTATCGTTTATTATTCTGCTTATAACAATGAATATTAAGGAACCTCTTGAATTTTCTATTTTTCCTTCACTGCTTTTGATAACTACATTATTCAGGCTTGGACTTAACATTTCATCCACAAGGCTTATACTTACTCGTCAGGGTGAAGCCGGACAGGTAATAAAGGCTTTTGGTAACTTTGTACTTCAGGGAAATGTTGTAGTTGGTGTACTTATATTCCTTATTATAGTTTTAGTTCAGTTCATAGTTATATCAAAAGGTGCCGAAAGAGTTGCCGAAGTTGCCGCAAGGTTTACTTTGGATGCCATGCCGGGCAAGCAGATGGCTATTGATGCCGACTTAAGCTCAGGCTTAATTAATGAACAGGAGGCTAAAAACAGACGTTATAAAATACAGAAAGAATCCGACTTTTACGGTGCAATGGACGGTGCCACAAAGATAGTAAAAGGCGATGCCATAATGTCTATTATTATAACGTGTATTAACTTTATAGCCGGCACAATAATAGGCATGCTTAAGTCAAGCATGTCTTTTACAGAAGTTCTTCAGGTTTACTCAATAGCAACAATAGGTGACGGCCTTGTTTCACAGATACCGGCTCTTTTGATTTCAACATCAACAGGTATGATTGTTACAAGAGCTGTTTCTGAAGGCAGTTTGAACTTTGATGTTACAAAGCAGTTCTTAGCCCAGCCAAGGTCTATTATGACAGGCGGCGGTATATTGGCTGTTTTAGCTGTTATACCGGGCATGCCGCATTTTCAGCTGATAGTAATATCTGCCGCTTTAATAGCTTTAGGCTATACGGTATCAAAGAAAATGCAGCTTCAGGCTCAAATGGCAGAAATTGCTGAGGAGCCAATGGCTCAGGAGGAAGTTCAGGATAATTCCTATAAAGATATAAACAGTGTTTACTCACTTTTAAATGTAGAGCCTATAGAAATGGAGTTCGGCTACAGCCTTATACCTTTAGCCGATGAATCCAGCGGCGGAAAACTGATAAACCGAATAGTTATTTTCCGCCGGCAGTTTGCTCAGGAAATGGGTCTTGTTATTCCGTCTGTAAGGTTACGTGACAGCTCAAGCCTTAATACAAATCAATACGTAATAAAGATTAAAGGCGAGGAAGTGGCAAGAGGCGAGATTTTAATTGATTATTACTTGGCTCTTGAACCGCCTAACCCGTCAGGCGACATAGACGGTATAGAAACAATAGAGCCGGCTTACGGCATACCAAGCAAATGGATTACGCCGGACTTGAAAGAAACAGCCGAGATTTACGGCTATACTGTAATAGACCCGCTTTCTGTAATGGTTACTCATTTATCGGAAGTAATTAGGCAGCATGCTTATGAGCTTTTAACACGAAACGAAGTTATGCAGCTTTTGGAAAACTTGAAAAAAACATCAAAAGAACTTGTGGAAGAGGCTTTTCCGAATGTTATTTCATACGGAACTTTCCAGAAAATACTTTCCAACTTGTTAAAAGAAGGAATACCTATAAAGGACTTAAACACTATTTTGGAATGTATAGTTGATTCGTCATCTGATACAAAAGACCCGGATACTCTTCTTGGCAATATCCGTGTTGAGCTTAAACGTACCATAACAAGAAAATTCTGTGAAAACGGCCAGATGAAAGTAATGACTCTTGACGGAGAGGCAGAAAGACTTATAGCTTCAAACCTTGTTAAAGGTGAGAGAGGCATTTACCTTGCTTTAAGCCCTGATGTAATGCAGAAATTTATTAGCAAGCTTTCTGAAAACGTTAAAAAATTCAGCGACCTTTCTCAGCCGCCTATACTTCTTACAAGCCATGTAATACGGCTTTATGTGTACCGCTTAATAGAGCAGTTTTTTCCGAATGTATACGTTTTGTCATTTAACGAAATAGCAAATAATGTGCAGATACAGGCAGTTGGCAATATTACGCTTGATAATAAACAATAATTGGGGATGCTTTTATGATTGTGCAGAATGAATTTGAAGAAAAAAGCAATGAAGAACTGCTTGAGAAATACAGCCGTACAAAAGACCAGCGTTTAAAGCAGGAGATTGTATTAAGATATATATACTTAATTAAAAGCATAGCCATACAGTTTAGGGGTGTATATTCTAATTTTGCTCAGGTAGAAGATATAGTAAATGAAAGCGTAGTAGCTCTTATGAAAGCCGTTGACAAGTACGACCCTAATATGAATACAAAATTTGAAACTTTTGTTTCAAAGCGCTTAAAGGGCCTTATTATAGATATAACAAGAAAGCAGGACTGGGTGCCAAGAACAATACGAAAAGAGCTAAAAGATATAGACGAAGCTACAAAAGCGCTTTATGAAAAACTGGGCAGGTTCCCAACTGACCAGGAAACAGCTGATTATTTGAACATAAGTTTAGATAAATATTTAAAAATAGCCGGAAAGTCCAATGTTTATAACTTAGTTTCTCTGGATAGCTTTTTATCTGAGCAGACTAATGAAAGAAGTGAAAAAAACTTAATAAGCAAAGAGCAGCTTCCGGAAGAACAGATTGAAAACCAAGAAATGCGTAAGGTTTTAAAAGAAGGTCTGCTCAGTTTAAAAAAGAATGAGCAGTTGGTTCTTTCTTTATACTACAGAAAAGAGCTTACAATGAGGGAGATAGCCGAAGTTATGAATCTGAGCAAACCGAGAATTTCTCAGATACATGCTAATGCCATCAGAAAGCTGAGAATTTATATGGAAAAAAATTACTCAATGGAGGGAATACATAATGTTTCAGGGATTTTATAACCTTGCTTCAGGAATGATTACACAAAACAGGAATCTTGACATTGTGAGCAACAATATCACCAATTCCCTTACTCCTGGATACAAAAAAGACACTATGACATCAAGCACATTTCAGGAAGAAATGATTTCAAGAACGGGCAATTTAGATAAAAGTTCGCCTCAGGCGTTAAATAATATTGCCATGATTCGTACTGCAACGGGTGTTGTAACAGACTACACTCAGGGACAGTTGGAAGAAACAGGCAATCCCCTTGATATGGCTTTAACATCAGACGGATTTTTCCAGATACAGACTCAAAACGGATATGTATACACAAGAAACGGCTCATTTATCGTAGATGATGAAGGCTATCTTGCTTTGCAGTCAGTAGGCCGTGTTATGGGCACAAACGGAGCAGGAATATATTTAGGCACTGACGACATAAGTGTTGATGCCTCAGGAACAGTACACCTTCCAAACGGCAGTACGGCAGGCACAATAGCTGTTGTTAATTTTGATGATAAAACACAGCTTGACAAAGCCGAAAACGGTGTTTTCACATCAAATGCCCAGCCGACGGCTTATAACGGCACAATACTGCAAAAGAATATTGAACAGTCAAATGTGGATTCAGTACAGGAAATGGTTAACATGATGGAAAGCCAGAGAGCACTTCAAAGTGCGGCACAGGTGCTTAAAATTTATGACCAGCTGATGAATAAGGCTGTTAACGATATAGGTCAGGTTTAATTTGGGGGCGTAGTTATGAATTTTTCTTTTTATTCCGGCGCAGTAGGCGCCCAAACAATGCAGGACAGAATAGATGTTATATCAAACAACATAGCAAACTTAAACACAGAGGGATATAAAACAAAAAACGGCACTTTTACCGACTTAATATACAGCCAAATGGGCTCAGGACAAGGTGTACAGGCAGGGCTTACTCATGGTTCAGGCTCTAAACTCAGCAAAACAGATACTATTTTTGATCAGGGTAATTTAACACATACAGGCCTGCCTTTGGACTATGCCATAAACGGTGACGGATTTTTTGCTCTTTATGACCCGGCAACTCAAACAAGGACATATACAAGATATGGAAGTTTTCAGCTTTCTCAACAGCAAAACGGTGAATTTTACATTACAGACAGCAACGGCAAATGGGTTTTAGACCAAAACGGTAATCCTATAACTGCTCAAAGTCCTGAAGGTGATCATCCAATAGGAGTGTTTGTTTTTGCTCAGAAAAACGGTATGCAGAGTGTGGGAAACACAGAGTTTATACCTGTTGGAAAGAACGGAAATCCTACTGCTACAAACGGTCAGGGTGTTCTTATGCAAGGTGCTGTTGAGGATTCTAATGTGGATTTTGCCAAAGAAATGGCTGAAATTTTACAGACTCAGAGGGTTTATCAGATGTCTTTAAAAATGGTTCAGACTTCCGATGAGATTGAAAGCACTATCAACAGTCTTAGATAAAAAGTTAGGAGAATATATATGACTATTTCAAAGTATGAGGATATAAACAGTTTCGGACTTGATGTTTTAAAAGAAATAGGCAGCATAGGAACAGGAAATGCAGCTACGGCTCTTTCTAAGGTATTATCAAAAAAAATAGAAATGACTTTGCCTCAGGTTAAAATTTTGGACTTTAACAGGGCCATATATGAACTTGGCGGTCCGGAAACAATAGTTGCCGGTGTACTTGTTCAGCTTTACGGTGAAGTAAACGGTATGATGCTTTATTTGCAGAAGCTGGATTTTATTAATATTATACTTGAAAGCCTTATGGGTAAAAAAATAAATAGCTATATGGATTTAGACGAAATAGAACGCTCAGCATTAATAGAAGTCAGCAACATAATAATTTCGTCTTATATAAATGCCATATCTTCACTTACAGGCATAACAATTAATTTGTCTGTACCTGATGTGTGTGTAAATATGCTGGGTGGCATTATGAATGCTCCTATTGCCGAATACGGATATGAAACGGATAAATTAATGACAATAGGCGGTGGCTTCAGCTGTGACGGCATGGAGTTATACAGCAACTTAATTCTTATGCCGGAAATAGATTCTTTAAACTTTTTAATGCAGAAATTGGGTGTTTCATGTGAATAAAGCTTATACAGTAGGCATAGCCGATATGAAAATATGCAGGGCCCCGGGGGTTTTAATTACTTATGCTCTTGGTTCTTGTGTGGGTATATGCATTTATGATCCGGTACTTAGATTAGCCGGACTTATACATATCATGCTTCCGAATATTTATAAAAACCAGAGAGAACAGAATATTTTAAAATATGCAGACTCCGGCATTCCTGAGATGATAAGAAAAATGGAGGCTTTCGGTGCTGCAAGAAGCCGGCTTATAGCTAAAATAGCCGGAGGCGCCAAAATGTTTGAAGTTGCCGGAGGAAACAGCTCACTTAACAATATAGGTGCAAGAAATGTAGAAAGTGTAAGGCAGGTACTGCGAAAAGAACGTATACCAATACTGAAAGAAGACGTAGGCAGCAATTATGCAAGAACACTGTCTTTTGATGCGTCAACAGGCGATGCTATAGTTAAATCTTTTGGAAAAGGTGAAATAAAACTTTAAGTAAAGAGCAATATTTTAGTTAAATAAGTTATAGTTCTTATTTTTTCAGTCATTTAGACGATATTAAAAGTAAGGAGGGTTTGGCTATGGAGAATGAAGGCAGAAAGACCGGTATTTTACTGGAATCCGGTACTAATGAAATAGAGATAATGGAATTTACAATTGATAATAATTTATACGGCATTAATGTTGCTAAAGTCAGGGAGATTATTATGGCTGACAAGGTAAAGCCTATGCCACATACACATCCGGCAGTAGAGGGTATATTTAAACCGAGAGATATACTTATTACTGTTGTGGATTTGCCTATGTATTTAACCGGAGTTCCGTCTAAAAAAGAAGAAAGGGATTTGTTTATAATTACAAATTTCAATAACTTATTTATAGCTTTCCGTGTGCATACGGTAGAGGGTATATGCCGTATTTCTTGGAGAGACATACAAAAACCGGATAAAACTGTTGCAGGCGGTGAAGAAGGTGTTGCAACAGGCATAGCACAGTGTGGAAAAGACCTTGTTACAATACTTGACTTTGAAAAAATAGTAGCTGAAATAGCGCCGGAAACAGGCATACAGCTCAGTGAGATTGATAAAATGGGCCACAGGGAAAGGAACGCTTCGCCTATAGTTATAGCTGAAGACTCCATACTTCTTTCTAAAATGATGACTGAAGCATTAAGCAAAGCCGGATATACAAACATTTCAAAGTTTAATAACGGACAGGAAGCATGGGACTATCTTGTAACTTTGAAAAATGAAGAAGATTTAAAGAGTAAAGTTGCTCTTATAATTACAGATATAGAAATGCCTATGATGGACGGCCACAGACTTACAAAACTTGTTAAGTCGGATGAAAAACTTAAATCAATTCCGATTATTATTTTCTCATCTTTAATTAATCATGAAATGGAAATAAAGGGTAAACAGCTTGGAGCTGATGAGCAGCTTTCAAAGCCGGAAATAGGTCACTTGGTGGAAGTTATAGACCAGTTATTATTAAAAAGCAAAAACAAAGACAAATAATAACTGATTGATAATAAGCAAAGGGGGTTTTGACAATGCGTAAATTCATTGTAAGGCAGCCGATTAAAGATAACTTAGGTTCTACTTTTGGTTACGAAATATTATTTCATGTGGAAAATGAGCATGATGAATTAATGAAAGACTATGCGGCAGCAGATTCTATTTCGTCTTTTCTGATGCAAAACAGTGAAAAGATATCATCAGCTGAAAAGGTATTTATGACATTTACGCCAAACCTGCTTTTTAAAAATACTCCTAAAATGTTTCAGCCGGATAATCTTATAATACAGATTGACGACAGTGTAATTATACACCCTTTGGCTGCTAACATAATAAAGCGATATTTAGACGAAGGCTATAAGTTCTGCATAAATGATTTTCAGTTTTCACCGAGATACTTTAGCTTTTTGGAGTATGTGGATTACTTAAAAATAGACGCTAAACTTGTTACAAGTGAAACATCAATGAATAACCTTTTAAGGCTGGGCAGCGGTTTTAATAAAAAATGCATTATAACAGGCATTGATGATGAAACGCTCTATAATAAAGTAAAGGAATTTCCTACAGATTATTATCAAGGCAGCTACATTGCCGAGGCTATGGCAACTAAGACCAATAAAACGGAATTTATGCAGAGCAATTTCTTCCAATTGGTAGTTGCCGTTACAAAAGATGAGCCTGATTTAGACGAGATAGAGGAAATTATAACACGTGATGCAACACTTACATACGCAATATTAAAAATGGTAAACTCCGTTCATTTTGCTTTAAGGCACAGAACGGCTTCTGTTAAACAGGCGTTAACTATTCTTGGTATTAATCAGCTTAAGCAGTGGGTGTACCTGCTTAGCTTTGAGCAGAAGGGTGAAATAAGTGCAAGCTCTGAAGAAATGCTCAAGATTTCATTCCAGAGGGCTAATTTCTGCCTTGAACTGTATAAGTATATTAAGGATTTGCATATTACTAAATCGGATGTTTATCTTTTGGGTATGTTCTCTACAATAGATGCACTGGTAGATGCTCCGGTTAACGAAGTAATAAACGAAATACCTATTTCAGACGAAGTTAAGAAGGCTATTGTAGCAAAAGAAGGCAAATGCGGAACATTATTAAAACTTATAATTAGTTACGAAAAAGCCGACTGGAAGAACATAACTGTTTATGCACAGGAACTTAGTGTGCCACTGGATATACTGGCACAGATTTATTTTGACTGTGTAGAACGTGTAAATGAAGTTTGGAAAAATATAGTAAGCCAAACAAGCGATTTTAAATAAACTTATAGCAAACAAAAGAGAGCGGAATAAATTTTTTTGTTTTATTCCACTCTCTTATTTTATTTAAAAACTGTTTAAAAGCCGGCTATCAGTCCTTTTTATGCCGTGGATTACTGTTTACAGTAAGGCATGCCTTTGTAAGCTCGGTCATAAGCAGTATTCTGTATTTATTTTCATAAAAGCTTATAAATGGTATTTCGTTTTTATTGTTTAATACAACATATTTAGGCGGAAGATTTGTAAGGGCAAGAGCCATTGTATCGGCTACACACCTTTTGCATTTGCATTCATTAAATCTGTCCATGTATTCATGTACTTTATCACGAACTAATTCTTCACATACGTTTAAATATATAAACTCTGTTTCATCGGCTTTCTGATCGTTTTCATCAGTGGATGAAGTGCTATTTTCAGAACTGTCATCTAAGGCAGTTTGTGTGATTTTTGTATTATCGTCTGCTACAGAAGGAATGTTTTGAGAGCTTTCTGCTGTTAAACTGCTTTGAGGGTCGCCTTCTGCTTCAGAAGGAATGTTTTCTGATGTATTTTCCAAGTCAGGAGTATTACTTTCAGCTTTTTTATCTGAAACAGTATTTTTTATTTCATCTGATTCATTGATATTTTCGCTTTCCGGCTGTGTTTCATCTGATTTATTGATATTTTCATTTTCCGGCTGTGTTTCATCTGGTTTAATCTCAGTATCCGGCAAAATATTGCTTTGCTGTGTATTTTCAGTTTCGGTTTTTGACGGACTGTCCTGATTTGTTTCGTTTTCTGATATGTCACTTGTTTTATGTTCCTCAGCAAATTCTTTTTCAAGATTTTCTTTTATCTTATTAGAAAGAGCTTCACTTTTTGCCGCTTTTTCCAAGCTGTTCTTTATTGTTGGGTGTATATCTTCCGGTATATCACCTGCCTGATGATTTGAATTATCTGTTTCAACAGCTATGTGCTTTGAGTTTGAAATTAAGTTAAGAACATGGGCTGTTTTGTTGCTTTTTTTAGCCATTATGCATAACCTCCGGTTGCTTATCTCTGTGGTATTTTGTCTAATAATTCATCTATAAAATTGCTGTAGTCAAGAGATGGTTTTGATTTAGGCGCATAGCTTAATATACTTTCACCATGGGCCGGAGCTTCTGCAACTGACACACCTGTTCTTATTTTAGTATTAAAAACATGGGTGCCAAGCTGATTTGCTATATTTTCGGCCATTTCCTGTACTTCTTTGGAAAGGTTAAGCCTTGAATTATATCTTGTTAAGAGTATGCCTAATACTGTTAAATTGCTGTTATAGAATTTTTTTACCGTATCAACTGTTTCTTTCAGCTGACTTACACCAAGAAGGCTTAATATTTCGGGTATCATGGGTATTATAAGAGCATGTGATGATACATAGGCGTTTACTGTTAGGATATTTAAAGCCGGCGGAGTATCTATAACTATATAATCATATCTGTTTTCTATTTCGGAAATTAAGTTTTTAAGCAGAAATTCACGGCCGGTACGGTTAAACTCCAACTCAGCTCCGCTTAAGAGTATGTTTGACGGTATAACATCCCCTAAATCGGTATGCTGTATAACATCTGCAATAGATGAACGGCCTTTAAATGCATCGTATATTGTAAGGCAGTCTTCTATTTCTATTCCCATGCTGAAACCAAGGTTTCCCTGAGGGTCAAGGTCTATACCCAGTACCTTTTTATTTTTTGATGTAAGACCGCTTATTAAAGCGCAGGATGTTGTTGTTTTTCCAACACCGCCTTTTTGGTTTGTAAGTGATATTATATATGCCAAAGAAAATACCTCCTGACTTGATATGGAATTATTTGAATTTAGTTATTAATTAAATGATACTATATGTCGATAACTAATTAAAGATAAAATTGATTAAATGTTGAATTTATAAATAAATAAAGGAGTGAGTCAAACTATGGCATCAGTAGGAAGTCTTAGCTCAAGCACAAGCAGCAGCATATTTAATACAAATAGCAGAATAACAGGTCTTGCCAGTGGTCTTGATACAGACTCTTTGGTAGAAAGCATGACATCAAGCACTCGTTCAAAAATAGCTAAGCAGAATCAGCAAAAACAGCTTCTTCAGTGGAAGATGGACGATTATAGAGCTATCAGTTCTAAATTAATTGCATTTCAGAATAATTATACATCTTATGGCTCTGAAACCAATTTAAGAAGCCCAAGCTTTTTTGATGAAACACTGCTTTCTGTTATTGGTGAGAACAGTAAGTATGTAAGTGTCAGCGGTTCGTCAGATAATGTTAAAAACATATCTGTAAATGCTGTAAAGCAGTTGGCACAAAATACAAGCTATGTTTCATCTTCAGCAGTTTCAGACCAAGTCCTTAACAGCGGCAGTTTAACAGGAAGTGAAACATTTACAAGCAGTAAACTTGATGGTCAATCAATTTCGTTTACTTATGGCTCAAAAAGCTTTACAGTTACTCTTTCAAAAGGTGACGGAAAGACAAATAAGTATCAAAGTGTAGAGGATATTGTTAAGGAATTAAATGAAAGATTAAAAGAAACAGATTACGGCACAGACAGCAAAAAGCTTTCAGAAATAGTTACATTTGGATATGATAAAGATTCCGGTGAAGTTACTTTTGATTTTGCAAGTCCTGATGTAGCTAATGCCGGTAACTCAATTAAAATTACAGACAGCAGTGAAGACCTTTTGAAGGTTCTGGGCTTTGAAGAAGAAGATACAGCCACCAAGGGTTCACCTATAAAAGGTACAGCCATTGCTGACGATGAGCTTACAAAAGAAGATTATCAGGTAACAAAAAAATTTGAAGATATGCTAACCGGTGAAGGAAAGACTATTTCTTTTACATATAACGGTACAACAAAATCTATAGAGCTTCCGGGTGCAGACGCAACTGTTGTAGGCAAAGACGGAAAAGAACAGAAGATTTTTAATGAAGATAAAAGTGTCAATATGGACAATCTTGCCACATATCTTGAAAATCAGCTGGGCAAGGCTTTTGGCTCCGGAAGAATTGACGTTTCATATAATTATAACGGCAGCGGAACTCTTGATTTTAGAACTATTAAAGCCGGCAGCGGCGAAATATCACTTAATGGTATTAAAGACGGTTCAGGTACAGATGATAAAACCTCTGTATTGGAAATTACATCAGGCAACACGGATGCTTTAAAGGCTTTAAAACTTACAGCCGGTGACTCAAACAGATTAAATTTGGATGCATCTGTAGCTGAGTCAGGCTTAGAGATGAAAAACTCAGGCTATACTCTTCAAAATGACGAGAATAGAAATGATTATGTTGTTAATATTAAAAACGATGTAACAGGAGAAATTATTACAATAGACAAAACTATTGACGGTACAAAATTCAGTGCCGATACATCACTTAACGATATTATAAAAGCCATAAATAACAGTGATGCAAATGTTAAGGTTTCTTATTCAGAAACTTCTGATACATTTACACTTACTTCAACAGACCCGGGTGCCAGCGGTAAATTCTCCATTGTAGGCGGTGCTGTTGGCAGTGATGGCAGCAAAATAGAAGATAAAGACGGAAGTAAATTCAACCTTGGTCAGGCTATATTCGGCAAACAAGTTGGAGTTACAGATAAAAATGATGAAGGTAAATATATAAACAGCGATTATACAGTTACAGAAGGCCAAGACGCAGTTATATTTGTTGACTATGACGGTGAAGGCGGAGCAGAGCCTGTTGAAATTACACGTTCATCAAACACATTTGATATTGACGGCTTAACAGTTACAGTAAAAGGTACTTTTGGCATGAATGAAAGCGGCAGTGGAGTTGATCCTGCTTCAGAGGCTGTTACATTTGGTGCTGAAGTAGATGCCGACAAAATAGTAGATGCTGTTAAGCAGATGATTACTGATTTTAACGAAATTATATCTGTTTCAAATACAGAACTTACAGAAAAGAGAAACCGTGACTATGCACCTTTAACAGATGAGCAGAAAGAAGAAATGACGGATGACCAGATTGAAAAATGGGAAGAAAAGGCAAAAGCCGGCATGCTCTTTAATGATTCCGACTTAAATTCATTTACTTCAAGCATACGTTTTATATTCTCAAGTGATTCTGAAACAATAAAACTTCTTGAAGACATGGGCATAACAACATCATCAAGTTATTCTGACCACGGCAAACTTACATTTGATGAAACAAAATTCAGAGCAGCTCTTGCTTCTGACCCTGAGTCTGTATCTGACTTATTTACAAGAACAGAGGAAACAACAGTTGGTGCTGACGGAAAAACAGTTGTTACACAAAAAGCCGGTATAATGAATCAGATTAAAGATGTATTTGACAAGTATGCAGGAACATCAGGTGCAGTTAAAGGAGTTTTTGTTCAAATAGCAGGAGCTACGGAATCGCCGTTATCTATGCTGGACAACTCACTTCTTGACCAGATGAACGACATAGATGATATAATTGATGATTTACAGGATAAGCTGGAAACTGAAACTGAGAGGTATTACAGTCAATTTACAAATCTTGAAACATTTATATCTCAGATGAACAGCCAAAGCAGCTGGTTATCATCTCAGTTCAGCAGCTAATATAAAATAATCGGAAGGACAGAGTTTGTCTTATGAATATTAATGGTTATCAGCAGTATAAACAACAGTCAATTTCAACAATGACAAAAAGCGAAATGCTTATTCTTTTATATGATGAAAGCATTAAAAGACTGACACTTGCACAAATGGCTCTTGATAATGAAAATTATGAGCAGTTTGAGGATTCTGTTACAAGAACGGAAAAAATAATCAGATACTTAAGCTCTATTTTAGACAGAAAATATGCCATAAGCTCTGATTTATACAGACTGTATGATTATTTTCTTTTTCAGCTTGGAAGACTGCGTGCAGGAAGAAAAAAAGAAATTATAGTGGATTTAAAGCAGAAAATTTCGGAGCTGAGAGATACTTTTAAAGAGGCTGACCGTATCAGCAGTTAATATGCTTTTAAAGAGGTATTTATATGCAGCAAAAAGAGATATTGGAAGAAATAGCGGGTAAACTGGAAAAAAAATACACCGGCTTTGTTGAGATATATCGCTTAACTAAAGAACTGGATGATTTGTTAAAAAACAACGACAGAGACAGTGTTAATATGGTTATGAAAATGCGTGGAGAGGAAATGGACAAAATTAATACTCTTGACGAAGATATAAACAGAGCTTGCGACTTAATAGGTGCAAAATACAGAAAATATATTAATAAATACAATGATTTTGATTCTTTTCCGGAAGATTTGGAACGTATAATAAGCATTAAAAAAAGGAACAATAGGATACTTGAAAAAATAGTAGAAATTGATAAAAGAATAAGTGTCCGTTTAGCTGGAAGAAAGTCCTTTTACACTATTTAATTTAATACGTCGATACTGACCACATTGGGCCTCCGTTGCCACAGCCGTATTTGGCTTCGTTAATTATTATGTCAGAGTCCCACTGCATTTGTGTATTTTCCCAACTGGCAGGGTCGGCAATAAGCAGTTTACCGTCTAAAGTAACACCCCGAAGTATTAAGAAATGGCCGTTTTCTGTAAAATGGCCATTTCCCATTAATACAACAATTAAATTGCCTGTTGAAATAAGGCTTGTTATATTTTCGGCTGTATAGTCAGTTAAGGACTGTACATTAAGTCCCCATGCGGCTGAGCCTTCTGGTATAATTGAATGATAAGAACCGCTGTTTTCACAGAAATATCCGTTATCATAGGCCCATTTAGCCATTTGGTCTGGAGTTAATGTTTCTTCTGTAAGGCTTGAAACAAGCATTGCCAAAGTTGTTGGGCCACAGCCATAAACTGATATGGTATTATTGCCGCCATAAATCTTATCGGCCCATTTTGGGTCTTTTTGATTGTAGTAAACTACATTTGCTGATGTGCCCTCAAGCAAAGTAAAGTCGGAATTTTCGTTGTAGTTTTCTCCAGTGGTGTTTGAATTTAAATTGGTACTGAGGTTTGAATTTGAAAGCTCAAGAGGATTAAACAGTGTTATATATGAAAAAACAAGTATAAATGTCAGTAATTTGATAAAATGCTTCATATTGCTACCTCCGCCAGTAATTATACCACAGCTTAAAATAATTGTGTACTTTATTATAATTTATAAACAGAAAGGAAATTATGGTTATGTATTCAGTAACACTTGAGCATGTAAGCCAAGTATACCCAAACGGTATTAAAGGCCTCAGTGACATTAATCTTCATATAAATTCAGGTGATTTTGTGTTTTTACTGGGACAAAACGGCTCAGGCAAAAGCACTCTGCTTTCTCTTTTAACTAAAGAGCTTAATCCTTCTGAAGGCAGAATATGTTTTGGCAAGCAGGACATAACCAATATGAAAAGAAAAGACATACCTTTTTACAGAAGAAAATTAGGCATTATAAAAGAAGACGGAATGCTTCTTAATGAAAGAACAGTTTATGAAAATATTAAGCTTGCAATGCTTGCTACAGGCAGAGGCGGTTCAAAGCTTAAAGAAAAAGTTCTATCAGCCCTTGGAATGGTGGGTATGCGAAATAAAGCAGACTCATATCCTAATGAGCTTTCAGGCGGTGAAAAGTCCAGAGTGGCTTTGGCAAGAGCTATTATAAATAATCCGTGTATACTTATTGCCGATGAGCCTACATCCGGTCTTGACAACGATGCTTCATGGGATATTATGAATCTGCTTGATGAAATAAACAGGCATAAAGTTACCATTATAATGGCAACACATGAAAAAAATCTCGTTAATATTATGAAAAAACGTGTTGTTACACTTTATAACGGCCGTATAATAGGTGATGTAAAACACGGGAAATACGGGGATTTAATTTAAGTTTGTTTTTTTGTTAAAAATACAGTTTATTTAAGGATAAGATGTTATCTTTTCTATCAATTTGACGATATACTTTATAAAGATTAGATACCAATGGGAGATGATGGCATGAAGATAGTACCTGATTCAAATTCGGTTTACTACAATAATCCTAATACAAACATCAGCCGCCGTGGCAGTGTTTCAGACGGTTTTTCAAATGTAAAAAGCTTTGATGAAGTGTCTATCCATAAAAGCGATGCACTTCCTGAGGCTAAATTTGTTAATGAGTTAAAAAACAGAATAATGAATGATATAAAATCATCTCATTCCGAAAAAGAGCTTGAAGAATTAAAATTACAGATTGAAGACGGAAGCTATCAGATAGGAATTGACGAGATTGTACGTAAAATTCTTTTGTAGCTCCGGCGTAGTTTTTTGGGAGTTGACAAAATGGAAGAGTTAATGAAAATATTTTCAGAAACTATTCAGTTTATTGATGATATTACTGAGGTTGAAAACAAAAAATTTCAGGCGGCTTTGAAAAATAATATCGCTATGGTTGACGACTGCATGAAAAAGGAACAGGTTCTTTTGCTTAAACTTCGTGGGCTGGATAAAAAACGTGAGGCGGCTCAAAAGGCGTTAGGCTATGAAAACATGACTTTCAGGCAGATAATAGAAAAAGCACCGGAAAGTGATAAGAAAAAGCTGACTGAAATTTTTAATTCTATTGAGCAGAAATTAAAAAAATATAAAGAAAGCTTTTCCAATGCACATAATGCTATTGAGCTTAATTTACATAGGATTAATAAAAAATTGGAGTCTTTGAATGCCGCAGATAAATTTAATAAAACATACAAAGAAGACGGCGAGGTTGTAATGGCCAAAAGAAGCTTTACAAGCAGACGGGTTTAAAGGCAGTATTTAGTAATTAGGGAGGTTTTTTTGGTGATTAATTCAACTTTTGGCAGCTTTATGACTGCAAGACTTGGTATGAGTGCAAGTCAGAAAGCTCTTAGTGTAGTAGGACAAAACATAGCCAATATAAGTACTCCTGGATATACCCGCCAGAGGTTAGACCAGGTAAGCCTTAATGTTGGTGGAGGCAGCAACAAGTATTCATCAAAGTATTTAACTAATATAGGTAACGGTGTTTTTGTAACAGGTGTTTCACAGCTTAGAGACCCGTTTTTGGACAAAAGATTCCGTACAGAAATGGCTCAGGTTGGTGAGTACGATATTTGGTCATCCGGTTTGGGAGAAATTGCCGAGATAATTGATGAAACAAGCATGAAAGAAGAAGGCGGCGGAATTAACAATCAGTTAGGCGATATTATCACTAAGTTAAATAACCTTTCTGAAAATGTAGGCAGCAAAGAGTTCGACAACATGGTTAAGTCTTCTGCCGATGTTTTGGTTAAGCTTTTTAATTCTTATGCCAAACAGCTTGAAACAATAAAACAGAATCAGGAAACAGACCTTACTGATGTTGACATACCGGCTGTTAATAAAATTTTGACAAGTATTCAGGAACTTAACGTAACAATTAAAAACAGCCAGATACACGGTGACGACGCTCTTGAGCTTCAGGACCAGAGAAACTCATTAATAGATGAGCTTTCAACATACGTAAATATAGATGTTCAGTATAAACCTGTTCAGGTTTCAGATTCTACTGTTGTAGATGAGCTTACAATAAGGCTTGTAGGAGACAGCGAAAAAATAGACCTTGTAAATGATGAACAGCTTCGTCAGTTTACAGTTGAAAAAGACGGCAATGGAAAATGGAATATAAGCCTTAGTGAGCTTTCACCGGAAAATACAGAGCTTCAAATGGCTATTGACAGCGCTCAAAAGCTTCTTGATAAGGAAATTGCAGCAGTTGGAAATGCTCAGACAGAAATGAATAATGCAAAAACAGCTTGGGATAATTTAAATCAGCAATTAGCTGATATTAATCAAAGTGTCAGCGATGCAGCTTTGGCTGTAACTAATGCTCAAGGCAATGTTACAACTGCCCAAGAGGCTTATGATAAAGCTAAGGAAGATGCAGCAGCTAATCCTTCAGATACTGGTTTGGCCGATGCTGTTACTCAGGCAAAAGAAAATCTTGATGCTATGAAAGATGATTTAAAAAAAGCACAGAAAGATCAAAGAGAAGCCGAATCTGAGCAAAGAAAGCTTCAGTCACAAACTGATAAAGCACAGGAAACATATAATAAAGCTAAAAATAAATATGATGAACTGAGTAGTAATGAAGCTGAAAGAGTAGATGCTGCTCAGAAAAACCTTGACAGCAAAATAAAAGAGAAAACTGATGCTGAAGCTGCTGGAGTTGAAAAAGTTAATATTAACGATGAAATTACAACAGGTTCCTTAAAGGGCTCTCTTGATTTGCTTAATAATAACGGTGAATTTGATGACCCTGCTACATCAAAGGGCATAGGTTATTATCAAAAATCATTGGATTTGCTGGCAAACCAGTTTGCAACATCTTTTAATAAAGCCAACAATACAGCTGGTTATACAGACCACGATTTATTTGCAACAAATGACAATACAACTGAAATAACAGCTAAAAATATTAAGATAGCCGACGGCTGGGCAAATAATAAATACGGCATTACGGCATCTCAGGATGCTGATGCACCGGTTGGTGCCAATGACAACATCTCTCACATGATTACTATGATGAAAGAATCAATGAAATATTCAACAGGTGGAGCAAATGATGTTCAGATATTTGAAGGAAGTTTTCAGGAATATTTTGTAAACATGGGTACACAGCTTGGACTTGATATTAATTCCAGCTCTGAAATATTAAATAACCATACTTCTTTAGCTTCAAGCATTAACGACAACAGGGACAATGTTTCCGGTGTTTCACTTGATGAAGAAGGTATGAATATGATTCAGTATTCACAGGCATACAACGCTTCTGCAAGGCTCATGACTGTACTTGATGAGGCTCTTGATACTTTAATAAATAACATGGGAGTAGTTGGGCGTTAAATGATAGAAATGAGGTAATTTTAATGCGAATAAGCACAAGGTCAATTCTTAATGGATACAGCAGAAACTTAAATAAGACTACGTTAAACCTTAATTCTTCCAGAACAAAGGTACTTACAAAACAGAATTTCACATCCATAGCAGAAGACCCTTCTGCCGCTACACGTTCTTTTAAACTGTGGAGAGAATATAACGAAAATGCAGATTATGTTAATAATGTTCAGTCAACAATAAAGCTTTACGACAGTATATCTGCAAGTACACTTCAGGTAAGTCAGGTTTTATCCAACGATGTAAGCGAAGATGCCCTTAAAGCCATAAACGGTGCCACAAGCTACGAAGGAAGACAGACTTATGCAAAAACTTTAAGGGGTATGCAGGAAACTATTATTTTGAGTATGAACGGAACTTACGGCGACAGGTTCTTATTTGGCGGTGCTTCAACAAAAGATGTGCCTTTTGACCTTAAGGAAGATGGTACTCTTGAATATCGCGGTATAAATGTTAATTCAGGTGATACTGATGATATTAATAAACTTGAGGAATACATGGATGAAACACTGTATATTGATATTGGTTTTGGTATGCAGGAAGCAAACGGTGTTCTTCAAGACGACAGTGCATTTAACACAGCCGTAAGCGGACTTAAAATGTTGGGGTATGGAAATACAGATGACGGCATAAGCAAAAATGTAGTTACACTTTTGGGGCAGATGGCAGATGTTTTGGAAAAAGAACCTTTTGATGAGGAAAAATATTCAGCTATGTTAGACCAGTTTACTGAATGTAAAAATAATGTAGCCGATTTTGCCGCTGAGCTTGGTACACAGTGTGAATTTTTGGAAAATACAGAAACCAAGTTATTAAGCAATCAGGATGCATTAAATGAACAGATAGTTTCAGTAGACCAAGTTGATATGGCTGCTGCTATTACCGATTATATCTGGCAGCAGTATGCTTATAATGCAGCTTTAAAAGTTGGCAACAGTATATTATCACAGTCATTTATTGATTTTATGAATTAATAAATATATGATTTTATACAAAGTGGGGGTGAATTTATGGAACCATTGTTAAAAATAACTAATGTACCTATTGCATTTGAGATGAAGATTAATAAAGCTCATCTTGAATATAATAATGGTACCGCTGACTTGGAAATAAGCCGTGATAAAGGCAAAATGAAAATCAGCAGCAGTCCTATACGTGTTAATATTGACACTTTTGAGGCAAGAGATTCTATATCTCCGGCATCTGTTTCAAGCAGTATAAAGCGTTATGCTCAAATGGGCAAAAATGCTGCTTATGAAGCAATGGGTTCCGTTATGCAGGAAGGCAAACTTTTGCTTAGAGCAAAAATCGGTGAAGACGCCATAGGCCAGATTATTCAGTCCGAAACGGATAAATATTTTACTCCGCCTGATATTGGTATTGATTTTATACCGCATACACAGGCCGATTTAAGCTGGTCACAGCCGGATGTTACAATTGAGTATCAAATGGATAAATTAAACTTCGACTGGCGTATTTTTAAAGGCGATTTTGAGTTTATTCCTGGGGATATTGAGATGAATATAACACAGTATCCGGATGTTCTTATTGAATATATTGGTGGGCCTATTTATGTTCCACCAAGTGCAGACCCTGAAAATCAGAATATTGATGTAAAGGCTTAATTTTATGGAGTGAATTATTATGGAGAGAATGACAAAATATTTTGGTGAACTTTCGTTTAAAGACGATGAAATTTTGGATTTTAAAAACGGTTTATTTGGTTTTGAAAAATACAGGTATTTCAGTCTTATAAGGTTTGATAACGACAACGGAAACATCCTTTGCCTTCAGAGCCTTGAGGAAAGTGAACTGGCTTTTCCGGTTATAAACCCGTTTTCGTTTCTCTCTGATTACACACCTAAGCTTAATAAAGAAAGCCTTGAAGTGCTGAAGCTTAATGACGAAAAGGAAGCGCTGTTTTATAATATATGTGTTTTACGGCCGGTATTAAAAAACAGCACTGTTAATTTAAGATGTCCTATAGTGGTAAACCCGGAAACAAGGGATGCCTGTCAGGTAATATTGGATAATACACAGTACTCTTTTAAATATCCGTTTAGTAATATGATTAAGGAGGGCTGAGTATATGCTTATATTACAAAGAAAAGAAGGGGAATCCATTAAAATAGGCGACAGCATTGAAGTGCGTATTGTTGAGGCTGGCAACGGTATTGTGAAAATAGCCATTGATGCACCTAAAGACATAAGCATTATAAGAAGTGAACTTTTAACTGCTGCTAATGTCAACAAGGAGTCCGCTGAACAGCATTCGGATTTAGCAATTTTAAGAAAGTTTGGTAAAAGCAATATTAAAAAGAAATGAGTAAGGGCTGCAAAGAGTTAGAAAAAGAGTTAGAAAAAAGTTAGAAAAGGTTAGAAAAAGGTTAGAAAAAGTTAGAAAAAAGTTAGAAAAAAGGTATTTTCTATTGAAAATACCTTTTTTGTTTGTTTTTAATATAATAAGATTTTGTCGGTCTATATACTTCATAAAATGCAATCTTTCAGTTTAAAGGAATACATATTCGACAAAACAATTAAAAAACTGCCGAATTTTATAAAAAAGTTGTAATACTATAAAAAACGGCAGTCAGTTTTTTTTATTTGAGTTTTTCAAGTATTAAGTCAGATATGCTTTCACATGCAGACTGTATGCAAACAGCGCCTATATTATAAGCCACCATAGGCATACCGTAAACAACACATGTTTCTTTATTTTGACCTATAGTATAAGCCCCTTTTTGACGCATTTTAAGCAGTCCAGAGGCTCCGTCACGGCCCATTCCCGTAAGTATTACACCAATAGCATTTGGCCCTGCTGCATCGGCAACGGAATTAAATAAAACATCTACAGACGGCTTATGTCCGCTTACTTTTTCGCCATCCAAACAGCTTACGGTATAATGTATACCTACTCTGACTACTTTCATTTGTTTGTCACCTGGTGCAATAAGAGCCTGACCGGGTAAAACTTGGTCGCCGTTTTTGGCTTCTTTAACTGTAATTTTGCATATACGATCAAGTCTGTCAGCATACATTTTAGTAAATCCCGGCGGCATGTGCTGTGTTACAACTATACCGGGAACATTTGCCGGAAGCTGTTTTAATATGCTCAATGTGGCTTCCGTACCACCTGTTGAGGCGCCTATGGCTATAATCATTGTGTCAAGCTTCAGCTTTGACGGATTAAAGTTATGAGCTATAATGCTGTGCATTGCTTTTGCAGCTGGAGCATGATTAAAGTGTATTTTAGCATGTGAAGAAATAGTTATTTTTCGATACAGCTCAGAAATAAAAATTTTGAAATTATTGCCTGATGACATATCAGGTTTTTTTACAAAGTCAACAGCTCCGGCTGAAAGTGCATCAAAAACGCTTAAGTTTAAAGATGACACAAGAAGAACCGGAACCGGGTGTTCTTTCATAAGCTGTTTAAGAAAATCTATACCATTCATACCCGGCATTTCAACATCAAGAGTAACTACATCCGGTTTAAGAGAAGGTATTTTATTTTTTGCGTCATAGGCATTTATGGCATAGCCTACAACTTCTATATTATTAAATTGAGAAAGATTATCTATAAGTGCTTTTCTGAAAAATATTGAGTCATCTACAATAAGGACTCTTATTTTTTTTGCTTGAAGCATCAATGTCACATCCTTGAATTAAATATTGCATTTAAAGAGGTTTTCTGTATGTAGAAGGCATTACATATTCATAAGGTGTTGCTGCACGGTTTAAGCTTTCGGAATGGCCTATTAACAGATAACCACCGGGATTTGTGGCGTTGTAAAATCTTTGTATTAATGCATCCTTTGTAGGCTGGTCAAAATAAATCATTACATTTCGGCAGAAAATAACATCGAAAGGTATTTTAAAATGTATAGGTTCCATTAAGTTAAATGTACGGAATATAACATTGTCTTTTACGGCTTTGCTTACCATTACTTTTGACTTGTTTCTGCCTGTTGTAAAATATTCGTTTTTCCACCGAGCCGGTATGCTTATAATAGATTCCGACTCATATTCACCTTTCAAAGCTTTATTAAGCACATTTTGTGATATATCAGTAGCCAGTATACGTGTGTCCCACTGAGAAGCCTTTGGCCCAAGATAATCTTTAATAAGCATTGTAAGGGTATACGGCTCTTCACCTGTTGAACAGCCGGCACTCCATATACTTAAAACACGATTCTTTTTTGTTGACACCAAGTAAGGCAGTATTGTATTTGAGAAAAAATCAAAATGTGTTTTTTCACGCATGAAATAAGTATAATTTGTTGTAAGCTTATTAAGCATGCTGTCTATGTCGGCTTTGCTTGCCGATGTTGTTATATGGTTTACATATTCGGTAAAATTATGAAAGCCGGAGTTTTGAACAGTTGAACCAAGTCGGCTTTCTATAAGTGATTTCTTTTTTGAAAGGTCTATGCCGAAGTTATGATGAACATAATTAGACAGTTTTAAAAAATCACCTTGAGATATTTTTAACATAAATAAGCACCTCTTAAGTCCTTTTTATTACGTCACAGTCTATTGTAAGCACTGTTGAACCGTCGGAAAGGGTAACCATACCGTTAACCAGTTCCTCGCAGTTATTTACTGTAGGAGGTGAAATTTTCTTTGTATCTATGTCAAGCACCTGCTGAACATTATCCACCATAATGCCAAGCATTGTTCCGTCTATGTTTAATACTACTATACAGTTTGAACCGTCCTCTTTTATATTTTCCGGTTTACCCATTTTAAGACGTATATCAATAATTGGTATAATCTGACCTCTTAAATTAATTATTCCTTTTATATAGTATGGAACTATAGGAAGGAATGTAATTGTATGGTTTATTATAATTTCTGTTACATAAGAAGCATCTATGCCGAATATATGATTATCTGATATAAAAGTAAGATATTTTTTTATGTTCTCAACAGAAGCGTTTTCTTCTAAAATATCGGAATTAGAGTCTGCACTGTTTGAATTAGACATCATAATTACCTCCTTATTTTAAATAATATTCTGGGCTTTCAGATAAAGATTTGCTATATCAAGTATTATGCTTATATTTCCGTCGCCAAGTATTGTACAGCCTGCTATTCCGGAATTTTTAATATTAAAATCATTTAAGTATGCCGGAAGCGGTTTAACTACAACCTGCTGTCCGCCTAAAAGCTCGTCAACAAACAGGCAGTATGACTTATCGCCGGATTCTACCCATATAATTATGCCGTCTTCAATATTTGTAATGTCCGTTTGAAGGCCGTATATTTCATGCAGTCTGAAAACAGGATAAAACTCATCCATACGTTTTATTACTTCGCTGTTATCTACGTTATGAATAATTTCTGATGCTGAAATTTTAAATGACTGACGAATATTGTGTATTGGTATTGTAAATATTGATTTGCCTACGGCTATTTCCATGCCGTCTACTATGGCCATTGTAAGAGGAATTTTAAGAGTTGTGCATGTGCCTTCTCCAACCTCGCTTGAAATTGAAACTACACCGCCAACCTGCTCAATATTCTTTTTTACAACATCCATTCCAACACCACGGCCGGAAAATTCTGTAACAGTTTCGTTAGTTGAAAAACCTGGTATTAAAGTAAGATTTAATATTTCTTTTTTGGTGTATTCCGATTCAGGTTTTGTAAGTATGCCGTTTCTTGCGGCCTTTTCAAGTATGGCCTGTGGGTCCATGCCTTTTCCGTCATCGGTTATAGAGATTATAACTTCACTGCCTGTATGCTCGGCTTTTAATGTAATTTTGCCTTTAGGGTCTTTGCCTAATTTTATTCTTTCCTCGGCAGTTTCTTCAATTCCGTGGTCCATAGAGTTTCTTACTATATGCATTATAGGGTCGCCTATGCAGTCAACAATGGCTTTGTCAACCTCTGTGTCTTCACCTATAAGCACAAGCTCAACATCTTTATTAAGCTTTTGGCCCATATCACGGACAATACGGTTCATTCTTTGGAAAACACCGGAAATAGGCACCATTCGTATTGACATTGAAATATCCTGAAGCTCATCTGTTAATTTTCTGAGCTGACGGGCTGATTTTGTAAAGCTGTCTAATTTTAAACCGGCAAGCTCCGGGCAGGAAGTAACCATTGATTCGGTTATTACAATCTCGCCTACTATAGCCATAAGGCTGTCAAGTTTTGAAAGGTTTACACTGATAAGACTTTGTTTATTTTGTGAAGAATGGCTTGAGCTGGATGAATTAGCTGCCGGTTTTTTGGCCTTCTTTTCACTCGGCTCCTCTTTTTTAACTGCATCTGTCGGTGTGCTTTTTTCCTCTTTAACCGGCTGTTCGTTTTCTATAATTTCGTATGTATAAATATTGCTTTGGCCCTTTAAAACAGCTACGGATTTATCGAGGTCGTCTTTTGATTTAAAGCCTATTAAAAAACCGTTGTCAATTATTTGATGAGCTGTTTCGGAATTGGTTTCTATATCCTTTGGGTAAAATGTAAAATCAGAGCATACATCTTTAATTGCCGTAACAAGCATAAAAGCTCTTAAATTTTCCATTCCACAGCCGTCGTCAAAAAATACTTTAAGGAAGAAAGGAGATTTATCCGGAAGTTCTTCATTTGCTGCCTTAGTCTGCTCTTTAGGCTGTTCTTTTTCGGTACTCTCGGCAGCTTGTTCTGTATTTGCATTTTCTTTGCTGTCACTGTTTTGGGTATTGCCGAAATGGGTATTAATTTTATCAATAAAATTACTAATCTTTTCAAGCTCTTGGTCGATATTATCTGTAAGAGGTTCATCATTTTCTATTTTTTCTATTTCCGAACGCATAAAGTCTATTGTGTTGAAAACAAGATTAAAAAGTTCATGATGTTCAGCTTCGCTGCATACTGCATCAAAGGTTTCGACGCCTTTATCTCTTATAATGTAAAAAAGGTCTTCTGTTTTGTGGGCTATTTTCATTAATGAGGAGAATTCCATCATTGCTGACGAGCCTTTTATTGTATGCATAATACGGAAAATCTCATTAACATCATCCATTGTGAATAATTTTGACTTTTCCGCGTTAAGAAGAATACTATCAAGCTGCTCCAAAAGAGAGTTTGTTTCAAATAAATACATATCAAGCATGTTATCCATACCGTTGTCCATATTGTATGCACCACCTCAATAATTTTCTTAAACAAGCTTTACATTTATTATCGTCATAAAAATTAAAAAAATAATAGTTTCTGAAGGATAGAAGGTGAAATTTGTGTCAGACATATTAAAAGTCAATAATCCTACAGCCGGTTTTGACAATGCTTCAAGAACACATCCGGTTTCAGTTAACGATACAAATGTACAGAATATTGTTGATATGACTAAGGTTACCCGCTCAGACGGAAAGAGCGGCAATGCCGAAAAGGAGCTGGGGCTTAATTATGGCTCTAATTTCGGAACGTTTTTGGAAGCTCTCAGAAATACACCTAATATAACTGAAATTTTATCAGATATATTGTTTCAAATGAGCGGTGAAACACAGCAGGTGAGCCAAAACGGTTTTATGTCAGAGCTTACAAACATATTAAAAGGTATGAATTTAACTCAGGACGAGCTTTTGAGTTTTATAAAGGAGCAGTCATCGGCAGCCGGAAAGTTTAACAATGTTTTTTTTCAGGCAGTTGAGAAACTTTTGGAAAATACAAAATCAGCAGACCTTCAAATGGAGATGCTTAATTTTGTTAAGATATATAACGATGCTTCTTCAAGCCAGTCAACACTGAAAAATATACAGTCAATACTTAAAAATATTTCAACGTATATGACGTCTAATTACAGGCAGCAGCTTCAAAATATTATGGATAAACTTACTGAATTAAACCAGAACAGGTCGGAAGGCAGCCAAAGCGATATAACATCTTTCCTTAAAAAAGAAGTTGTACCTTTTTTGTCTAATTACATAAAAAATACCAACAATATGGGAAAAGTTCGGGATTTTATAGCAATGCTTACATTAAGTATTGCTAAGTATGAAAACGGCAGCATGGATAAACTGGGACAGAGTTTTAATCGTCTAATGGATTTCAGGGATTTTAACAATGTTTTTAACGGTATTACTGTTGATGACTTGAAAAAACTGATTCAAAACGAAAATACAAATGAAACAGACTTTTCAAAGTATTTTACCGATGCTCTTAAAAGAGGATTAAAAGGTGAAGGCGGCTGGGAAACAAAAAGTGCTTTTCAGAACATACTTCAGTCACTGCTTCTTAACGAAAGTGTTTACATGCCTCTTAACCATATTATGGTTCCGGCTTATATAGACGGAAGGCCTATGTTTTCGGAAATTTGGGTTGACCCTAAGCACAAGGAAAAGAACGAAAAGGGTGTTAAAGAGGATTGCAAAAGGCTTCTTGTTAAATTTGATATAAAGGATTTGGGGCTTTTTGACTTAATTATAACACAGAAAAAAAACGGTGTTGATTTACAGCTTTATTATCCGGAAGCATTGAAACAAAGAGAAGACGGGATTAAAAAGGATATAGTCGGAATTATGGAAAAAAACGGACTTAATTTAAGAAATTTTGCTCTTGGCATGTCTTCAAAAAGCAAAACAATAGAGGAAGTATTCCCTCAAATTTACGAAAGGATTAATATGATAGATGTTAAAATCTGATTTAAACAAACGTGCTGTAGCGCTTAAATACGACGGTGACGACATTGCCCCGGTAGTTATTGCAACTGGTATGGGAAACATGGCTGAAAAAATTGTTGAAACAGCTATTGAAAATAACGTTCCTATATTTGAGGATAATTCACTTGCCACTCTTCTTTCACGTTTGGAGTTAGGAGAGGAAATACCGGAAGAACTATATAAAGCTGTTGTTGATATATATGTTTATTTCCTTAAGTTTACTCTAAATGGTGACAATAAAGCACAAAAATCAAAGAATTAAAACAAGTTTCATACATAAAGGGAGGTTTAGTTAAAAAATGAAAAAGTTTATTGCGCTTTTTTTAGCGTCAGTTCTTTTTTTAGGCTCATTTGCAACTACGGCATTGGGCCAAGACAGTGTGCTTGCAAGCAATCACTGGGCACGGCAGTATTTGGAAAACCTTTATAATTACGGCATTATGAGGGGTGATTTAAACGGAAACTTAAATCCCGACAAGTACATTACAAGAGCAGAGTGCATATCTATGCTGAACAGAGCTCTTGGATATAACTCATATCAAAAGGGTAATCTTCCGTTTAGAGATATTACAGGTACAGAATGGTATGCAGACGATATTGCCATAGCTTATCAAATGGGATACTTTTCCGGTACATCTAAAAACAAGGCTGATGCCCAAAGTAATTTAACACGTGAACAGGCAGTTAGCCTTATATGCAGAAACCTTAAGCTTGAAGAACCTGTTGGCGAGATTTTAAACTTTACAGACAGCCGTACATTCAGCAGCTGGAGCAAAGGTGCCATAGGTGCCGGAGCAGAAAAGGGCTTTATAAGCGGTTATCCTGACGGCTCATTCAGGCCTTTTAATAATGTTACAAGAGGAGAGTTTGCAAAAATGCTCTCTGATGTAATAGGAACACTTATTCAAGACAGCGGAAGCTATTCTTATGGCACTGTACCGGGAAATGTTACTATTTCATCTTCCGGCGGTACTTTATCAAACACAACAGTTAACGGTGATTTATATATAACAGCCGGTGTTGGAACAGGCTTTGTTAATTTGGAAAATGTAAATGTTTTAGGCGATGTTATAATAAGCGGCGGAGGACAGAGCAATGCCGGCGACAACAGCATTAACTTCAACAACTGTTATATAAACAATCTTATTGTAGACGGTGAAGCAGACAAGGTTGTATCAGTTGATGCCAAAGGTTCTACACAGATACAAAAAACAGTTGTTAAAACAGACGCATATTTCGAGGACTTCGGCGGCAGAGATGAAGGATTCCTTAACATAGAGTTATCCGGTGAGCCGGAAACAACACTTACACTTTCAGGAGATTATAAAAATGTTTCGGTTATGAAGCCTGAAAACTATCTTGTTCTGGGCAAAGGCAGTATATACAATTTAACAGTTGATGAAGATGCACAGGACAGCCTTGTAACACTTGATAAAAATGCTTATGTATTAAATGCCAGCCTTGATGCTCCATGTCAGGTAATAGGTGAAGGCGATATGGGCAGTGTTAATATTACATCATCAGGTGTTGAAGTAGAAATGCTTCCTGATGAAATTGTAATCCGTCCGGGACTTACGGCAGTAATAAACGGTAAGGAAATGACAAGTCAGGAGGCTGAGGAGTCTTCTGCAAGACCGAGAATTTTAGCCGGCTATCCTCAGGAGGACGAAATGGGTCCTAATAAGGCTTCATTTATTTATCAGACAAATAAACCGGGAAAGGTTTACTGGGCTGTAACCCTTGAAGAAGATGAGGACGAAATCGACGAAGATGACATTATTAAGCCTAATAATGTTAAAGCGATAATTTCTTCCGGTTCATTTACAGTTAAAAATGCAGATGAAGACGTTACAAGCAGTATTTCTAAGCTTACGGCAGATACTGACTACGTTATTTCGGCTGTACTTGAAGATGAAAGAGGCAATATAAGTACGATTAAAACAGAAGCATTTACATCGGAAGACAACACTGTTCCAAGCTTTTTAAGCGGTTACCCTAAGGTTACATCACAAAGCAGTACTACTCTTGATATTACGGTTAATATGTCAAAACGTTCTACTGTATATTGGGCAGTATTCCCTAAGGGCAGTCAGGCACCTACAGCTGATGAGCTGAAAGACGGCAAATTAAGCGGTGATATTGACAGCGGAGAAGAAAGAAGATGCCAGAAGAATGTTGAAAAAACATTTACAGCATCAGGCTTAAAGGAAGAAACATCTTATGATGTTTACTTACTGGCCACCGACGGAACAAATGATTCAAAGCTTACAAAAATTACGGCTACAACAAAAGATACTACACCGCCTAAATTTATTGAGGGCTATCCTAAAGAGGATAAAATGACAGATAAAACAGTTGATGTTAAAGTAAAAGTTAACGAAGACTGTACAGTTTATTATGTAGTAGTAAAAAAAGGCACGGTATTTCCATCACCTGTTCCACCTGCTACAACTTCACCTTCTTTAAGCTCACAGGAAGGCATAGATGCTATTATTACAGGAAATAATACAGAGATAAACGGCAAAGCAAATGCTAAGGCAAACACAGAAGCAACAGTTAAAATAAGCAAGCTTTCACCTGAAACAACTTATGACCTTTATATGGTGGCACAGGATAAATCCGGCAACAACTCATCAGGTATTAAAATTGAAATTAAAACAACTGATATGGTAGCACCTACAGCCACACAGGAATTTTCACAAGATGTAAACGGTGAGCCTAAAGTTGAGTCGGATATTAAAATTGTATTCAGCGAAGAAGTTTTAGACAGAAATACAATGAAGTCGCTGACTAATGAAAATTTAAAAGACGACATTATTTTGTATCAATTAAACGACGGAGAAGAAACAGTAGTTAATATAGACTATTCAAAGGCAAAAATTGGCATTGATGAAGAAGGTAAAAGCTATGTACTCTTCCCAGCAGAAAGCCTTAACTTAAACAGCGGTGAAAAATATCAGTTTGAGTTAAACTATATTGTTGATACATCAAACAACAGAATGAAAGACCAGACACGTCTTGATGCATTTAAGACTCTTTCACCACAGGTACAGCTTGTAAAAACAGAGGCACCGCAGAATATGGATATAACTTTTGCTTTGGAGCCTCAGGCTATTAAGACTTCAGATTCTGTTCTTTTTGATATGATATTTGAAACTGATACAACAGTTGAATTTAAGCTTTATGAAAAAAATGCAGATGGACAATTTGTAGAATACAGTTATAATCCTTTAATAATGAAAGATTCAGCAATGACACTTCATTATATTATAGACAGAAAGTCAGAAGGATTAGATGACTACAGCTTTGAACCGTTTAATAAACTTACAAATCGTGAATTTGGTATTAGATTTATTGGTATAGACGGCAGTAGTGACAGAGACAGCTGGAACAAAACTGTAAAAATGAATATTAAATGTGTAATAGGTTCAAAAACTGTTCTCAGCAGTCTTGCGGGAAACCCTAAAGACGGTTTTGAAACTGCTATTAACGATGGAGCAACACAGGTTAACTCACCTATAAATTTTGAAGTTTCAGCTTCATTTACAGATACTGTTATACCAAGTTTTATAGAAGGCTATCCTGAGCTTGACAAATATGGAGATACTGCTACTGATTTTGGTGAAATTGGTGATACATTAATAAGACCGCTTATTATGACAAATAAAAAATGTGATTTTTATTATCTTGTAGCACCAAGCGGCACTGTTAAGGAGCCTGTAAATGCTATTCAGGTAATGAACGGAGCCATAAATCCAAACGGTGGAGTTTCAGGCAAGTATACAGTTACAAGCGGATATGTTGAATTCCCTGTATTAATAGAAGGCCTTGAGCCGGAAAGAGAATATGATTTCTTCTATTTCCTTAAAGGTACACCGCCTGAGCCTTCAGAAGTTAAAAAGATAACGTTTACTACTTTACCGGTGTCAGCACCTAATATCAGTGTTCAGGTAGTAGATAGAGGCGAAAACAGTGCAACAATTAAAATTATATCAGATAAAAACGCTACTATTGACTGGATGCTTCTTCCAAGCCTTCAGTGTGATAAATGGTTTGAATTAGTTAACGGTGAAAGCGTACTTACAGAAAGTGCAGACTCTGTAGCTCAAATTATACGTAACGGCCGAGAAAATACTATATATAAACCGGTGGACTTCGGAACAATAATTACCAAGTATGATAAAACCAATATGGAATATTCGGCAGAAGTAAGTGTAACAGGTCTTGAGAGAAATATATACTATACATTCTTTGCCGTTGCAAAGAGTACATTGGGCAATGGACAAACAAATGTAGGCGGTGACTCGAAAATTGCGTTCCAGAGAGATATAACACCGGCAGACGTAACTCCGCCTTCAGTTGAGTTAAATACTGTTATTCGTAACGGTGCCGACGGAAATGCAGGCAAAGCATATAAAGGTACGGTTATGCTTACTTTCTCTGAGGAAGTTTATTATATACCAGGTGAAAATGAGCAGATGAAGCCTTTGTCAGCACAGTTCTTTGCTGATAACCTTAGAACAAGTGCCGTTAACCCTGATGATGTAGTTGTAACAATAGATTCATATACAGCAGGAAAAGATGAAGAAACCGGTGAGAAAGCGTTAAAGAGCATAACTCTTACATTTAAGAACATACTTCATAACGATACTATTTTCTTCCCTTATGAGCTTTGCGACAAAAACGGAAATAAAGCCGGTATGCTCAGGCTTACATTTGTTGATATGGAAAGCGGTGGAACAGGAAGAAAAGATTCTTACTGGGACAAAGAATTTGTTAAGGAGCAAAATTAATAAAACTAAATTCCGGACGCTTTTTTAAGCGCCGGAATTTTTTGAGCTAATTTAATTTCAAGGTGAATAAAAATGAAAGCAAAGAGAATTGAAGTTAAATCCGAAAGAAAATCAAAGAAAAAATTTATATTTATACTTTTATTAGTTTTTGTTGTGTTTTTCTTAGTGGGTTTCTACCTTAATAAGAATAAGGAAGAACCTTTGGTGGCTGAAAGCTACACTATAGACCAAGACAGCGTGGATTCCATAACTACCGTTACACAAAAAGGCATACTGTCGGATATTGTTCCTGTTCAGGAAGACGGAGCAAATACAATAGAGTATGTTTATAAAAACGAAGACGACAGCCAAGATACAATAAATGAGTATGTTAAATACCTTCAAGATGAAAAAGGCTTTGTTGAGCTTAAAGACGAAGATACGGAAAGCCAAAACAGCCAAACACAGCCTGAAACATCTTCTGATACATTAAAAGAAAACACAAATGCTTCTTCTGCTGATACATCCGAGAATACAGCACCAGAAGAAAAGCCTGTTTTAAAATACGGCATGCAGTCACAGGAAGAAAACAAAATATTTGAAATCGATATAAGACAGGGTGAAAAATACTATTATGTAGATGTTTACAGAATAGAAGGCCAGCTTCCAAGCGAGGAAGAAGAAGCAGAAGGAACATTTACCCGTGATGATGCAAGGGAGTATTTGAAAGAGTTTATAGACAGCACCCATGCCCTTAACAGCTCATTTGATGATTATACAAATATATTTGATGTAGGCCGTTCCATTGTAAATAATGAAGAATGTTACGGTGTAAGTCTGTACCAAAAGGGCCCAAGCGGTTATAATTATATTGTAGGTAAGTATTTTATTTCCCTTAAAACAAAGGACATATTTAAATACAACCTGCAAACAGGCGACAGCATAAAAATAAACTGACATTAAGGGGGTGCATGGAATGTATCGCTTTAGAGTGATGTTTGAACTGTCGGAACAACAGATTAAAAAATATATTCGGTATTACGAAAGACGGCGTGATTGGCCCGTTACACTGTTTTTATCTATGTCAGCTGTTATATTTCTATGTTTAACACTGTTTTCCGGCATTATAGTCTCTAAAGGGTTAAAAGCGATAATTTGTGCAGCAACTGTATTGATATACTTGCTTTTACTGTTTTTGTTTAAATTTATTAGGCTGAAATTTTTAAAGAAAAAACCGCCTTTTGCCATAGGCCCGTATTTATCAATGGAAATACGTGACGGGTATTTTAATATTAACTGCTCAGGAGTTATGAAGGGCTTTCCAAAGGGATATTTAAACGGTAAAATAACTAAAAACGGAGATTATATACTTACTAATAAAAAAGATATTATAATTATTCCAAAAGAAGTTGTAACACCAAAAATAGCAGAAGAAATAAAAGATTATTATGTTTAGTTTTGAATTTTAATTT